>DISP01000002.1 GCA_002421995.1 Bacteroidales bacterium UBA6207 | reverse complement strand
GCACCGCCTACGACATGACCCGAAAGGTGAAATACATCAAAAAGAAATACGACGACAAACGCAACGAAATTGGTGCCGACACCCTTGTGAGTCCGGTGGCAAACCCCTGGCTGACCACCGATATGCGCAACACCCTCAACTATCTGGCTCCCGGCACGGTGGAATTTCAGCGCACGGTGTCGGTGAGCTGGTGCTCCTACAGCCACATCACCCAGCTGCGAGGCTGGCTGCCCGACGAGATTGGCGGAGTGAGCTGGTTTTCGTTTGACAACCCGGGCGAGAGTCCGCGCATCCCCATCTATGCCGGCGCTTCGGAATTGCCTGCCGGTTTTGAGTTTTGCGGACAAAAAAGATACCGCGAAGATGCCGCCCTCTGGCACTACCGCAAAGCCAACAAGCTGGCCACCGTGAGCTGGGGCAAAACCAAAGACATTGTGCTAGGCAATGTGCGTGAGTTTGAACAAAAGGCCTTTGATGAAATGCCGCTTGCCGAAAAAAGAGCCGCGCTCCTGCTCAAAGAAGGTAAAAAAGCCGAGGCCTCCAAAGAGCTGAGCCGCTTCTCGAAAGACTTTGCCGCTGCCACAGTACAACGCTGGAAAGAGATGGAAATCAGGTTTTGGGAAATGTTTGGAAGGGGGTTTTGAGGAGTTCAAAGTTTAAAGTTCAAAGTTTAAAGTTCAATCGCGACACCTGAAGCTAGGGCAAAACCAAAGACATTGTGCTAGGCAATGTGCGTGAGTTTGAACAAAAGGCCTTTGATGAAATGCCGCTTGCCGAAAAAAGAGCCGCGCTCCTGCTCAAAGAAGGTAAAAAAGCCGAGGCCTCCAAAGAGCTGAGCCGCTTCTCGAAAGACTTTGCCGCTGCTACCGTGCAACGCTGGAAAGAGATGGAAATCAGGTTTTGGGAAATGTTTGGAAGGGGGTTTTGAGGAGTTCAAAGTTTAAAGTTCAATCGCGACACCTGAAGCTAGGGTATTTGAATTGTTTAATTTTAGAGGATAAATAAGTGGCTGCATTTATTGTGACAGCTTCAATAGCTGATTACCAGCGCTTGGCGTAGTCTGTGACTGCGACACCTGCTGCTTTCAGCATCAGGAAAGGTATCTGCCCCGCGAGGTCGTTTTATAATAGAACAATTTTGGCAATGGCTTTTGGAGGAACTTGGCCGTTGGTTTTGGCTTGCGCCAGCAACAAATCAACCGCATAAAAGAAGTTGATTTGTTCTTTGTTGATTTGTTGATGCTTGCGCGTTTGAATGTGAGCGGTGCTGAAGGCTCTTGGCTTTTAGCTTTAGCTTAAGCTTAAGCTAAGGCTTGCGCCAGCAACAAATCAACAGATCAACAAATCAACGCATCAACAGAAAAAAAAGCCCCGCCGCTAGGGCAAGGCTTTTGGGACGATTGGCTATCTGAGCTTGGTGGATCAGCTGCCGGAGGCCAGCTTCGTAAGCTGGAAGTTCCACACCACATGGTCGTTGAGACCCAGGTCGATGGCGGCGATTTCGGGCACTTCGTAGCCGGAGGCATGGCAGCTAATGGTAAGATGTCCTGCAGACAGGTCATCAAACAGAAAATCGCCATCCCCGTCGGTGGTGATGGTCCATCCCTGCTCGATGAGTTTGACCACAGCGCCGGCCACCGGAAGTCCGGTAGCGGCATCGCTCACGGTGCCGATGATGTCGGAGGTTTCGGGCATGTTGTTCGCTGAATTGGAGCCGGAACGTTTCACCCTGCGCAGACGCTGGTAGTTTTGGGCCAGCGACTGGTTTTCGGGGGCGTTGAAGCGGACAAACTGGTCGAGTTCAAAACGCAGGATGTCGTTGCACTCCTTGATGAGGGTGTTCACGGCATCGCGTTCGGCACGGCGAACATCCAACTGGTTCTGGGCCGAATTATAGGCCTCTTGATACCCTGCAAGCATCTCCTCAAAACCATCCATAAAGCTGCTATCGAGGCCAAGTGCTTCTGCAGCAGCCATCTGCGAATTGATCAGGCTGAGCTCATCGAGTGCCACCTGAAGCATCATACTGGCCGATGTCGTCTTGATCATTTGCTTATACCTTGTGAAGGTGTTCAGCATGGCGCTGTTTTGAGTGCCTTTGGCCAGCATGATCCCAAAATCAGTCATCCGCTGGAGCTGGTTTTGAAGGTTTTCACGTTGCGACTTGCGATCGGCATAGAAGCTGCTGACAGGGCGCACAAGATTGTTGAGACGGTTGGAGAGTTCGAGCGATTTGCTGAAGAAACGGTCTCTGAACGCGATGGCGTTCGGTTTTCCATCGAAGGCGCTGCTGTGATTTTCGAGCACCCGTTTGATGGCATTGAATTTCTGAATAAAAGTGATTTCTTTTGTCATTATATAAAATGTTTTGAATTTTTAATATTTTGATTTTTTCGCGTTGAAGACACTACAGCCGGAGGGGCGTTGCTCCCTGCGATGGTGTGAAACTTTTTTTGCTGGAGCATGCGCAGGTCGGGTGTATAGGCATAATGAGTGTCGCCACAGGGTGGCGGAGTCTCAGAGTGCCGCCCGGCAGCCCTGACCAACAGCCACAGTGCTTTGACACGCTGCAATGATATCGGTTGCCGGCGGGGAGGCTTTTTCGTTTTGGCGAACTGCTTCCTGAACTCGCGGGCAAGCCGCTCTACCATATGTAAAAATGTTGGCATAGTATTTAATCTTTAACCTCTACCTATTAGGCAAAACCGTGACAAAATCGTATCGTGTTGTATTTCAGTGTTTTATATTGGTGGTTTAATAGGCTTTTAGCCTTTAGTTGTTAGCTTTTGACTGGATTGTTGAAAATTCGGAACATTTTGCATGGAGCGATAGCCGGAAAAAGAGGGGATTTGAGCAGTTGATAAATATGATATTTGGGTAGAATTTTTCCTGTGAACCCAACTGCATTCCTGGTTAATGCGTCAGCGCACCTGGATAAAGCGTCAGCGTACAAAAAGAATGCTCCGGCACACTAGGACAATGCATCAGCGTACAAAAAGAATGCGTCAGCGCACTTGAACATTGCGTCAGCGCACAAAAAGAATGCTCCGGCACACTTGAACATTGCATCAGCGTACAAAAAGAATGCGCCAGCACACTTGAACATTGCATCAGCGCACAAGAAGAACGTATCAGCGTGCTTGGAGAACGCTTGTGCACGCTTGATGAAGGTGACGGCATGCTTTATTTACGAAGGTGCAACAACTAATGATGCCACAAATGCACGAATGAATAACGACTATTATTGCTTTCGTGGCAAACAAGACCATTCAAGCATCTTTGCGATTACCAATGGACGCTTCCTTTGTTTCCATTTCCTTAGATTCATTCTAAATTTATCGCTGGTATTTTATCTAACGCATACTTCGCTTATCTTTAGTGCCTTGTTTAACGGCCTGCTGCTTGTGCCGTTATACAAAGAGGTTAAAGAAAGAAAGAGCTATGATGGATGCTGATAAGGTGTTCGGATGGCTCTTTTGTGGTTTTTGATTGTGGTTTTAAAATTGATGTGATATGAAAATATTGAATGGTAAGAAGAAAATTGAAGCAGTGATTTCGCCAAGTTGCGGATATCAACGATTAAGTGGCGAGATATACGTAATAGAGTGGCGGTTAGCGGCTAGTTAGCTGCAAGCATAAAACCGAGCTTAAAAGACGAGCCGAATGAAAGAATATCAATATCTAAACAACGTGAAACTCCAAGGACAAAACCCTCCTTCGTGGGAAAATATCACAGAAGACATTTGGCGTACAATCCTTAATGATTTTATCTTCCAAGTTGCAGACAGTTTCGGTTTTATGAGTGTTGTTACTAAACAAGACCTGTTTCCGAAAGGACTTAACTATTTTACGAATTGGGAACTTAATGAAAAGGGACTTGCTGAGTTGGACACCGACATTATTGTTAAGTTTGACCTTAACGAAAATTGCAAACAGAAACTATTAGAATATGAGTTTGCACAACACGAATTAGGAATGACGCCACCACGAAATTACAAAGACTATGACGAACTTCATCACTACTACGAGTTTGACGAATTGTACCTTTTTTCAGCAGACAGAAAAGTGTTTACATATTTACACCACGAAAGTATGATTACATTTGAAAACTTAAACGACAAAGAAATTGAGTTACTAAAAAAACTTGGCAAGAATATTCTAAAAGACATAACTGAAAGACAACTCAACTAACACGACAGAAAAAAATGCCAGCAGCTAAAAGTAGATTTGCAATAGGCGTGGTGACGTGCTTCTATGACACATTTGTGGGTAAAGAAAGTGCAGTTCTCCGAATGAACATTTGTGCTGAAAAGCCCGCCCATCGCAAATCTGCCAAACGTTGGCTGCAAGTGTAACGGACGACACAACCCGACAGAGAAATAGGAACGAAAAAAAATGTAAACCATTTTGACAGGTGACCAAAAACATACAGACTATATAACAATCGGACTGTCACTGCACAAATGGTACATTTGGTTTTGCCAGACACACAAGCCGACCCTTCGCAAAACCAAAAGAGCCATTTTTTGCCAAAGCACTGAATGACGTTACAGAGATTATTAATATTAAATTAGCGAGTTGTCAGATACTTAATTTTAACAAGAAAACTAAGAAAAACAAATAACTATGTGGGCAGACAATGAAACATCCGAAGACCTTTTAGGCTTCAAAGTACACGCAGATTTACTAGTAGACGTTATTAAAGATGATAAAGTATTGCCTGTAACAATCGGTGTGTTTGGTGATTGGGGAAGTGGAAAATCGAGTATTCTCAAAATAGTTGAAAAAGAATTAACAGGCGGTAAAGATGATGGATTAAATGACGGTACTCTTGTTTTGTATTTTAATGGTTGGGTTTTTGAAGGCTATGATGATGCAAAAGCTGCTTTATTAGAATCTATAATTGAGAGTTTTGATAAGCATAAAACCATTGGAAATAAAGTCAAAGACAAAACGACTAAACTTTTAATGTCAGTAAAATGGATGAGATTACTTGGGCTGAGTTTTAAAAAAGTGATAGTGCCCGGTGCAGCAGCTTTTTTATCAGGAGGCGTTTCATTATTACCATTTCTAATGAATGAATTCTCTCAACTTAGCAAAGAAGACTTAGCAGATAAATTAAAAGGTGAAGATGCTGAAGAGTTTTTAAAGGATATCATTAAAAAAAATGAGGACAAAGAAGTTACAATAATTAGAGAATTTCGAGATGACTTTAATGCAATGATTGAAAAATCAGGAATAAAAAAACTTGTTGTAATCATTGATGATTTAGATAGATGTACGCCTGATAGGTTGATAGAAAATCTTGAAGCAATTAAGCTTTTCCTTAATGTTGAGAAAACTGCCTTTGTTATTGGTGCCGACCCAAGGATAGTAAGATTTGCTATTGAACACCGCTATAAAACTGATAATATTGAAAACTCAAGTGACCCTGACAGCAGAAATAAAAGAATTGTTAGTGATTACCTTGAAAAGCTTATTCAAATACCCTACTACTTACCGAAATTAACTGACAACGAAGTTGAAACTTATTTAACTCTGCTTTATTGCAAGAAAATAATGGGAAATGATTTTGTTAAAGTGATTAAAGCATTTAGTAAAAACAGAGAAACTAATAGATACGATGTGTTTGGATTAGGTGATATTCAGGAATTTGCAAACCCACAGCAGAAACAAGAATTAACTGAAAGCATCTCACTTATAGCATCATTATCGCCAATCATAACGGAAGGTCTTAAAGGCAATCCAAGGCAGATAAAAAGATTTTTGAACACTTTTACCCTTCGCAATAGACTAGTAAAAGTTGCTAGGATAGCAGAATTTAAAATTGATGTACTTGCTAAATTAATGGTGTTGGAATATTCAACAACAAACCTTTTTAAAGAATTATACAATTGGCAAACTGCTCAAAAAGGAGAACCTAAACAAATTTTGCTTTTGGAAGAACTCGCATCGAAAAATAATATTGAAGAGATCAAAAGGCAATTTTCCGCAGAGTGGGCATCTGAAAAAGTTATTAAATGGTTAAGTTCAGAACCCAAGATTTCTGGTGTTGATTTAAGAGATTACTACTGGATTTCAAGAGACCAACTTTCTACTACAATAAGCGGTGCTTCTTTAATTCCACCTCATATTAGAGTACTAAGCAAAAAATTAATTAATCACGGGTCTGGAAGCATACTAAATAAAGAGGTTCAACAAGAAATTAGCGGAAAGCTAAATGATTCAGAAATTGAAACGCTTCTCAACCTTTTGGAGAAAGAGTTAATCAAATCACCTGAAAATGACAGTATTCACAAAGTTTTTATTGAATTGATGATTCATAAAATCAATGGTGTTATTGATTCTTATATAAGAGCAATTAACAAAGCTGATAACACTAAAATACCATTTAGTTTAAGAAATGATTTTCAATTAGCAGCTAAGAATAATGCAGAAATAGAAAGTATCTATAAGCATTTTTCAAAAGATTCAAGCATTTATAAAGCATTAAATCCAAGGAAGTAATGGGAACTACTCAAAGAATGACACCAGGTGTACCAAATCAACCACAATGGGGTGATTTAAGTAAAACTATAACTCATATTTCAAAAACGGTTGAAAAAGAAAAAGAGTTAGAAAAGAATCAAACCATTTCTCAAGATGATGCAGTAAAAATTTATAAAAAGATTGAAATTAGGAGGGCATCACACCTAAAGTCTGCTTTTACCAATCTTGTTAGAACAGGTGGCGGCAGGTCTAAAATTGTTAGTGGAAAATCTAAATCGATTGGGAAGGCAGGAAGAAAATCAGCTGGTAGAATAGTTGGATTCTTTAGTAGTGTTGGAAGTCAAGGATTAGAAAAAACATTAGTTGAAATAGGTTTTGGCAAGTTAGCTGGTAAAACCTTTCAAGAAGTTATAGATTTTCTTTTAGTGTATTGCAGTGAATCAAATGAGGGAATGGATGAGACGGCAGCGAACAAAGCATCTTGTGAAGTTATGAATGAACTTGCTATTTCTGCTAATAATGACCTTCAAAAATTCGAAGATTTAGTAAAGCAAATGGTTGATGATATGGGACTAGGTGATATGTTATGCAGATTTTGGGGGCTATATATTTTCGAGCATCTATCACAAAGATTTCAAGAGAAAATTGAACAACAAAAAGGAGCTGAAAATTCTAAAGAAACTTTTAGAATTATAAAGGAAGATATTCTCGGTCAAGTTAAAGTACTGAACACTCAAAGACCTGTGTCGAAAATTGATTGGAAAGGAGAATCGGGTAAAAATGAAATTGAGAAAATTTTTGATTCAGTCATAAAAATTATTTGCGATGAAAAAGATTAATATTAGTACAATCCAAACGAAAAAAGACCCAAAAAATATTTGGGTTGGGGAAATCAATATAAAAGACGATAAAGGCAAAAGTTCATTGCTTAGTATTGATTTAGATGAATTATTACCATTTATGAATAGTGTCAGCAAAGAGGTTTATGACTTTTTTATAATTAGTTCCTCTGTTTATGGCATAGATAGATTCATAGAAAGAAAAAGTAATTCAGTTGATGGATGGTCAAGAGAAATAAGCGTAAACTTCCCTGTTCACAACCTCACTTCATGGAATAGTTGTAAAGAAGACCTTGAAAAACTACTTTCATTTTTAACTGGTGATTATTGGTCTATTTCCTTTAGGCAAGAAAAATCAACTTTGCCTTCTGCAACATTAAATAGTAATTATACAGGCGTATTTGAGCAAGTAAATTTGTTCTCTGGTGGTCTAGATTCATTGATTGGTGCGATTGACTTCTTAAAACTAAATCCAACTAAAAAGGTACTGTTTGCTTCACAATATGATAGTCAAATGCACGGACCTAAGGGAGACCAAAATAAGCTATTACCTAAGTTACAAACGCTGTACCCTTTGCAATTTGAACTTATTCCATCGGTTGAAGTTTTTCTAAAAGAGTCAGACTTAGCAAGGGAGACAACATTCAGAAGTCGCTCAATCCTTTTTATTGGTTTGGCTTTAGTTGCAGCACAAGCAACAAAAACAAGTAAAATAATTATTCCTGAAAATGGCACAGTATCACTTAACTATCCTTTAAGTTCATCTAGAAGAAGTTCTTGTAGCACCAGAACTACACATCCGTTTGTGATTGAAACAGTATCCAGTATCTGGAAAAAACTATCAATTAACACAGAAATTGAAAATCCTTATGAGTTTAAAACAAAAGGGGAAATGGTTTCAGAATGTATTGATAAAAATAACTTACTGTCAATAATCAAAGATTCTAATTCTTGCGGCAAAAGAGGACATAGGGCACATTGGCAAATTAAAGATGCTGACCACTGTGGTGTTTGTATGCCTTGTGTTTATCGACAAGCAGCCTTAAAAAATGTAGTTGATAAATCAACATATGGAAATTCAATCAATGACCTTTTTCCAATTAAAGAAAAAAGAAAAATGGCTCAAGACATTAATTCAATGCTGGAATACTTAAGCAAAAACTTAAATGACCAAGAGATAAAGCAGGAACTAATAGTTAATGGAGTTAAAAATTTAACCAAATTACATAAATATGTTGGGGTGGTTTCAAGAACCAGAGACGAGTTAAAAAATTGGGTTAGGAAAGTAGGTAACAGCTATGTTAAAAATAAAGCAAATGTTTAATGTTAATAGATACTCATTGCCATATTGACTTATATAAAAACCCCGAAAAGATTCTCAGGGAATGTGAATTGCAAGGGATTAGTGTTATTTCAATGACAAACCTTCCAAGTCATTTTGAACAAGGATATCCATTCTTTCAAAAAACCGCTAACTGTAGAATCGCTTTGGGTTTGCATCCATTATTTGCACAAAACCATAAATCTGAATTTAACTTATTCCTGAAAAACATTGACAAAACATCTTACATTGGTGAAGTAGGTTTAGACTTTTCATCAGATGGAATAAATACTAAGTCAATTCAAATTGAATCATTTGAATTGATTTTGCAAACCGTTTCGAACAAGAAAAAAATATTAAGTATTCACTCAAGAAAAGCCGAAAAGGAGATTTTAGAACTGCTAAAGAGATATAGAGTAAAGAATGCTATTTTTCATTGGTACTCTGGTTCATTAAAACTAATTGATTCAATCATTGAGGCGGGTTATTTCTTTTCAATAAATCCTAAAATGATAAAATCAAAGAATGGAACGGATATTATTTCTAAAATTCCATTAGACAGATTATTAACTGAGAGCGATGGCCCATTTATTCAAATAAATCAAAGGCCAATAAACCCTTGGGACATTAAGGAGGTTTTGAGTTATATTTCAGAAACTAGACAGTTAAGTTATGTTGATGTTGAGAGACAAATTAAAAACAACTTCTTTAATTTAATAGGTAGATTGAAATGAAAGAGCAACGGACAGGTGTAAGCACATTTGCAAGCCTCACAAGCCCAAGCACAGTGCAAAGCTTGCAAATGTGCTTCCACCTTTCCGACCCAAGAAAAATTGAATTTAAAAAAATATCCTCCCTTTCTGAAAATAAAAAATACGCAATCGCACAGACCAACTCGACAAATAAAAAGACAGTAAAACTCAACAGGGACAATGGTTTACAGACACGAAAGAGAGAACATCAGCAGCCAACTGCGGGTTTGCGTAATGGCGGGTTCAGTGGTAAATTGAAGTGCAGTTTTTCAAATCAACATTTGTGGTGTATTGACAGTTTTGTACTCCGAAATCCGCCACTATGCCAAGCGCCAAAACATTACTAACCACCATCAATAAAAAAACCATAACCCCATGAACGATATTATCTGTCCGAATTGCAAAACAGCTTTTAAAGTGGATGAAGCCGGGTTTGCCAGCATTCTGAAGCAAGTTAGAGACCAGCAGTTTGATGACGAACTGCAAAAACGCCTGATACTGGCAGAAAATGAAAAAGAAAACGCTGTCAGGCTTGCTGAGGCGCAGCTTAAAAACACGATGCAGGAAGAGCTGGCAGTCAGGGATAAGGAAATTCTTGCGCTGAAAGCCAAAAACGAACGTGAACTTGCGGATCAGTTGTCACAGAAAGAGCAACTGATAGCCGAAATGAAGGCCAAAATTGACAATGCCGAAAACGAGAAGAAACTGACAGTGAACGAGGCGGTCAAGCAATTGGAGAAAGAGAAAGATGCCCTGGCCAATCAAATCAGGCAGAAAGAACTTGAAAAAGAAAATACGGTCAGGTTGCTGGAGGCAAACCTTAAAAACACTTTGCAGGAAGAGCTGGCAAAAAAAGACAGCTTTATTGCCGAGTTGAAGGCCGGAAATGAACGAGAGCTTACCAGGCAACTCAGCCAAAAGGAGGCGGAGTTGGCTGAGATGAAAGCCAAACTGGAACAGACCGAATTAGAGAAAAAACTCAGTGTGACGGAGGCAGTTCAAAAAATTGAAAAAGAACGCGATGAGTTGGCTATTGACCTGAAGAATAAAGAAATAGAAAAGCAGTTGTATGAAAAGTCGCTGATTGAGAAGTTCAATGCCGAGCTTAAGACGAAAGAAGACATCATCAGAATGAAAGATGAAGAAATTGCTTTGCGCAAGGATATGAAGCTCAAACTCTCGACAAAGATGATTGGCGAAACACTGGAACAGCACTGCGAAAATGAATTTAACAAACTGCGCGCCACGGCTTTTCAGAAAGCTTATTTTGAGAAGGACAACGATGCCCGCACGGGAAGCAAGGGCGATTTTATCTACCGTGAATCTGATGATGCCGGAAATGAAATCATCTCGATCATATTTGAGATGAAGAATGAAGGCGATGAAACGGCGACCAAGAAAAGGAACGAAGACTTCTTTCGGGAGCTGGACAAGGACCGCGCCGAAAAGAAGTGCGAATATGCCGTGCTTGTCACGCTGTTAGAAGCTGAAAGCGAGCTGTATAACTCCGGCATTGTGGACGTTTCGCATAAGTTTGAAAAAATGTATGTGGTTCGGCCTCAATTTTTTATTCCCATTATCACCCTGTTGCGCAATGCAGCCATGAATTCGTTGAAGTACAAAGCAGAACTCAATCTGGTGAGAAGCCAAAATCTTGACATCACCCATTTCGAAGAGAAAATAAACAATTTCAAAGAAGGCTTTTCACGAAATTATTTTCTGGCGAGCAGGAAATTTAAGGAGGCTATTGATGAAATTGATAAAACAATTGTTCATCTGCAGAAAACCAAGGAGGCTTTGCAGTCTTCTGAAAACAATCTAAGGCTTGCAAATGATAAGACAGAGGATTTGACAATTAAAAAGCTAACCCACGGAAACCCAACCATGAAAGCGAAGTTTGAGGAGCTGAAAGGTAATGGAGAATAAATTGAGGTGCTGCCTATGAGAAGGAGATTGACTTCATTATCCATCAGAAGTTAAACTGACATTTTTCCTACATTTGACGATTATACACAATTATGCCAAGAATATACGACAACATTGAGAACCATCTCACACAGGCTCTGAATGAAACATTGGAGGTGTCGCAGCGCACTGACTTTTGTGTGGGGTATTTTAATTTGCGTGGATGGAAAGAGATTGATGCAAAAATTGACTTGCTGCCTGGTGAGATGGTAATGGAAAATGATGATATGCTTCACCGCACATGCAGGCTTTTGGTGGGTATGCAAAAACTCCCTGTGGAGTTGTTACGCGAGTATTTTCGATCAGACGATGATATCATCCTCGATCAAAATGAGGCTTCTAAACTTAAAAAACGTCTGGCACAGGAATTTCGTGACCAGCTGACAATTGGAACACCTTCTGATGCAGATGAGAAAGCGCTTAGGAAGCTCAGTGCGCAAATGAAAGAAGGGAAAGTAGTTGTTAAACTACATTTGAGATATCCTTTGCATGCCAAACTTTATCTGGCCTATAGTAATGACAAACGGGTACCTGTGGTTGGATTTCTGGGTAGCAGCAACCTTACACTTGCGGGCTTGGCTTTACAGGGAGAGTTGAACATTGATGTGCTGGATCAGGACGCTGCATTGAAATTGTCAGGTTGGTTTGATGATCGCTGGAATGACCGCTGGTGCTTTGATATTACAGAGGAACTCATTGAAATCATAGATAATAGCTGGGCAGCAGACAGATTGGTATCGCCTTATCACATTTATTTGAAGATGGCTTATCATTTGTCGCAGGAAGCACGTGCCGGGCTTTCGGAATTTAAAATTCCCGCTGTATTCAGAAAAGAATTACTGTCATTTCAGCAGGCAGCAGTGTTGATTGCTGCTAAAAAATTAAACAGCAGAGAAGGGGTTTTTATTGGAGATGTCGTTGGTTTGGGAAAGACAATTACAGCATGTGCCCTGGCAAAAATATTTGAAGAGGATTTTTTCTTTTCAAGCCTGATCATTTGTCCACCCAATTTAAAGACGATGTGGACTGCCTATATTAACAGGTATGATCTCAAGGCGAATGTGATCTCGATCGGGGAAGTGCAGCGAAAACTTCCTGATCTGAAGCGATTTAAGCTGGTTATCATCGACGAAAGTCATAACCTGCGAAATGATCAGGGAAGCAGGTATCGTGCCATCAAAGCGTACCTTGAAGAGAACGACAGCAAGGTTATTTTGCTTTCGGCCACTCCTTATAATAAGTCCTATACGGATTTGTCGAACCAGCTCAGGTTGTTCATTGCCGATGACAAGGATTTGGGAATTAGTCCTGAGAATTACATAGGGATGATCGGCGGACAGGTTCAGTTTTCTGCCTTGCATACCGAAACATTTATCAGGAGTATTAAAGCTTTCGAAAAAAGTCATTTTGCAGATGACTGGCGGGAATTGATGCGGTTGTATCTGGTGAGAAGAACCAGAAGCTTTATCAAAGAAAACTATGCAGTGAATGATCCTGAAAAACAACGAAAATACCTGACATTTTCTGATGGAACCCGATCGTATTTCCCCGACAGAATTGCCAAAAAAATTGAATTCGATTTTGATGCAAACAACCCGTCCGATCAATATGCACAGTTGTATTCACAGGAGGTTGTTGATTCAGTGAATGGGCTGGATTTGCCGCGCTATGGCCTTGGAAATTATATCAATCTAAAGTCAGGCGTCAAGCCAAGCAAGGAAGAAGAAGTGGTGATACAGAACCTGTCGCGGGCCGGTAAGCGCCTCATGGGATTTTGCCGGACCAATCTGTTTAAACGACTCGAAAGTAGTGGGTTTGCTTTCCTCATCTCGTTGAGCAGGCATATTTTGCGCAACTATGTTTATTTATATGCCATTCAAAATCGTCTTCCGGTACCCATTGGTAAAAATATCTCGCAAAATCTTGATGGATTTCTTGAAGATGATGACACTGACAATGATGGTGAAAATGAAAACCTTATTCAGTTCACCCTGGATGAACAGGTTTATTTGAAAAACGCTGCCTTGGTTTATAACTTATATGCCGGACAGAAATACAAAGATCAGTTTGATTGGATTCGCAGTGAGCTATTTGTGCCTGCATTGGTTAAACAACTTGTCGGTGACAGCAAATCAATCCTGGAGATACTCAAATTATGCCAACAATGGAATGTAGATGAAGATCGAAAACTCAATGCACTTCACCGCTTGCTTGTTGGGAAGCACCAAACAGAAAAGGTGTTGATTTTTACCCAGTTTGCTGACACGGCTAAATATATTGCCTCATATTTGAAAAAAAGACATGTTCAAAAGCTTGAGTTTGTGACCGGGGATAGTGAGAATCCTACATTGCTGGCTCAGCGGTTCAGCCCACAGAGCAATAAATTCCCTGTCACCGGAAACGAAATCAGGGTGCTAATTACAACAGACGTGCTTAGTGAAGGACAAAACCTGCAGGACGCCCACATCATCCTCAATTATGACCTGCCATGGGCTATCATCCGTTTGATACAGCGTGCTGGCCGTGTGGATCGCATTGGGCAGAAAGCAGATGAAATACTTTGCTATTCATTTTTGCCGGAAGATGGTATCGAACAAATCATTAACCTTCGTCGGAGGCTAACACACCGCATCAGACAAAATTCCGAGGTGGTGGGTTCAGATGAGGTATTCTTTGACGGTGACCCTATCAATATCGAGGATCTATACAACGAAAAGTCAGGAATGCTGGATGATGATGAGGGCGACAGTGAAGTGGATCTGGCTTCGTTTGCCTATCAAATTTGGAAAAATGCCACAGATGCCAACCCGGAACTGAAGCGTACCATCCCCAATTTGCCCAATGTGGTGTATGCCACCAAAAACAATGAGCTTGATCAGGACAAAGAAGGTGTGATTGTTTACACCCGAACCTATGATGAAAATGATGTGCTGGCGTGGGTCAACACCAAAGGAAGTATCATCACACAATCACAGCTTACCATTCTTAAAGCTGCTGCCTGTAATGCATACGCAGAACCAAGTCATAAGCTTGATCAGCACCACGAACTTGTGAAAACCGGGATCAAATTTATCCGGGATGATGAAAAAAACACAGGAGGATCGCTTGGTAAGAAAACCGGCGTGAAGTACCGTGTGTACATGCGTCTTGACAGGTATTGCAAGGAATACGAAAACACCCTGTTTGTGAATGAGGGATTAAAGAAAGCGATTGACGACATTTTTAAATATCCTTTTAAAGAGTTTGCGAGAGAAACACTGAACCGCCAGTTAAAGTCAGGGATATCTGATGATGATCTGGCCAATCTTGTTGTTTCGCTGCGGGAAGAAGACAAACTTTGTATTGTTAATCTGGATGAAATGCCGGGGAAAGAACCTCAAATTATATGCTCCTTAGGCCTGAAAAACACATAATACTATGGCATTAAAAAAGAAAGAATTTTTCAATCACATCCGTATGTTCAGCTTTAGAGAGCTGTTCAACGAAATGGGATGGAACAACGACCGCACAAGGCAGCCCATTGTGGTGGATGAAATAACCTACACCTTGCAAGCAGTAGCTGAAAAGAGTGGTTTCAAGATTTTCACCTGCCAGCCCACAATTTCCGGAACAATTCCGGATTACAGTATCCGAAAGAAAATTGAAAACAAAGTCACAAAGTTGTTTCAGGAACATCTGATCATTTTTGTGGATTCAAAAAACCAGGAACAAATCTGGCAGCTTGTGGTTCGTCAATCAGGCAAACCGGCCAAAGTGACTGAAACGCGTTATCATGTGTCGCAAGACCCTGAGTTGTTATTTCAGCGTGCATCGGGCGTTTTCTTCGAAATGGCTGAGGAGGACAAGATTACCATTGTGGATGTGAAGAAAAGAATGAACGAAAACTTTCATGCCAATGCCGACAGGATTACCAAAGCCTTCTACGATCGGTTCAAAAGAGAGCATACGGCATTTCTTACTTTTATCAAAGGTATTCAGGACAGGGTGAATCAGGAGTGGTATGCCTCGCTGATGCTCAACCGACTCATGTTTTGCTACTTTATTCAGAAAAAAGGTTTCCTTGATAATAACCGAAACTACCTGCGGGATAAGCTGATCGCGAGCCAGGAGAAAAAAGGGAAGGATCAGTTTTATTCCTTTTACCGTGACTTCTTACTTGTTTTGTTCCACAAGGGATTGAATCAAGCAAGCCAGACTGCGGCTGTGAAAATCGAGATTGGCAAAATTCCCTATCTCAATGGCGGCCTGTTTGATGAACACGAGTTGGAAAAGATGTATCAATCCATTGATATTGAAGACAAAGCCTTTGAACGTGTGTTCGACTTTTTTGATCAGTATGAATGGCATCTCGACACCCGCGCATCTGCAACAGGAAGGGAAATCAACCCCGATGTGATTGGTTATATCTTTGAAAAATATATCAATTACCGGGCAGATATGGGTGCCTATTATACCAAGGAAGATATTACTGATTACATCAGCAAGAATTGCATTCTGCCTTATTTGTTTGAAGAAACCGGCAGGCAATATCCGCAAGCAATGACATCAGAGAGCGGGATTTGGCATAATTTAAAACAAAGTGGCGACCAATATATTTATGAAGCAGTTAAAAAAGGCGTCACGCTGCCATTGCCTGAAGAGATTGAAGCAGGCCTTGACACCAACAGTCCGGGATTGTTGGAACGACGCAAAGAATGGAATCGTCCGGCACTGGAAACACATGCCTTGCCAACAGAGATTTGGCGTGAAGTGGTTGACCGACGCGGCAGGTATGCAGATGTCAGCGCTAAAATTGAAGGAGGTGACATTAAAACAATTAATGATTTCATTACGTACAACCTCGATATCAGACAGTTTGCACAAGATGTGATTGAGAACACCGAAGACCCTGAGTTTTTGAAACATTTTTACAAAGCACTGAACCACGTTACGATTATTGACCCTACCTGTGGTTCAGGGGCATTTCTTTTTGCCGCGCTCAACATCCTTGAACCATTGTATGAAGGTTGCATTATGCGCATGCGTGCTTTTGTGGAAGACGAAGACCGCCACAACGAGGCCAATAAACAGGCACTCAGAAACAAACACAAATACTTTCGCTCGGTGTTGGAGGAAATACAAAGCGAGCACCACCCCAATCTGAAATATTATATCTACAAAAGCATCATCCTGCGCAACCTCTATGGTGTTGACATTATGAAAGAGGCCGTTGAAATTGCCAAACTGCGGTTGTTTCTGAAGTTGGTGGCCACGGTGGAGGTGGACTACCGCAAGCCCAATATGGGTCTTGAGCCACTGCCGGATATTGACTTTAACATACGGGCCGGCAACACCCTCGTAGGCTTTGCAACGGAGGCAGAACTCTCCAGGTCACTGATTGAAGACATGGAAGGGTCGATCGTGAAAGATGCGATTGAAGAAAAATGCGACATTGTTGCCCATGCCTTTACCCGATACAAAGATATCCAATTGGGATATAGCAATGATTACCATGATTTTAAACAAGCGAAGGAAGAACTGAACACGCGATTGAAAGCGCTCAACAACGAGCTCAATCAATTATTGCACAAACAAACAGCTGACAATAATTATGACACATGGTTACAATCCCATCAACCTTTCCATTGGTTTGCTGAGTTTTATGAAATAATACACGATAAGGGTGGTTTTGATGTGGTCATTGGGAATCCGCCATATGTTGTTTATTCTGCTTCAAGTTTTGATTATAAGTTGAAGGAGTTTAGTACTCTTGAATGTAAAGATCTTTATGCCTATGTAATTGAACGGTCAACAAGAATAGTCAATAAAAATGGTTCTATTGGAATGATTGTTCCAATTTCGATTGTTAGTACTGATGGATTTTCTAGTTTAAGGGATTTATTAAATAGTCAAATGAATAATTTGTGGTATAGTTCATATTCTATGCGTCCAGCAAAGCTATTTGAAGGTGTTGATAAGCACCTATCAATTTTTCTTTCAAATAGAGGATCAGGAAAAGCCCTATATTCCACTAAATATTATAGGTGGAATTCTGAGTATAGAGAGTATTTATTCGGATTTTTAAAATATACTACAATTGACAACTCTCTATTTCACAATGATTCCATCCCAAAAGTAAGTACAAAACATGAAACCAACATAATAAAGAAACTGAAATCAAACAAATCTATCAGTAACTACATAATATCTTCAAGCAATCACAAGGTATTTCACACAAGAAAACTGAGATATTTTCTTCAATTTCTGGAAACAGCGCCTAAAATTTATGAAACAGATGGTAGTCTTAGAATAACATCCGAATTAAAAGTGATTTGTTTTAAAAATGATGATGAAAGACTAATTTCCAACTCTACGTATCTCTCATCTTTATTCTTTTGGTACTATATTGGTTATTCAGATTGTAGAAACTTAAATAAAAGAGAAGTATCAACTTTCCCTTTTGCACTTTCAGAAGTTCGTATTCATTTAAAAAATAAACTCATTGAACTTTCCGAAAGACTTTTAATTGACCTTCAAGAAAACTCCTATTTTCAAGAAGCATACTATAAAAAATATGGACTGCTTAAATTGCAAGTATTCCAACCAAGAATTTCTAAGCAAATTATAGACAAAATCGATACCGTTTTAGCGGAGCACTACGGTTTCACAGAAGAGGAGTTGGATTTTATCATCAATTACGACATCAAATACAGGATGGGGAAGGAGTTGGAGAATGGGGAAGAGGAGGAAAATTAAAACAAAAAGTAAGATGGATATACCTGAAAACATCAAACAAAAATTGGAGAATCTTCCAATTGACAAACACCCCGGTTCCATTTGCATTGCAAATTATAAGGGTGGGGTTGGGAAAACTACGATTACAACCTTGTTAGGGTACTACCTTGCCAATAAAGGGAAGAAAGTATTGTTAATTGATATTGACCCGCAATGCAGCCTTTCTCTTGCAGCCGGAGTTGATCCTGCAAAAGTTGACAAAACAGATTTTACCATTTACCACCTTGTTACCCCAAACAAATGGGCGAATATTGCTAAAGTGAAGTTCAGCCAATATATTGATGCTGTTCCGGATATCCATGCTCCCAAAGAATTAAAAATGATAAGAGGTTCATTCGACATTGATGAGCTTGACAAACTCATTATCAGGGAAATTACCCAAAAACCAAATGCTGATGATACTTTATACTATTACTGCAAGAACATGTTAAATGCATTCAGTGATTTTGATTATGTACTGATTGACTGTCCACCAAATAAAATGTACCTGACTCAGGCAATGTTGAGGGCTTGCTCCTATTTCTTAACGGTTACTATTCCCGATAAAATTTCTGTTTATGGAATGCCCCGTTTATTAAAGTGGGTAAAAGAAATCCCAAAACATGAAAAACCGTACCTATTGGGTTGTGTATTAAATGCCGTGAACCGTGCTGGTGGTTATGAATATGGTACAATCAACCAGCAACAGGCAACTGAGGAATTATACAAATCTATTCGGGATCAGCTTGAACCTGTTGAAAGGAAAATTATTGACAATAAACCAGTTCTGGCACATGTTCCAAGACTTGATGTCATCTCAAGATTTTTAAGTCAGGGAGCTAATAAATCAGCATGGTATGAATTAAGGCACACCGGCTCAGACCAACAATCGGTCAGCGAAATCATGATGAATCTGATTAATCGTATTACTAAAAGAATTGAAGATTATGCCAAAATATGATATATTTTTAAAACCGGGAGAAGAACTTCCTCATGACTTGAGAGAAATTCTTAAAAATAAGTTTGATGAGAAGAGCATTGAAAATCTTAAAAGGTTCGGAGGTCGAGTACAAATTTCATTAACAGCACCCTTCACAGATAGAAAAAAACAAAATAAAGGACTTAAAGTTGACAAGGAATTAATTAAAAAAATTACAATATCCATTGATGATTCGATGGAACAATTGAGCAAAATGACATTGAAACAAATAAGAGAAATTGCAAAATTTGTCGGCTTTCCAATTGCATCAAAAACTACAGTCGAGGAAGCAAGAAAACAATTGGTTTCTTACTTGTTTTCAAATGATACATGGAAAAAAATATCGAAGTGATTATGTTAACACACCAAGAAATAAAACAACTCTTACATAAAGGTGAAGGAATCCGTATTGAGTTTAAAGAAGCCCAAAATGGGGTTCCTGATACCTTATACGATACCGTTTCGTCTTTTCTGAACAAAGAAGGAGGAATTATTTTATTGGGAGTTACAGATGACGGGATTGTCCTTGGGCTTGAAGCAGCCAATATAATGCAGCTTAAACAAAATATAGTTACTGCATTGAATAATCCTGATGTAATAAGTCCACCCTACGCCTTGCCTGTCAGAGATGCTGAATATGAGGAAAAAAATATTCTTTACATCCGGGTTCCTGTAAGCTCATTGGTACATAAACATGCCGGTACTATTTACGACAGAGAAAACGACAGTGATATAAGAGTAAATGATGATAGACAGATAAGCGATATTTATTTTAGAAAAAGACAGAATTTTACTGAAACTCAAATTTTTCCTGAACTGAAAATGGAACATCTGAGCCAAGATGTTTTTGACAAAGTCAGAAAGCTGATTGCTGCTATAAACACAACGCATTCATGGCTTACAGCTTCTAACGACAGGATACTCCGTGATGTTAATTTCATCAGAAGAGATTTCAGTACTGGCGAAGAGGGATTAACCCTTGCAGCTGCTTTAGTTTTCGGAAAAGACGAAACAATCGGCAATATTCTGCCTGCTTACAAATTGGATGTTATGGTACGAAGGGAAAACCTTGACCGTTGGGATGACCGTTTGCCTCCATTAAGAACAAATCTTGTTGATACTTATATAAGAGTTATAGATTTTGTAAAATCAAAATGGCCTGAAAAGTTCTTTATTGAAGGAGAACAGAGAAAGGATTTGAGGGAATTAATATTCAGGGAACTTGTAGCAAATGTTATTATCCATAGAGAATATAATACCTCACTGGCAAGTGAGATAATTATTTACACAGATCGGGTCGAAGCAAAAAACCCTAACAAACCAAGGTTCACAGGTCCGTTGGATCTAGATACATTTAGTGCAGAACCTAAAAATCCAAATATCAGACGGTTTTTCAGCGAACTGAATTGGGCAGATGAAATTGGCTCAGGAATTAAGAATATCAGCAAATACTTGAATTACTATACCCTTGGTGCCAGACCTTCATTTATTGAAGACGATCCTTTTATTACAACTATTCCGATTATTATTGAGAGAATTGGTAATAGATTTAATGTGCTTATTGGTTTAGCCCAGTTAACAGTTGATCAAATAGGTGAGCAAAAGCTGAATTTATTAAAGGGTCTGCCATTAAACTTAGAATTAAAAGAAATAGTAGATATCGACATGTTGGCAATAGAAATGGCAAAGAAATGGGAAGAAAAAAGCATGGAGCTAGATAAGATAAGATTCCTGATAAACAACAATATACAGATACAGCAACTGAAAAAGGTAGAGAGCTGGGAAGAAAAAAGTGGGGAGTTATTAAAGAAAAGAGGGAAGATCATATTGAGTACGTTATTGCTTACACTTGAACCAATAAGTCTGGAAGAACTTGCAACTTCTCTTGGATATAAAAGTAAGGAAAGATATAGGGATGATTATGTGAAACCTCTTAAAGACAATCATTTGATTAGTTATACCATTCCAGAAAATCCAAATGACCCTAATCAAGCTTATGTAATTACACAACGAGGTAAGGATTTTATAGGAGGTCATAGGATTTAAGGTAATAAAAAGTGGGGAGTAGTTCCTAATATAATTGCTGATAATGATTGTATTAGAAGAAATAGTAAAATTAAAAGTGGGGAGCTTAATTAAAAAAAGTGGGGAGTTAATAATGAAGGTAGTCATAAACATGGTCAGAGTGTCCAAGTTAAAGATGTAATGTAAAATGAAGATTGAACAACTAATAGGAAATGAGGCATTATTAGAGCTAAAGAAAAGCGCTTTTTTATGTAGCCGGTCTATTCCTGCAACGGTTGTTTTGAAATGCTACGATTGGGCAATTGCGCAACGTGAGGCCGGCCATTGTATCATCAGCGGATTTCATAGCCAATTAGAAAAAGATGTGTTGCATTTTTTACTCAAAGGCAATCAGCCTATCATCATTGCATTAGCCAGGGGATTAAAAGTGAAAATCGAACCAGAGCTCATCAAACCCATGGCGCAAGGCAGAATTTTAATCATCAGTCCGTTTGATGTGCAAGTCAAACGCGTAACAGAGCAAACAGCAGAAATAAGAAATGCCATGATGATACAACTTGCTGATGAAGTTACGGTAGGTTATGCCAGTGCCGGAGGAAAACTGGAAAATTTGCTTAAAACAACGGATAAAACAATCCATAGATTGGTGTGAATCAGAGATGGAATGAAATAGGTTGAGAATAGAACAAATGATGGACGAAGCAATAAAAACAACCCTTGTACAAAAAGGCTACAACTACATTCGAACGTTGGGAGAAGGAGGTTTTGGAGAAGTGTATCTTGCAAAGGAAACGATCTCCGAAAATCTATTTGCCATCAAAATGCTTCACAGCAGGGAAAGGTTTCATCAGGTGAATATCCTCAGAGAAATCAGACACCTTGGGAGAATCAACCATCAAAATATCATCAGTTATAAAAGCAGTTTTAAAGATAAGGATAGCTTATTTTTGGTGATGGAGTATTGCAGCCAGGGAAATCTCCATGATTTTGCAGGTAATAACAATCTCTCTTTCGGACAAATTATCGACATATTCATTCAGCTTGCCCAGGCGTTTAACTTCCTGCATGAAAAGGGAATTGTGCATCACGACATCAAACCGGCCAATATGTTGGTTTCGGAGGATAAAACAATCAAGATCAGTGATTTTGGCACAGTGAATACAAGCATTGGAACCATTTTGTATTCAGCCCCGGAAATGCTGGAAGGAAATCCAACCAAAGACGATCGCCGGATAGATATTTATGCGCTGGGGATCACCATACTGGAGCTTCTGAATCAAGCACATCCTTTTGCCGGACTTTCAAAAGAGCAGATTGTACAAAAAGTAAAGAATGCGGATTTACCTATCCTGAACTTTGAGCCCTGGCTTCAGCATTTCATTTTAAAAGCCTGTCATTACAATCCACAGTCACGATTCCAAACGATGTCAGAGCTCGGTGAAGCGCTCATCAACCGAAATATTCCGGTATTTTTAACGAAATCGTTATTGCAGGAAGAAAAGCTGGTTCGGAAATTGCAATTTCATTTGCAGGTCCGACAATGGAAAAATGTGCGGTCTATCTTATTTTCCGGTATTGTATCGGATAAAAACTTAGGATTTACCATTCTCAAAGGGAAATATTTTCTGGCAACGCACGATTTGGTTCATGCCAGGAACTGTTTTGAAAATGCTTTAATACTCAACCGAAATGCCAGTGTTGAGAAAGAGTTGGCAGAAGTTTACATCTCAGAAAACCAAATTTCTAAGGCCACCTCCCTGCTTCTGGGCTATTTGAATCAACATTTCTTTGATGCAGAAGCGCTAAACCTTCTACTGCAATGCTACTTCATTTCGGGCAGGTGGGAGATAGGGTTGGATCAAGCACTGCTGGCTGTTGAGATGTTTCCGGATTTACAGGTCTTTGTATCAAATCTCAATTTATTTCAGCTTCTGAATAATAGGTTCGATGAGGAAAAAGCTGTTTCCGGCAAATCAACAGCATTTATGGATTACAACAACTTGGTTTATGCTGAGAAAAGCAACGCAAGCTGGAACCAAAACAACCAGCCTTTCCTGAGTTCAAAATTGCTTTTTCATGAGTACAGGTTTCTTCATTTCCTGAAACCTACAAATACGATCGTTTTTCAGCTTGGTGATCAAGAATATGAAGAAAACAAAATGATCATCTCTTTTGGAAGAAAAGGCTTTAAGCAGAACGATTTCGACTTGTTTGATGATCCGGAAGTTAGCCGCAGGCATTTTGTCATCATCAACCAGAAGGACAATGTCTGGCTTTATGATCTGGGGAGTTGGTCAGGTGTTTACGTTGACGGAGTCAAAGTACAGCAAAAGATATTTCTTCTGGGTAGGCATATAATCACCTTTGGCAAACAGGAAATGATACTGAAGACCAACAAACATAAACTATTATAAGATGAATAAACTGCTCATCATCGGAAACGGCTTTGATTTGGCGCATGGGTTGGAGACAAGGTATGCAAATTTTATGCTTTGGTACATGAACAAAGCCTTTTTGGCACATATGGACTCTATTCGAGAAAATAAATTTGAAGATGAACTTATTTCGATAGAAGGAGTTTTTAAAATAAAGGAAGAGTTTAAATCTTTTGGCGAATTAAAAGGCTTCTTAAGTGGCTATTTTGCTCCACAATTAAATTTTAAACATGAATTTATTGAAAAGCTTTTTTCTAACTATTTAGAAAGTAGGTGGGTAGATATTGAACGAGCCTATTTCGAACAATTGATCGAGTATTATCAGTCTTGCATCAAAGATAACTATTCGAATAAATCTTATGGTATTCAATTAGTTAAAGACTTTCATGTGATCTTCGAAATCCTAAAAACAAAGCTTGTTGAATATCTGTCAACTTTGAAGATGGATAATGTTAGTTCTGTCCCGGCGATAAATTCAAATTTTATTAGAATTATCAATGAAAAATTTGAGGATGAAAGTGATCATTCATTGGATGATCAGTATTTAATCCTAAATTTTAATTACACACAAACTATTGATCTTTATCATTCCATTTTACCTGTAACAAGACATCTTATTAATATTCATGGAAGCTTAATTCAAGATTCAAAATCAATTATTTTTGGATATGGTGATGAAATAGATAGCAATTACCAGATGATCGAGAACATTAATGAGAAAGAATTTCTGCAATACATAAAATCATTTTGGTACACACAAAAAGAGAATTACAGAAACATGGTTCGATTTTGTGAAAGTGCTGCTTATAAGATATACATTCTTGGTCATTCATGCGGATTATCGGACCGGGTCTTATTAAGTCAATTATTCGAACACCCAAATTGCAAAGAGATTGAGGTTCTTTTTTACAAGCAAGATGATCAAACCAATGACTTCATTGAAAAAACACAGGAAATCAGCAGACATTTCAAGCTTGAAAACAAAGCGCAAATGAGGCAAAAAATTGTTTCTTTCGGAAAAAGTAAACCCTTAAGTTAACAACCAAACATGAACCCATCAGATTCTTATCCAAACCCCTCCAACCCCCACAGCCTGAAAGGCCGGATGGCAGAGCAATTTGTGATGGATTTGTTTTCGCACAACTCATGTCCTATGGCAAGGGTGGTTGGAATCCTTTAGTAATCATCCACCTAAAATGCCCCTGAACCCCGACAAATATCAGAATAAATACCGCAGCGCCTCAGCAAGGGCGGTGTGGCACAATTATAATAATGGTGATTATTTCATCACCATTTGCACGAAAAACAGGCGGCATTTTTTTGGCAGAATCGTTCAGCAGGAAATGATGTTATCAGAAATCGGACAATATGCAGCCGAAAACCTGGCCGGTATTCAAGACCATTATCCTGAATGTCAGATTCCTGTGTTTGTGGTAATGCCCAACCATATCCACGCCATCGTTAGGATTGACCTGAATTGGAACAGTGGTAACGGGGACGGCGTTGGGGACGACGTTGGGGATGACGTTGGGGACGACGCAGGGACGATGTGCACATCGTCCCAACAATCGTCCCAACAATCGTCCCAACAATCGTTTCAACAATCGTTTCAACCGTCATCGTCCCAACCGTCATCGTCCCAACAATCGTCCCAATAACGAACGGATTATCCGGAACGTTCACAAAATTCGCCGCCAAACGATTCCCGTTGGAAAAACGATACGGTGGATGAAAAAATGCAATCCATTTCGCGACAGCGCGGGCGTTTATCCGTTGTCATCGGCGGATTTAAACGCGCCATCAGCCGTTATGCCAACCAACATCAGCTAACATTTGGCTGGCAGGAACGTTTTCACGATCGCATCATCCGCGACCGGGATGAAATGCAGCGCATTGCCACCTACATCGAAAACAATCCGTTGGTATGGAAAGAGGATACATTTTACAATGAATAAAATGCCAATGCTGCCGGAATGGCATCACATTCCGGGATATTGACCCCCTACATTCCTGGTTATTGCCCCCCTTGTTTTTTCCAATCACTAATCCTTTGGCAACACTCTAACCACCAAAGAGGAGGGATGAGGGTCAGTTATCAACTTTTTTTGCAGTGCTGATTGTGGAAAACTATATGCTCCGAAAAGCGGCCAATCACTTTGCTGTTTCGTAAATTTGTGGTCAGACAACAACTGATCAATACATGTCCGGCATCACCATTCATTTTTCACGTTAAACGCGGTGTTTTTATGCCGCCGCAAACAGCTTTTTTTCAAATGCGGTGCAAAATGGAGGAAAACAGCCTTTTTTGGTTTTTGCAAGTGATTGGATGTGAATTAATTGGAACCTTGTCACGGTTTTACCTAATATGTAGATAATATTATTTAAAAAATGATTGAATTGAAAAACAAAACCCGGGATCTGTACTCCTTCTCCGACACAGATCTTCTCATGCAGATGAGTTGGAAAGACGACCCCCTTACCGTCAGCGGGGCAGTCTTCAATGTTTTTTTCGAAAGATACAAGGACCATGTGTGGCCCATCGTGTTTCAGGTTTGTAAAAACTATACACCACGCCACGGGAAGCAATTGCCGGATGAGGTGTTCAACAACACCTTTGTGATGGTTTCAATTGATCCGCTGGCAAAAATGGATCATCTGGAAAAAATTACGGATGAAAAAGCCCTTCGCCGGGAAGTCAAACTATGGCTGATGCAGCTTGCCGCAGAGGCCTTGCGCGAACTGATGAACGGGGGCGAAGAAGCCTATCGCAAACACATTGTGCTGAAACCCATGTATGTGCTGTCTTCTGTAGCCGCGGACAGCCATATGGCGAACGAGGACAATGTGCCTTACAATTCGGACAACCTGGTTGACAACAACAACAACAAGACCGCTGTAGCAGTGGATGAGGCAACTGAGAGTGATCATGCGACAGCTGCCGGGACCGACGACGCGCATCAGGAAGATGCACCTGAAGAGCGTGTGAACAGCTATTACGACGAGGTGGCAGATGGCTCCTACAATGCAGATGCTGCCTTTGAAGAAGAAGCGGAAACAGTTGAATACACCGCAGAGCAGTACGAAGCGGCCCGTATGGCCCTCAATGGCTTATCGGCCCGCGACAACGACATCTTTATGACCATTTTGGCGAGTGAACAACGAGGTAGAAAAACGCCCCGCGAAGTGCTTGAGTCCCTGCGGACAAAATATGATACCACCTCCGATAACCTGCGGGCCGTTAAATCACGTGCCTTCAAATACCTGCGCGAAGCTTTGGGTACAGGCACGAAGATGCGGATTTAGCAGGGCTATTGAAAGATTAAAGAAAGATCAACCTTAACGAAGAAATGCAAAAATGAAAGATTTTAAGAATCTGCAGTCAGAAGTTTATTTGACAAACCTGCTGCGCAGCTACCTCGAGTACAATGGATTCCTGTTTCCAACCTCGGCAAAAGCACTGTCCGCAGTGGAAGAAAAGCTAAAAAAAAACCCTGTTCTGGTTCCGGCAGTGCCTTTCACGGCAGCTGAGATTCTGCGCAACGGCATGATCAGGCCGGGAAGGCCCGAAACGCGCCCCTTGAGCGTGAAAGAAATGCCCTTCAGGGCAGCAGCAGCCCGCAACGGCAGCGATTTAAGCGAAGAGCTCAGGGCCAAGATGCTCCGCGACCGCAGAGAGGCGGAAAACAAAAAACCGGGTCATGAGCCAGTATAACCTGAACAAAGCCAGAGAAAGTGAAATCTCCGATCTGGCAGCCTGGTATGCCGATACCTACTGTCCCGATCCACAGCCGGTGCTGCCGCAGCTGATAGCCGAAAAACTGGGCATCACCTATTCGCTGGGCGACTACAAGGGCAGCTTCGACGGACTGATCGAAAACGTGAGAGGTGCGTTTCATATCTATCTGCACAGCACCGGCAACGACAACCTGTATTCGCCCCGGCTGCGGTTTACCTTTGGTCACGAGCTCGGACACTATATCCTCGACGACCACCGCAACACCTTGCTGCTGCCCGGCATACCGATGCATGGCTCGGTGACCACCTTAGATTCGTCCATCGAAACAGAACGCGAAGCCGACCTCTTTGCTGCCTGCCTGCTCCTGCCCGAAGACCGAATCAAACGCGACCTCTACCGAAGGAGGTTCAACTTTGCCCTTGTGGATGAACTGAGCCGCAAATACAATGTAAGCCTGACAGCCACCCTGCTGCGCCTCATCGCCCTGGGTAACCACCCGCTGATGATGGTGTGCAGCCGGGCAGGCAAGCTGAAATGGCTGCGCTACAGCCACGATTTCCCCTTCCAAAGCATCAATACAGGTGCGGGCAAGCAGATTCCGGTTGCCAGCTGCGCAGGGGAATACTTCGAAGACGGCACCAAATACCTGCATAAAACGGAGAAGGTGTTTGCCGAAGACTGGTTTGTACTATGGAATTCTGCCCTCCGCCGCCGTCCGTTTTTTGAACACTGCATCTATCAGGAAAGTCAGCAACAGGTGATCAGTGTGTTGTGGGAAGCGTGAGGTGTGACAGGGGACTGGGTGACGAGTGACGGCTGTTTGACAATTTGGGATTTGAAAATGATGGATTAATGCCACGAATGCACGAATGAAAGGCGAATAAAGGAGGCTGGCGCGGATGATGATGTTGCCGGCTCAGTCACAAACATCAAAAATCATTCGTGCATTCGTGGCAACTTATCATTTCTTGTGTCAGCCCTAAACCCTTCTGAACCAACAAATCAACCGCATAAAAGAAGTTGATTTGTTCTTTGTAGATTTGTTGATGCTGGCGCGTTTGAATGTGACGGATGCTGGAAGCTCTTGGCTTTTGGCTTGCGCCAGCAACAAATCAATCCCGAAATTTCGGGATCAACAGATCAACGAATCAACAAAAAAAGAGAACCGGGGTATCAGATTTCGAGACAGTTACCAAATTAATTTAATAAGAGACATTTTGACTTTCAGCACTTACTTGTTGTACTTTTGTACAAAGGCTTAGACCCGGATGTTTGTTCGGGTTAAGAAAAGTGTTTGCGATGAAAAAGATCTTCCTGCTTTTATTTGCCGGTAGTCTGTTGGCAGCATGTGTTAAACAAGCTCCACCCACCGAAGGTTTGTACCTTGGCACCTTTAGTGGCTTCCGTATTGCGCAGGAGGATACAATTCGTATCACGCGAACTGTTAACATTCAAATTACTAGCTCGAACAGTAAAGAGCTTTTATTTTACCACAGTGAGAATGGAGATTCAGGTATTGAATCTACTGTGCAATTGGACGGGAAAAATATCAAAGGAACGATCAAATCCTGGACAGCTGTTTCGTGGAGCGACAGCCCGACAACCCATATTTCTCACATTGACCAATACATCGATATCGAAGGACGATGGGAAAAACTTGGAGGAGAATATGTGATAACGGGCAAATTCAATTCCATTTACCATTTTGTTTCAACTGCTGCAAACATCGATGAAGAGTCTCCTGTAGAAGGAAGTTTTATTATTAAACCCAATAACGAATAGGTTATCCGTTGGATTTGCTGAGAAAGCCTGTTCATCGTCATTTGCATTTTCCCGGCGGAGGAAATAAATCAACCTTTCACAGATTCGGGATTCAATCCGAAAGCTTTTGGATTTGCTCCGGTGTTGAGGGGTTTATTGCCTGTTGGCTTTTGGCTATTGGCTTCATTCAAGGCATAATCAGATGCGCCATCCAGATTATTCGTCTTTCATTCGTGCATTCGTGGCAGCTTATCATTTCTTGTGTCAGCCCTAAACCCCTCTAAAAGAAAACATCAACCTGGCAGTGATTCAAAGATTTGCTCCGGTGTGGGTTGAAGGGCTGTTGGCTTGCAAGTTAAGGAAGAAACTAAGGAAACGTCTGATAAATTTCTTTTCGATGAGCAAAAATGATAATTCTAACTGTTCTGGAGTTGATCATTTCAAATCCTAATCTATAGTCTCCAATACGAATGCGATAATAATTATTGAATCCGGATAATTTCTTTGCGCCTGGAATATCCTCTATTTCATCTGACCTTTCCAGTTTAAGGATCGTTTTTTCAATCCTGTTCAAAAGTAATTTGTCCCGAATCTTTCCAATTGACTTCTCAAATGATTTATCGAATTCGACAATCATTTGCTGCTGAGTTTTTTCATGATAGATTCTCTCGAAACAGTTTTGCCGGTTTTGGCTGAGTCCATCATTGATCCAAGAAGAAAATCTTCAAATTGATCATCATTCAAGGTAATGACATCCCCCCCCAATTTCCTGGCAAGATCAGAAAGTATCTTATTACTTTGACTATCTGCTTTGATAATTATTGCACCCATCGTTTTTTTTTGTAAAAATACATAATTTGCAGCGATCGCACAACCTCTTGATGTTCACGTCGGGAAATTTGCATTATTTCAATAAGCAAGTTCAGGTTCAACCTTATAAGTTGAAAAAGGTTTTTTAACCAACCAAGCGGCATATTCATCCGTTGATTAATGCAGATATTTGAGTTAAAAAGTAATAAACCAGTATTCTGATGCATTCGCTTTGTCCCTTTTGGTGTGTTATCAACGCTTGTGGAAACTATGAATTACCTGAGCTCAAATTATAAAATGAATGAAACGTTTTTCGTTTGAAAACAAGCTTAAAAACGATAGAGAACCTTCCTCAACAGAAGACAAAACACCTTCACGCCAACATCAATCCTGCGAAATCTCGCTCAGTTTGTTGCGGTAGGTGATAAACACATTGGCACGGGAGATATAGCCAAGGTATCGGCCTTCCTTCAGCACCACGATGTTGTATTTGCCCGAATCCTGAAACATGGCTGCCACGGTTTCCATAGGGTCGTCGGGCTGAATGACGTAGG
>DISP01000099.1 GCA_002421995.1 Bacteroidales bacterium UBA6207 | reverse complement strand
AAATTAAACTTCATGTCGAAGATTTTCCCGTTGGGCATATAACCTGCGCCAAGATCGTAGTAAACAACACTTAAGAGGTTTCCGTTTTGATAAGTTTGATAGTTTGGGCCTGTGAAACCAGCCTTGTTTACCAACTCGACAAACTGGAGAATGCTGTTGTCAAGAACAATTTTAAAGGTAAAGGAGTTAACGTTCTCGGTGAAATTGAGCATCTCCAACGAAACCAATACTTGGCCTGCACCGGAGGTCAAATTGCCGATTCTTACTTCCGGGTTCAGAGGTGGTGTTGCCGGCATTGCTAAAGAAGTGCCGGGTTCAATTAGGTCAACCGGAGAATTTGATACAACTGTTTCAGTTTTATCGTTACCAAGGCTTTCGGAATGTGATGTTTTAGCCGAAATGCTGATCGTTGCCAAAAGCATCAGCACGAAAAGAAATTGCTTTTTAAACATTTGATTGTAAATTAATTATGATAAGTTTCGGTTAATTATTTATTTACATTTTTATTCTTATCCGAATTTCAAGAAAGACACCTGGATGTGTTTAGACAGAAAGACCAGTTGAACTCAAAAATTCGACCCACAAAGCTACGTTTTTCTTTGATTTTATTGTTGCTTTTTGAAATTCAAATTGTTAATTCGATAGTATGTAAACTGGAACGAAGCATTGAATTCGATCGGAGTTTTAAACAAAAATCAAATCATCGCTCACTCAACTTTGTTAAACTTAACTGTGTAAAGCTGTTCATTGTTGATTGTTACCAAAATGATGTAAGCTCCCGGAATCAAAACTGATGTACTGATATTAAATTGATTTGTTGTAAAAGTTCCTGTTAAGACCATCAGGCCGTTGAGATCAAATAACTGATAATTCCCAATAATATCTGTGCTATCCGAGCGACTGATTTTGACAACAAAATATTCTTTTGCCGGAATGGGGTATAGCAGAATTTTGAGGTCCTTCCTGACGTTTTCGATCGTATGACTGATCAATGCAAAGCTGACGAAAATGTCATGATCCGCATTAATGTTTGAAAAACTGTAATTTGTACTATTGCCAATGCTGTCACCATCAATATAAACTGCACAAACCTCGAATCCTTCGTTTGGATAAAAGTCGAATGTTAAACTTTCGCCATAATTGACCGCAACCGCCCCGTTGGGTGAAATGCTCCCGTTTGGGCCTGCCGAAGCGGTGATTGTAAAGGTGTTGATGGCAAAACTTGCTGCAATGGTATGGTTTTCAATCACATTGTTGAAGGTGTAGCTCGTTAAAGCACCCACCGATGCGCCGTCAACCAGCACATCGGCCACATGAAAACCAATCGCCGGCTGGATATTAAAGGTCTGGTTTGCTCCATAACTGACTGCAACAGCCCCGCTGGGTGTGATGCTCCCGTTTGGTCCGGCCGAAGCAGTGATGGTTAAGGTGTTTATAGCAAAACTCGCTGCAATCGTATGGTTTTCAGTCACATTGGTGAACGTGTAAGTCGTGACCGCACCAACTGATATTCCGTCAACCAACACATCGGCTACATGAAAACCAATCGCTGGCTGGATATTAAATGTCTGACTTGCGCCGTAATTGACTGCAACAGCCCCATTGGGTGTGATGCTTCCGTTTGGACCTGCCGAAGCAGCGATTGTTAGTTCGTCACCGGCAAAACTTGCCACAATCGTATGATTTTCAGTTACATTGTTGAAAGTGTAAGTCGTGACTGCACCAACTGATGTTCCGTCAACCAACACATCGGCCACATGAAAACCAACAACAGGCACAATGTTGAACGTCTGACTTGCGCCGTAATTTACTGCAACAGCCCCGCTGGGTGTGATGCTCCCGTTTGGTCCTGCTGTAGCAGTGATTGTTAGTCCGTCACCGGCAAAACTCGCTGCAATCGTATGGTTTTCAGTCACATTGTTGAAAGTGTAGGTTGTGACTGCACCCACCGAAGCACCGTCAACCAACACATTGGCCACATGAAAACCAATCGCCGGCTGGATATTAAAGGTCTGGTTTGCACCATAATTGACTGCAACAGCCCCGCTGGGCGTGATGTTTCCGTTTGGTCCGGCCGAAGCAGTGATTGTAAAGATGTTAATGGCAAAACTCGCTGCAATCGTATGGTTTTCAGTCACATTGTTGAAAGTGTATGTTGTGACAGCACCCACCGAAGCATCGTCCACCAACACATCGGCCACATGAAAACCAATCGCCGGCTGGATGTTAAATGTCTGATTTGCTCCGTAATTTACTGCAACAGCCCCGCTGGGTGTGATGCTCCCGTTTGGACCTGCCGATGCAGTGATTGTTAATCCGTCAACGGAAAAACTCGCTGCAATCGTATGGTTTTCAGTCACATTGTTGAAAGTGTATGTTGTGACAGCACCAACTGATGTTCCGTCCACCAACACATCGGCCAAATGAAAACCAATTGCCGGCGCGATATTAAACGTCTGATTTGCACCATAATTCACTGCAACAGTCCCGCTTGGCGAAATGCTCCCGTTCGGACCTGCCGAAGCAGCGATTGTTAGTTCGTCACCGGCAAAACTTGCCACAATCGTATGATTTTCAGTTACATTGTTGAAAGTGTAAGTCGTGACTGCACCAACTGATGTTCCGTCAACCAACACATCGGCCACATGAAAACCAACAACAGGCACAATGTTGAACGTCTGACTTGCGCCGCAATTTACTGCAACAGCCCCGCTGGGTGTGATGCTTCCGTTTGGATCGGCTGAAGCAGTGATTGTTAGTCCGTTTGCGCTAAAGCTGGCTGCAATGCTGTGATTTTGTGTTACATTCGAAAATTGGTAATTGCTCACAGGGCCTACATTCACTCCATCAACCAAAACACTTGCAATGGAATATCCGCTTGCAGGAGCGATCGTGAACTGCTGGCTTTGCCCCGACGGAACCAAAATATTGCCTTGCGGGCTGATAGAACCATGTGCTGCAGCATCAGCTTGAATAAAGTAATCCGTTATATTGTTGTCATACGTCAATATATAAGGCTCGTTGAAGGTGCCCACTTCTCCCTGATTGACAAATGGTATTCGTTCATTGAGTATCACTAATTCATGGCTGCTTCCTAAATAGCATTTAAAAGCAACGGTTTCACCTGATGTTACATTTGAGTTTACGGTCAGAAAGAACAAACCTTGCTCATTCAGGGGAGAAGCAGTGCCGCGGCAATCCATTCCCACGAATGCAGCCAAAAGGTCGGTTGGTTGATGTGCATAACCTCCGCCGGCAAGCATAATCTTGCAAACGATCTGCATATTGTACTGCATTCCGGTTGATCCATGCCAGCCCGGATTTATTTCAGTGCTGATAAACGAGGCTGTGACATTAATATTGGATACAACACTGAGGTCTCTTCTGGGATTGACGAGGGAGCCATCGCTCCAGCTGTCGAACGCAAAACCACTGTTAGGGACGGCTCTTACCGAAGTGCCTGTTCCGCCATGCGATACAAGCTGATTTGACTGGCCTGAAATGCTTCCGTTGCTGCCTGCGAGGTAATTCAGGGTATAAGTCCTGAGCGAAAAAACAGCTTCAATGGTATGATTTTCGCCAACATTTGTAAATGTGTATGACGCAATGGCTCCAACACTATTGCCATCAACAAACACATCTGCAATTTGATAGCTGTAGGCTGGAAGAATACTGAAAGTTTTATTTGCTCCTCCTGCAACAATCACCTGACCCGATGGCGAAATGCTGCCTCCTGTTCCGGCAGTTGCTGTGATTACATAGCTACTCGATGAAAATGAAGCAGTTACACTTAAATTGCTTGTGATATTCAGGTCGGTTCGGGGATTGGAAAAGCTTCCGTCGCTCCAACCAATGAAGGTGAAGCTGTTGTCAGGAACGGCAGTAACAGCTGTGCCATTTCCGCCATGCGAAACAATTTGACTTGTTTGGCCTGTGATACTGCCGTAAGAGCCTGCAAGATAGCTAAGCACATAGGTTTTAATTTGAAATGTGGCCTGAATCGTATGGTTGGTAACAACATTGGTGAAAGTATAGCTTGTCAGAGCGCCCTGGCTGATGCCGTCAACCACAACATCCTGAATAGAATAACCATAGGAAGGGTAGATATAAAACGTTTTGTTTCCTCCCTCTGTAACACTGACGTTGCCTGACGGACTAATGCTGCCGTTTGGTCCTGCACTTGCGGTGATGGCGTATTGGGTTGGCGGAGCTCCATAAGTGAAGATGAACGGATTGAGGAAAGTGCCGGTTTCGCCCTGATTCACAAAAGCAATGCTTTCGTTGAGGTTGTGGATGCTGCCATCTGATGCCAGGTAAGCCTTGAAGGTTATTGTTTCACTCGAAGTTACATCCGATCCGATGGTTAAAAACAGATAGCCTTGACTATCAATTGGTGAGGCAACACCCCGACACTGTTAGCCAATAAAAGCTGCAACAACATCATTGGAGTTGGTGGCATATCCGCCTCCTTCGAGCTGAAGTTTTCCCACCAGCTGCATATTGTATTGGAGCCCTGCCACCGGTGTCCAGCCGGGATTGACGGCGCTGGAAAAGCTTGAAAAAAAGACCAGGATTACAATCAGAATGCATTTATCGAAAATCAACGGATGATACGATTTCAAGAATGAAATGCCCACTGTTTTAGCTTGTAAATATCTCATGATTTTCGAATTAAAGCTTAATTACCTTCCTTATAACTACTTCACGATCAATGATTCCGATCTTTTCTGCCTCAAACAGATAAACACCGCTGTCGAGCTGCTTCTTATCAATATGAAGCCGGCTGTCAGCATCGAGTGCTTCGAAGTTTCCCTGCTGTAAAACATTGCCGCTGATACTTCTGAGTTTATAATAAATCCGGCCACTGTTTTTCATTGAAATCTTGATCTCAAAATGATCGGTATGCGGATTTGGAACGGGAAGTCCAATCGCATCGGCGGCCGGATCATTCAAACCAACAAGCTGCTGAAGATGAAACAAGAAGGGATTTTCTGTATCTCCAACTTCTTTCATGGCCTCAAAAGCAATTGTTTCAGTAAGAGGAAGCGTGTTTCCATTCTTTGAATTTATCAGCGCAAAAGTGATTTCAGGTCCGGATTCCTCATCATGCGCGATACTAAGAAACGCAAAAATATCGCTGCCTGCCTGAAGCTGCACAGCACCGCGTGGTTCATCACCAGCCATAGCAACAAGCCGGAAATTTTGCAGTTCGTTTAAAAGCGTATCTGGAATATCAAATTTTGCAACAAGCATCATGGTATGAGGAAAACCGTAGTCGTTGCTATTCGCTCGCGCAGATATATGTGAAGTTGGCTCTGTGGCTGTTTTGTCTGAACTATAATTCAGCGTTTGGCTGTTTGAACCCCTGATAACATATCCGTTGCCCGGACATAGATTTGCAAGACTTCCCACCCAGCTGCTTCCATTCCACAAAGCGAAACTCTGTTGCCCGATGATACGGTCGATGTAGGCTGGTCCCGGACTGAGCCCCGCCAGCGCATCTGAAACAGCCTGGCACTGTTGCGGCTGAAAGCCAATCCATGTGTAACCCGGTGTCAATGATACCGGCTGAAGCGCAACAACTTCTCCCTGAATGGTTACCGATTGCGGACTGCATAGCTTCATTCTGTACATGAAAGAGGGCGAAAGACTATTCAGTGCGCCAAACCAACTGCTTCCGGTGTAAAGAGCAAAGGAGTTTTGACCAATTACCCGGTCGTCATAGCAGGGATTCAGACCGGTAAAGAGACTGTTTGGCGACATGTTTCCCGGATTAACATTCACAGAAAACCAGGTGTAGCCCTGCAAAAAATTGAGTTGCAGGCTCTGCACGGGCACCTCTTCAGGAAAATACCTCCGTTTGTAAAAGTGATGTTGCCAACCGGTATTGGCCCGTAAGTGACCTCGCAGCCCGAAGCCCAGGTCACGGGTGCTTCGAGCCCTGAATAGTTGAACTTTACCTTAAAAATCTCTCCCTCAGGCTGAAATGTGCTCCCAATGTCGAACCATGCAATGGACAGGGTATTGCCCGAAACAAACCAGGTTACATTGCTGACACTCAATCCACTGTTGATGTCAACGATTGAGACGAAACTCAATCTGTCAACAGGAAAGTGCATGTGAAAGGTGAAAGAATTCACTGTTGCGGTGAAACCACCAAGCTATATGGGCAGCAGTACTTCGCCCGGCTGTGTTTCAACAGTCGCAATAGTGGCCGTGGGATTTTGTCCCGGTGTTTCGCATACCGTGAAAAGAAAAAAAAGTATGAAAACTATCTTTTGTTTGACTTTGCTCATTTGGTTTGCTGTATGCTGAAGGCGTTAATAGTACGGGTTTACACTTATTTTATTTAACTGATTTATGTTTAACTACTTAGTGATCAGGTTTGGGTTTGTGGGATTGATTATTTTCCGTTAAATCAACGATAAAGATACAAAAATGAAGGTCGGATTTTTCGAAAAAAATGGAGTACCAGACACATTTTTTCAGTTTTATTTCGGTGCCGGTAAGCATTCTTGTTTTTGCACGATTGCTGAACTGAATCAAAGCAAACAAGTGGTGACTGCAGAAGATAAATAACCAGGTTTACAGAAGATTTTCAATGTCATTCAATGAAGCATCCACTTTGTAATCCATGCGTGATTTACTTTCGGACGGCCGTTATTGCCCGCAACAGCAATGTGACTGAACTGCTGAATTGCCTGCGATTTCGAAATTGGTGCATCCTCAGCTTCAACATACAGGAGCACTGCGGGTTTTACTACTGTGTGCAATCCGCCCGATTCACACAAAACCAGCTTGTTTTTTAGCCACGGCTCAATGATGGGCCATGCTTCAGCTTCGTGGCCGGCCTTCAACTGAAGGTAGTAGGACGTTTGGGCACCTGCAGCCAGATATCTTCCGGTATCTTTCTCATTGTGGTGGTTTTCGATGGCGAAAACCATCAATTCATCAGCGAAAAGTTCGGTCAAACCGTCGGTTAGTGAATGAAAATGAGGAGAAACTTTCAGGCTGACAATATTTCTGTCGGCTGCAAGCCTGATAATCTCGCAACCTAACCATGTTTTTCCACATCCGCGGCCACTCCCGGTGATCATCAGCATATATGGCGCTTCGAAGATTTGTTTCATTTCAGGCTTTGTTCTTCAATTCACGTATCTGTTCCAGCTGTTCAAGGGTGTTGATGTTTCTTAGCAAGACTTCATCATCAACAGTGATGTAATTACATCTGATTTTTTCAAGAATCAGGTTTGCCTTGTAGATGCCTTTTTCTAAATGATCTTTAATGGTTTGATACACATCTGCAGCATAAACAGCGATAAGTGGCTCTGCCTGACCGTTTTTATTGCAAGCTACTGCCGCTTGCACACCTTTCATTGATTGGATCATTTTTCGATAGATAGATGAATTAATGAGTGGAATATCGCAGCTTGCCACAAGATATATTTCGGAGGGAAACATTTTCATGCAGGCTTCAATACCAGCCAGTGGTCCGGCATTACTATAATTGTCTTTCACGACATTATATCCCAAATGCTTGTAATTGTTGCTGTTAGCACTTATCACAATCTGTTCGCACAGTGGTTGGAGAACATGGATGCTGTATTCGATCAATTGCAGCTCGCCATACACGGCCAGTGCTTTGTCGCTGCCGAACCTGTTACTTTTTCCGCCGGCCAATACGATCCCTGTTATTAATGCCATCTTTTTTCTGCGAAATTAGAAATATGATTTGTTTTGCCGAAATTATTGATGCAGCTGCCTGTTTTTTCCGGATTTCAATTAAGCAGCTTGGCTTACCTTTGTGCCATGATCAATAAGGTTTCATCTGTGATGCGCAACGAAAAGCTGGGCTTGCCCGGGGATAAAATCCTTGTAGGCATCAGCGGTGGTGCTGATTCAGTTGCATTGACTCATTTGCTGTATCATGCAGGATTTCAAGTTATTGGTGCGCATTGTAATTTTGGTTTGCGCGGCGCCGAAGCCGATGGCGATGAGGCTTTTGTGCGGGAGATGCTCGCCGGGATTGGCATTCCTTTGTTTGTAAAACGTTTTGAAACAGCCTCCTACGCGCGCTTACACAAGATTTCGATTCAAATGGCAGCACGTGAATTGCGCTATGATTGGTTCGAGACCATCCGCCTGGAGCAGGATTGCAAGGCCATTGCAATAGCACATCATGCCGATGACCAGCTTGAAACCTCAATCTTACATCTTATTCGTGGCTCCGGCTTGCAGGGAATCAAAGGAATGAAGTACAGAAACGGGAACATTATTCGTCCTTTGCTTGGCTTTCGCCGCTCTGAGATTGAGGCTTTTCTGGCGCAGAAACACATTGCTTTTGTTGAGGATGCAAGCAATTCCGAGACCAAATACCTGCGCAACAAGATCCGGCACGAGCTTGTGCCGGTGCTGAAACAATTGCAGCCTGAAGCTGTTGATGGCGTGTTGAAAAGCCTGCAACTCCTTCAGCAGGATGCGCTGCTACAGACTGCCTTGCTGGAGAAAGAGCGTGCAAAGCTGCTGATTGCTCACGAAAATGGATTTCGAATCGGGTTTTCGACCTGGATGAACGAGGCTTGTGCTGCTGCCTTGCTGCATGGTCTCATTGGCGAATTCGGTTTTAAAGGGGAAACAATAAACAATATCCTGGCTTCTTGCTCAAGCGGTATCGGAGCTGTGTTTTTGACGGAGAAATGGCGCCTGACAGTTGCACACGCCTCGCTTATTATTGAGCCTGCCGACGAAGCTACACCACCAATCACCTATGTGCTGGAAAACGAAGTGCAGACTGATTTGTTGCCTTTTGAAATGGAAATCAGCATCTTGCAAAACTCCGACATGCTTTGCCTGAAACAACCGGGCAATACGGCCATGCTCGATCTGGCACTTTTAAATTTTCCGCTGACCATACGACAAGCGCAGAAAGGCGATCGTTTTGTGCCTTTTGGGATGAATGGCAGCCGCCTCGTGAGCGACTTCCTGACCGATTTGCATTTGTCGCGGGCCGAAAGAAAAAAAACATGGGTGCTAACTGACAAGGATGGAAATATTCTTTGGCTTATCGGATATCGGATCAGCGGACTTTATGCCGTTAGAAAGGAAACTGTAAAAATCTGGAAAGCCGTGAAACGTGGCTGAAATCGAATCTTGCTTTGTAATTACGTTAAAGCGCAAGCACTATTTAGATCAATTTCTAAATAATCATGAATAAGCAACCAACCAAAGCCCAGAGTTGTCAATAAAACACTTAATAAATCATAAAGCTGACTTAAAGCTGAGAGGTTTTTGACTCAAAATTATATTTTTGCAGCACACACACGCATATGAAACACTTCTTTCAACGTTTTGGCCTGTTGGTCATTCTCATGCTAAGCCTTGCATCTCAGGCACAGGTATTGGAGCCGGTAAAATGGCGTTTTACAACCGAAAGTCTTGGTAATGATGAGTTTAATCTTGTTTTTATTGCAAAGATTGAACCCAAATGGCATCTTTATTCGCAGGACATTCCCATGTCGCCACCTGCCACTACCTTTACTTTTGAGAAAAATACCGACTTTGAACTGATTGGGAAAGTCACAGAATCCAAATCAATTGAACAGTATGATCCCAACTTTGAGATGACTTTGAAGTTTTTCTCGGTTGAAGCCACTTTCAAACAAAAAGTGAAGGTTGCTGCCGGAAAATCAGTCACCGTTAAAGGGAATGTTGAGTTTATGAGTTGCGATGACACACGTTGTCTTCCGCCGGCAGAAGAGCCATTTTCTTTCAGTTTGCAATCAGCCAGTATGTCTGCCGCTCCTGTGGGAGTGGGTGGAGTGGCTGCAGCGCCGCTCGATCCTGTGAAATGGACTTATACCATCGAAAATGTTAATGGCAATCAGTTTGAACTCGTGTTCAATGCCGCTATTGACAAGGGTTTTCATCTGTATTCGCTTTCAATCCCTGAAGATGGCCCCCTTCCGACTGAGTTTTCCTTTGAAACATCAACAGCCTACAGCATTGATGGGAAAATGACTGAAGGAAACAACGGCATAAAAGCCATGGACGAAATCTTCAAGATGGAAATAACCTATTTTGAGGAGAAGGCAAGTTTCCGGCAGAAAATTGTCTCAAACGAAAAGCAGTTCACTGTCGCTGGCGAAATTGCGTATATGGTTTGCAATGACCAGGGATGTGTTGCGCTCTACCATGATTTTTCTATTCCGGTCAACGACAATAGTTTAGGGGGAACAGATAGTGCCACTAAGCATCTTACTGCAGAAAAAGGAGCTTCCGACATCACAGGAGCCAATGCTTCCTTGTGGGGATTTTTCTTGCTGGCATTCCTTGGCGGTCTTGCTGCCATTCTCACTCCCTGCGTCTTTCCTATGATCCCGATGACGGTGTCGTTCTTTATGAAAGACAAAGAAAACAAACTGAAAGGACAATTGCAGGCCATCGTGTATGGAATCAGCATCATTGCCATCTACACGCTCATCGGCTCTATTCTGGCGGTTGTTGCCGGACCGGATATTGCCAACTGGCTTAGCACACACTGGATACCAAATATTTTGTTTTTCCTCATCTTCGTGGTTTTCGCTGCTTCGTTCTTTGGCATGTTCGAGATCACAATGCCGCATTGGATCGTGAATAAGTCAGATGCCAAAGCCGATCAGGGTGGTTTCATGGGCTCGGTTTTCATGGCACTCACATTGGTACTTGTTTCATTCAGCTGCACAGGCCCTATTGTTGGAACAATATTGGTGGAGTCGGCAGGTGGTCAGGTGCTGAAGCCGATCATCGGGATGTTTGGTTTTTCGCTGGCATTTGCGCTTCCCTTCACACTTTTTGCTTTCTTCCCCGGCTGGCTGAGCAATCTGCCCAAATCGGGAGGTTGGCTCAATTCGGTAAAGGTGGTTTTAGGTTTTCTGGAGCTGGCGCTCGGACTCAAATTCCTAAGCGTTGCCGACCAAACCTATCATTGGGGCATCCTTGACAGAGAGGTTTATCTTGCCCTTTGGATCGTTATCTTCTTCCTCTTGGGGATGTATCTGCTTGGAAAACTGAAATTTGCGCATGATGATGATGTGCCCCACCTGAGCGTACCGCGTTTGGTTTTGTCAATCATCACCTTCTCATTTGTGGTTTATCTGTTTCCGGGCATGTTTGGTGCTCCGCTCAAAGCTTTGTCGGGCTATATGCCTCCCATGCACACCCACGACTTCGACCTGAACAAAATGATTCGCGACAACAGCAGTCTGGCCACCGGAAATTTTAGTCAGGACACCAAAAAGAATGAACTGTGCGAAACACCCAAGTTTCACGAGAAGCTCCATTTGCCGCATGGGTTGCAGGGATATTTCGACTTTGAACAAGGACTTGCTTGTGCCAAAGCAACCAATAAACCCATTTTCATTGACTTCACAGGTCATGGCTGCGTGAACTGTCGCGAGATGGAAGCCAATGTTTGGAGCGATCCGCGTGTGTTGCGAATACTGCAGGAGGAATACCTCATCATTGCACTTTATGTTGATGATAAAACTGATTTGCCACAAAACGAATGGGTTACATCAACATACGACAATAAAGTAAAGAAGACCATCGGACGAAAATATGCCGATTTCCAGATTACAAAATTCAACGTCAATGCACAACCATTTTATGTGTTGATGGGACATAACAACGAGGTGCTGGTGCAACCACGTGCCTACAACCTCAATGTGGATGAATTTGTTGCTTTCCTTGAGCAAGGTGTAAAAAACTTTAAAGAAGGCAGAGCTGCATACAACATTCAATAAAGTTGATTATGCTGTTCGGTTTTTTTAGATCAGCCCGGGGGATTGCCGGATGATCAAGGTGTGAAATCATTCTGTTTTGTCATATATTTCCAATGCTGTTGGAAGGCAACTTGCAACACCCTTTAATCCGCAGACAGATAAAGTTATCAAAATTGTATCTCTAATCTCGTCTCTGGTTGCTCCTAATTTTTTCGCCATTGGAACGTGGAAATATATCGCGGTTGTATCTCCCATTGATGACTTTATCCCGATGTAAACCAATTGTTTGGTCTTGGCATCCAATCCTGATGTGTTTTTTAACGCTTCAATCAATCCATTAAATGCTTCTGCAACTTCCGGTGCTTCTTTTTGAAAAATTTCAAGTGGATTCATACTTGTTATTTTTATGTTTTACAAAGGTTTATGTTCAAATCTATCATTACGCTGTGTCAACCGTCAGTTGACAAAAAAACACGAAACTTTTATCAGGCCGGTTCTTCAAACTTACGCCCAACGGCAGTCCGTCTAAAAACCTCTCCATTTTCAAATTAACTTCAGTTTTTACCCTACTAAATTAGCACAAAATGCTTTGTAAGGAGGGCGAATTTTCAAACATATTTTGCAGCTGATTTTTTTGCCCTTGCTAAAC
>DISP01000042.1 GCA_002421995.1 Bacteroidales bacterium UBA6207 | reverse complement strand
TCAAAATGTCGGTACAGTATTATAACAAAGGTCTGGCTGTTGCTGCCACAATCCCATCGCAAAAATACATCATGGCCAATTTGTATAACAACCTTGGCATGGCCTATTCCATTTCGGGAGAATATGCAAAAGCTTTTGATGCTTTAGACAAAGCATTAAAAATCAGAATTATAAGCAATGATAAGCAAGGTATTGCTGCTTCATATCGCAACCTTGGGCTATATTCCGAAAAAATTGGTGACGACAAACTTGCTAAAACCCATTACTATAACGCCATTGCCATCGCAAAAGAAACCGGCAGTAAAACCCTGCTCGAAGGCATCTACGACAATGTGTTTAATCTCTATAAAAGACTTGAAAACGCTGACTCAGCCCTCAAATACCATATTCTTTTGAAAGAACAGCACGAATTGATCAACACCGAAGAAACCACTAAAGTGTTGACAGGACTCGAGTTAACCATGCAGTTTCAGGAAAAGGAAAAACTCAGAAAGGCCGAACAAAAACGTAAAGAACAATGGTATTTCTTTGCAGGCCTTTTGCTGGTGATGGTGGTCACAATCATCGGATTGCTTTATATCCTTTCGCAGGCACGCCTCAGAAGGTTAAGGCTGGAACAAACCAACTCAGAGCTTTCGAACAAAAACCTGCAGCTCACGAAATTGCAACTTGAACTTGAGCTCGAAACAAAGAACAAGGAATTGGCTACCAATGTGATGTACCAGATTCAAAAAAACGAAATGGTCGAAGGCATTGTCCAGAAGCTATTGAAGCACAGTCCGCAATTTCGCAAAGAAAATCAGGAGCTTATTGCAGGGATAATACACGACCTCGAAAAAACCATGGAAGATAGTGTTTGGAATGAGTTTGAAATGAGGTTTCAACATGTGCACAACGACTTTTACAACAAGTTGAACGAGCTAAATCCCGACCTCACTACCAACGAACGCAGGCTGTGTGCTTTTTTGAGGCTGAATATGACCACAAAAGAAATTGCTTCAATCACCGGCCAATCACAGCGAAGCATCGAAGTGGCCCGCACCCGGCTGCGCAAAAAACTGCAGCTTACCAATTCGGAACAAGGCTTGATAGAATATCTTTCGCAAGTATAAACTGGGCCCGCTGAAAAACCATAAAGTGTATCTATATCAATCAAAAAACAAAGCCGGGATTTCACATTTGCATCTGTAGAGCTCAAAACGCTTGCGCTACGATTTAAAATTGAATTTTGGATTGATTGAAAAAGCTTCGGCAGCGTTCTTTTTTATAACGGTAGAACCATGAAAGAGGTGCAGAGAACGCAGAGAAGTCAATGATTTCTAATCACTTCGTTCGCCCCGTCGCTTCGTTCGCCCCGTCGCTTCGTTCGCCCCGTCGCTTCGTTCGCCCCGTCGCTTCGTTCGCTCAGTTCTCTAAAGTCGCTTCGTTCGCTCAGTTCGCTAAGTTCGCTTCGTTCTCTCAGTTCTCTCAGTTCGCCCCGTCGCTTCGTTCGCTCAGTTCGCTAAAGTCACTTCGTTCGCTCAGTTCGCTNNTCGCTAAAGTCGCTTCGTTCGCCCCGTCGCCCCAAATGAATGGCAGTTGAAATTTTGATTAATTAGCTTCGGAAAGTTTCCGGCTGACCATAAATACTTTATTTACAATGTTTTACTTCTACTTGTAGCAGCAAAGTAGCACTAATAAATATTCATTGTTGCAGTTTTGTGCCGTGATAGGCTTGGGTGTTTGTGAAAAACACATACTATCATTGCACAAAATTTTCAATTGTGCCCAAGTCAAAGAAAACCAAAAAACCAAATGAATCTGATACAGAACGTATGTTCGATCAGCAATTGAATGCAATTGCCGATAGAAACCGCGATCTGACAAAAGCATTAAAAAAGATATTAAGCTCGGTTAATAAAAATTCATAGTCACGATTTCAACATAATCTGTTAATATTCAATTAATTTACTCATCTATGAAAACTACTCTAAAAATCTGTTCGTTAATCCTGCTTCTGCTTGTCACAGGCATGCAGATGAAGGTGGTGGCCGACAATCCTCCCAAAACATTTCCGTTGAGCGAGAGTTTTGAAACAGGCACGTTTCCTCCGGCCGGATGGAACATCTATGATGTTGATGGCCAGGCTCCTGTGTGGGAACTTTCAGAATGGCTGAACCATACACCCGACGGCTATAACTCTGCATATCACGGTTATGGTCCCGGACTTCATGATGGTTGGATGGTATCGCCCCAGCTGGCAATTCCGGCAACAGGTCAAAAGGTTTTAGCTTTCTGGAGTAATATTCTCGACTCATTCTATTACTACAAAAACAGCATTCTGGTGAGCACGGGCAGCGGCGACCCTGCCTCAGGCGACTTCGCAGAGGTTTGGACACCGGCTCAGGCACAGGACGGCTGGCGACAGTATGTAATTGATCTGGAAGCCTATGCGGGTCAAACTATTTATATCGCGTTCCGCTACGAAGGCGATTATGCCCATGGATGGAGTGTTGACGACATCTATATCGGGAACGACTTCAATATGAACCCGGTGATAACGGCTTCGACTCCTGTACTCAACGCAACAGGTCCGATCAACGTAAACATTCAGAAAAACCTCACCATTTCCAATACAGGAATCAACAATCTGAGTTATACAATGGCGGTGTATTATAACGGGCCAAACATCGGATGGATGGAGCTGAATCCTCTTTCGGGCGAACTTGCCGGAGGAGATCAAATGGTTCACACTGCTGTTTTTAACCCAACAGGATTACAATTAGGCACCTACACGGCATCTATTACGATCCAAAGCAACGATCCTGCTACACCGACACTAACTATTCCGGTCACTTATGAAGTAATAGAAGCCTCAAGTGTGGGTGTAAGTGTTATGATTCCTGAATATACCTTCCCGTACGACATTAGCGAAAACGGGCAATTTGTTGCTATATCCGGATTTGGAACAGGTGGCTGGCTATGGTCACAATCAGCAGGACTTGTAGCGGTGAACGGTGATGAGCCCTCGGTGATAGCCGTTTCGGAGCAGGGTGTTGTTGCCGGCACAAGCCGCAACCCGGCCTATACCGTTGATGGCCTTAGTGTACAAATGGCAGGTTACTGGCATCCGCAAACACAGGAATGGACTTTCCTGCCCCTCAATCCGGCAGTTGGAGAACCTGTCTTCAGCGATTATAACTCAGCATGGGGAATGACAGCTGATGGCTCAGTGATTGTTGGGATGCAATTTTATGCTGATTATGGATACAGGGCTTTCAAATACAGCCAGGCCAACGGTTACGAAATGATTGGCGATGTTTATCCCGCCGGCAACCGGCCAAACGGCATCAGCAACGACGGAAGTGTTGTTTTTGGATGGGCAAATCTGCCGATGGCATCACGCTCACCGGTTATTTGGCACAATGGCAGCTTCATTCAAATCAGCCCTGACGATTATGGTGAAGCATCAGCTTCATCACCAAACGGGCAATATGTGACGGGCTATGCAGGCGAACAAGGATTCGTGTGGACACCACAAGGCGGAACAACATTCTTTCCAAACAGCCTTGGTGGCAGCATGAGTCCGGCGGCAGTGATGAACGACGGCACAGTCTTTGGCTATTATTCCGATGCCTGGCCTCCATTCCCTGATACGCGCCGTGCCTTTGCCCGCCTGATCACAGGCGAGATGATGAGCTTCAACGACTATGCCCTGAGCCGCGGAATGGCAACAGCCTCTGAATGGATTTTCTATAGTATCAATGGCACAACACCTGACGGAAACAAGCTGATTGGAGCCGGTATCAATCCTGACGGACAAAATGTTTCATTTATCATTGATTTCGGCGCCGAAATTCCTTCCATCGTAATCAATCCGGCCAGCCTTGTTCAGGCACTCAACAATGGCGGAACAGCAACACAAACGCTGACAATCCAAAACACCGGCACCGGAACATTGGATTATTCCACTTATCTGCATTTCATCAACAACAGCACTGCACATGCACTTACCGCCGTACCGGCATTCTCCGGCACCAACCCAACAAGAGCAGCTTCGTTTGCAGGCATGAGAAAAGCCAAAACCGCTGCCGAAGCTCCGCAACGCCACGCCTTTGCCAAACATGACAATGTTTCGCCAGCATCAAACAGCAACACCGGCTTTGAAGGAAGCTTTGGCCAAAATAGTCAAAAAGCAGAAACAAAATCTCCGGCCGGCAAGGGCACTTTCGCCTTACATTATGATGGCGACAATGTTGATGCCATCGGCTTGGTTGAGGGAGGATCGTTCTTCCATGCAGCAAGGTATCCGCAATCGCTCGTGGCTCCGTTTGTTGCAGCCAATATCACGCAGGTTGAGCTGTATATAAATGATTTACCCGAAGTTGCCACCATGTATATATGGGGCCCGGGAACAACCGGCAGTCCGGGAGAAGTATTGCTGCAACAGACAGTGAGCGTCACGGCCCAAAGCTGGAACACGATCACACTTGCAACTCCCCTGGCACTCACCGGCGACGATATCTGGATCGGCTTTGGATATACCCATCCTGCCGGAACTTTTATTGCAGGTATTGACGGAGGCCCCCTCAATCCCAATGGCGATTTCCTCAGAGAAGCCAGTGGTGAATGGGAACGACTTTCAATGTATGGCTTCAACGCTAACTGGAATATCAGGGCCACGCTGCAGTTGGGCGATGGAAGCTGGCTGAGCCTCAACCCAACGTCGGGCAGTGTCGCGCCGGAATCTTCACAAGAAATAACAGCAACTTTCACAGGCAATGTAACTGCCGGGCAGCTCTATCATGCCAATATTATCGTTACGAGCAACGATATGTCCAATCCGCTGAAATATGTTCCGGTAACCCTGGATATGTTGTTAGGCTTGAAAGACAGTGATGAGGCACAATTGAAAATATATCCCGTTCCGGCACACGACGCCATTCATATTGAGTCTGTTGGCGGCATTCAATCAGTAAGTATCATGAACCAGGTCGGACAAAAAGTTGCAGAGTCGGCTTTTGCCGGAGCATTGCAGGTGAAACTGTCTGTGAATGAATTAAAAGCAGGGGCATATATGATCGAAATTAAAAAAGTGGACCAGTCGCGGGTAATCCGGCCGGTGATCATCAAATAATACTCACTCACCGTTTTATACATAAGCCGCTTCAATAAAGCGGCTTTTTTTTTGGAAAAATTTGCCTTTACGGAACAATACTTTCTACCTCATGAGCCCGAAAACGCGCCAACCAAAATGGTGGTGAAAATTTGTATGCATTTGCATATAATATTGTTATAACAAGATACTCCTGCTTCTTTTTGTTTTCTATTGACATGCAAAGCCGGAATTTCCTTAACAATGTGACAAAGTTTTGATGCAAAGCCGGAATTTCCTTAACAATGCGACAAAG
>DISP01000093.1:885-8144 GCA_002421995.1 Bacteroidales bacterium UBA6207 | reverse complement strand
CTGCAGCAGGACGGCCTCGACGAAAAACTTTTGCTAAGATCCGACGGAACCTCTGTTTATATTACCCAGGACCTGGGTACAGCAGAAGAACGTCACGATCACTACAAGGCTGATCAAATGATCTATGTTGTTGGAAATGAGCAAAATTATCATTTTGATGTATTAAAACTCATCCTCAAAAAACTCGGAAGGCAGTGGGCCGATGGCATCGAACACCTTTCTTATGGCATGGTCGAACTTCCTGAAGGCAAAATGAAATCGCGCGAAGGAACAGTTGTTGATGCAGATGACCTTGTTGATGAAATGGTTCATACCGCCCGTCAAATGACTGAGGAGTTGGGCAAAGCAAGCAATCTGTCTGAAATTGAAGCTGATAAGTTATATAAGCAGATTGGACTCGGCGCCTTGAAGTATTACATCCTCAAAGTTGATCCTAAAAAAACAATGATGTTTAATCCGGCCGAATCTATAGATTTTAATGGTAACACCGGACCTTTTATTCAATATACACATGCACGAATCAGGTCAGTACTTCAAAAAGCTGTGGATGCCGGTTATCTGCAAGGTGAAATTGAGGTATTTGCAAACACGGGAAAGGAAAAACATATTGTAAAAATTCTGCATCAATTCCCGGCTGTCGTCAGCCAGGCCGGTGAACAAAGAAGTCCGGCACTCATCGCAAACTATATGTATGATCTTGCAAAAGAATACAATCAGTTTTATCAGGCTTGTCCTATCATTCGTGAAGAAAACGAATCTTTGAAGAAATTCAGAATCGGACTGAGTCTTTTTGTGGCAAATGTTTTAAAAATGTCAGGACGCCTTCTCGGTATGGAAATGCCGGATCGTATGTAGTAATCAACTTTCTATTTAGCTGGAAATAAGATTATTGTTAATAAATTCATAAAAGTTTTCATTGAACATTCAGTGTCATAAATTTGTAATAATTTAGACGCGTTCTAAATTATTACAAAATCTTACTTTATGAAAACTATTTACAAAATCATGTCGGTTTTAGTCGCACTACCGGTTGTTTTATTGTTTCTTGCCAACGGAAGCGGAAGCGCCGGAGGCTACAGCGGCAGCCCCGGAGACAACAACCAAACTTGTACAGCATGTCATTCAGGAACTCCAACAGTGCAAACCGGCTGGATCAGCAGCAACATTCCTGTTTCAGGCTACGTTCCGGGATCAACGTATCAACTCACCTTGAATGCCAATCAGACCGGTGTTTCGAAGTTTGGCTTTGAGTTTACTTCTGAAAATTCATCCGGCCAAAAAACAGGAACATTCACCATTACCGATGCCAATCGCACAAAACTGACAAATCAAAACAAATCAGTTACACACAAAAGCGGTGGTACGGCCGGAGCAGCAGGCGGCACCATTAGCTGGACCTTTAACTGGACGGCCCCTGCAACATCGGCAGGACAGGTGAGGTTTTATGCTGCCGTAAATGCCACCAACAGCAATGGAAACACTTCAGGCGATCAGATTATCAAAACCTCTTTGTTTGTTGAAGCTGCTGCGCCGGCAGCATTGCTTGCAGTGTCTCCGCAGCAAGCCGATCAAGGCAGTAGCACAACATTGACAATCACCGGGCAAAATACCAGCTGGAATGCAACATCCCCTGCAGTTCAACTCAGAAAATCAGGAACAACCACAACCATTGCCCCTGCAACTGTTACGGTTAACAACAACACGCAACTTCAGGCAAGCTTTAATTTCGCTCCCAATGCTTTGCCGGGTCTTTACGATGTTTTGGTGAATGATCTGGTGCTGGCCGAATCGTTTACCATCAACCAAATTGTCCCTGCATTATTAACTGTTCAGCCAAATGTCGCCAATCAAGGTGAAAATGTGGTTGTTGAAATCACAGCTGAAAATACCTTTTGGAACGGAACTACCCCCACTATTTCGTTGAGTCAAAGCGGATCAGCAACCATCAATGCCACTGCGGTCACAGTGTTATCAAACACAACGGCTTCGGCCACCTTTCAGATTCCGGCTGATGCAAACACCGGATTATACAACCTTGGTGTAAACGATCTTTTGATGCCCAATGCCTTTACAATCAATCTTGTGAGTGGAATCGCAAATGTCAGTGCGTCAAGTTTCAAATTCTATCCAAATCCTGCTACCTCGTTCGTTACAATCGAAACCAAATCCGGAAGTATCGTGCGTATTTTCGATCTGAATGAAAAAAAGCTTATTGAAAAAGTCTGCTTTGACATCTATGAAAATATTGACCTGTCACAAATTGAAAAAGGTGTGTATATAATTCATGTTCAACATGATGGCAAGAACGAAATTAGAAAATTGATAAAAAAGTAGAAAGCATTTCTCAATGAAAACCAAAAACAAGCTTGTGCAACCACAAGCTTGTTTTTTTTTAGCTTTGCCTCATCAACTTTTATAAAAACATCATCCAATGACAAAAACATGTTTAGAATGCGGAGAGCTGCTCATTGGGAGAGCAGACAAGAAGTTTTGCAACGATCAGTGCCGGTCGGCACATTATCAGCGCATACATGCCGTTGAATCGCCGCTTATCCGAAGTATTAACAATCACCTTAAAAAGAACCGTTCGATATTGGCGAATCTGAACCCTGATGGCAAAACAAAAGTCAGAAAAAGTACATTGGTAAAGGAGGGGTTTCAGTTTAAGTATTTTACAAGCATCTATACCACCAGAGAAAATAAGGTTTACTATTTTGTTTACGATCAGGGGTATTTGCCGCTCGAAAATGACTTTTTTGCCCTCGTTAGAAATCAGGATATATAATTTGATTTTTTTTAGGCCTTAAGCGGGCAGAATGATTAATTTTGCAACAATATTCATTCTCGATGCTACTAAAAATATATCCGGAAAATCCATCACCCCGCCACATTAAAATGGTTGTTGATTGTTTGAAATCCGGCGGATTGGTTATTTTTCCTACGGACACCGTATATGGTCTCGGCTGTAGTATAAATCAACCCAAAGCTGTTGACAGGATTGCATTGCTAAAGGGAATTAAGAAAGAAAAAGCGAATTTTTCATTTATTTTCAACAACTTAAGCATGTTGTCCGATTTCACAAGGCCAATTGGGAACGATATCTTTAAAATGATGAAACGCAATCTGCCCGGGCCTTTTACCTTTATTCTTGAATCGAACAGTAATATTCCAAAGATTTTCCAGAACAAGAAAAAAACCATCGGGATCAGAATTCCTGATGAACCCATCATCCAGACAATTATTGAGGAATTGGGTCATCCGGTGATGACGACGAGTATTCTTGACGATGACAAAATGTTGGAATACACCACCGACCCTGAAATCATTTACGACAACTTCAAAGATAAAGTTGATATTATTATTGATGCCGGGCATGGAGGTAACCAGGCCAGCACAATTGTTGATTGTACTGATAATGAAGTTGTTATCTTGCGACAAGGAAAGGGATTCCTTATTTAGAAAAAAAATGGCTCAAAACCTTGTGTATATTAGATTTTTAACTAATTTTGCACCTCCAAAATAGATGATTTGTTAGCTCAGTAGGTAGAGCATTTGCCTTTTAAGCAAAGGGTCCCGGGTTCGAATCCCGGACAAATCACAGAAAAGCTCCTTCAAAGAGGAGCTTTTTCTTTTATAGCTATTAATCAATTAGTTACCACAAGCAATCATACCCGGTTGTAACTCCCTCCATACAGAATTACAGCTTCACTTTTGGTGAGTTTTAGATTTTCAGCAGTTGTAATCAAAGATACCAACTTATTAATTTCCTGTACGGTTTTGTAGGATTTGAGCGTCCCACAGTTTTTTGAACACAGCCCAAAATTTTGACAGTTTTCTGAATACTCCCTCCCACAGTTTTTTGAACACAGCCCTGCTTTTCTAAAACACATCCCCACTTTTCCTAATCACAGACTAACTTTTCTCAAACACATCCCCACTTTTCCCAATCATAGACCAACTTTTCTCAAACACAACCTAACTTTTCTCAATCACAACCCCACTTTTTTTGAATACAAACTCACTTTTCCCGAACATAACCTAACTTTTCTTGAACGCGAAGTCACTTTTATATTCCGCGAAGTCACTTCCTGGCAGCAGATGCCCACTTCTTTTCATCAGGATGGAACTTTTTAAAATATTTCGGTAGCTTTTCCGGGTATCCGGCAAGGGAAGGATGGCTTGGAGAAGGTTTTATGCCTGCTTATGCACTGAAAATTTAAGAATTTTTAAGAAAAAAGTTTCTCGGAAGGCTGAAAAATTCGACTTCAGGAGAAGCAACAAAATCTTCTTGAAGAGTTGAGCAAATCTTCAAGAAGAATCTTAAAATCTTCTTGAAGAGTTGAAGCATTCTTCAAGAAGATTTTCCCGGTTTTCAATGGCTTTTTGATGGGTTTTGAAGTAGAAAATGACTGTTTTTCACTACAAAAATGTTTTTTTCGTGCTTTTCATCCATAGTTTGCTTGACAGCAACAAAAAAGGCAGCTACTTTTGAGCTGCCTTTTTTAAAGAATACCTGTAAAGGTTATTTAGAACCGGGCTTTTTGAAGAATTCAACGTTTCGAATCACTTTTGCGAACTCCTTCCCGGCACGGAAATGCAAGTTGGCGCCTTTGATCATCGAGGCATTGAATTCTTCTTTTGTTTCGGCCCCGTCGCTCGACAAAGTCAGGCTGAAGGTGCCGAAATCACCCATCTTTACGCTGTGGCCTTCGAGCAGGAGCTTAGGGATGACAAGCAAAAACGCTTCGATGGCGGCCTGCACCTCAGCTGTACTGAAGTTGGTCTCGCGCGAAATGCGTTCTGCGATCATTCTCAAATCTGCCTGCTTCTCGGTCTGAGCAACAGCATAATACTTTTTAGCTGCGTTTAAATCCCTTGGATTCGCCCGCTGAATAACACTATAAAGCATTTCAGAAGAATGTTAAATGGTTAATACTCCGGTCAACGTTAGAGGTGACCTGCCCTTTTTGAAAGTTTACTTTCGTTTTCATCAGCATTAAGTTTAAAAGATTCATAATCGTGCCATCGCGTGGCGTGACACACCATTTTGTTAAATCAATTCTCAATTTCATATTAACTACATATTTTAAGATTAGTAGCAGATCCACTTTGAATCATGCTGTAAAAATATAGGCAAAAAATCAATAAAAAGTGCTTATTAAGCGCAATCTTTATACAAACAACATCTTTTTTAGTATTCATAACTTACTGATTTTAAATACTTCAGCAAATATAAGGGTATCATCAGAACCATCAAAATCAAAAAAACCATGAGAATCATAGATATAATGGTAAAAATGTAAAAAATTTCCAGTATGAATTTACCTTACAGGAATCCCATCACTAACTTCTGCAACAGCTGGTGTTTCATCTGCTAGTGTTGCACCTTTCTTAAGTTGTCGGTTAACCGGTATTGTACGCTCAGGAATGCGCACATATCAGAGTCATCACCGTTCTAAAGTTACCAAAGGTTTCCGGGAGAAGTTAAGCTTTACCTGACTGAAGTACTAGTTCATAACTTTAAGGCTACCCACAAAACTCCTCTGCCAATTCATTAAAAAAACTTTCAGTTGATAGCACATACAACACTACCTGTCGCAAACACCCTTTACCTTTGCATGGAAATAATTTCAAAACCAAATGCCCCTAAAGCTCAAAACCCTGCGTGAAACCAGACCAAAAACCAAAGACTAACCCATCCCTTAACAAATAAACACATCAACAAATCAACCCTTTCCATGGCCCCCTCCCCCCACCACACCCTCCTCCTCCAACTCGCCGGCGAAGGCGGATCCATCTCGCTGTACCGAACCCAGCGTCAAAACAGCACAACCTATAAGGTGACAACCGGTGAAGAATACCTGGAAGACGAAAGGTACAGCAGCGAGAAAGACTTCAACACCCTCGAAGAAGCCATTCACCACCTTTGCAACCACTACCCCGTTGGCTATCTTCATCCCTTGACTATCAGCCCTGAACTTATCCTTCCCATGGCGCAGGCAATCAAACAAAAAAGACAATCCCGAAATGAAGCGCATACAGCAACTGAGGAAACGAACGATCAAGACCAGATCGATCAACTCAATCAAATTGAACCTGCTGATTGGAACCAACTTTCAAGCCTGTTGCAAGACCTTGAAAACGCTGTAAACGAACTCAATGACAACAATCGTAAATACGAAAACCCACTCATCCAAAGAATTTTATCGCGTATCATGGATCAAGTTTACAACATGAAGATTGTCCACAATTTCAGGTGGCAGGACTGGGAGGAAGGCCGTTGGCTCGCATCCTTCCCCGATTTCGACTTTTCCCTCCTTTCACCCCTCGAACTATCCAAACTCACCACCGCCATCGCCCGTAAAGACAGATTCGATCCCTACTATTGGACCGACAGCTTCGCCGACGGCATGATGCAAAAAATCCTGGCAGCCCTCATCTCCAAATTCCAAACCCTTTAAATTCTCATCCTTTAACTCCCTACTAACCACATACTGCCAAAGACCAAAGAATCCCTCTCAAATCTTCAAATCCTCATATCCCTAACGAAACCAATCAAGCCAAAGACTAAAGATTAAAGACCCCTCTAATCTTCAAATCCTCAAACCCCCAACGAATCACAAACAAGCCAATGATCAATTAGGTAAATTTCATTTAAAAACACTGAATTAAACTGATTTTTGTTCTTTGAAGTCCATATAATAAAAAGGATTAGCGAAACATCTTCCCGTCAATATACCAATCAAGAATCTCTGCTGCATCGCAGGAGTTTTCAAAGTGTCGCACTTCTATGGCAAGATCCATGATCTCGGTCAGGAAACTTTCGTGTGCCCCGCGTGCAGGGTCTTCGCTGGAATCTTTCACATAAACGATGAAGAATGCCGCCGCTCCTCCATCTTTTTTCGGACGTATTATCCTGCCCATGCGCTGTATCATTTGGCGCCTGGAATGATTGGCTGAAAGGATGATCCCGACATCGGCTTCAGGCACGTCAACGCCTTCATCCAGTACTTTTGTAACCCTTCCGCCAACAGCATCTTGTGAGCTTTATTAGAACCATTCAACTTTGCGCTCAAAAATGCAGAATATGAACAAAGTTGAAGCACATCGCCAGAAGATGATGGGTCTGGTTGAAGAATGGCAAAAGAGTGGGCAGTCGCAGAAAGCATTCGCTCAGGCACATCAGATCAAACTTTTTACGTTTCGGTATTGGATTCAGAAACAACTTGAGAATCAAAAACAAGACGGCAATCGCACGT
>DISP01000093.1:0-825 GCA_002421995.1 Bacteroidales bacterium UBA6207 | reverse complement strand
TCAGCCCGATACTTTCTGTATCAGCAGCCCACCGATATGCGCAAAAGTTTCGATGGTCTTTGTGGGCTTGTTTCCGGTAAGCTGGGGCAAAACCCCATGAGTGGCGACCTGTTCATCTTTGTCAATAAGCCACGCAACCGCATCAAGCTGCTGCGCTGGGAAACAGGAGGCTTTGTTTTGTTCTATAAGCGGCTTGAACAAGGCACTTTTCACCTGCCCAAACCACAGGATGCCAGTGCAGGAAAACTCACCATTGACTACAGCGAACTGGTGATGATAATCAATGGTATTTCATTGGAAAAAGCAAAAAAACAGCGACGTTTTTACCAACAAAATGATGTTGATAAAATGTAGCTAAAATCAACATTATCAAAGCATTGATTTGCTAAATTTGCCTCATGGCAAGCGCAGAAAAAGTAACCATCACCAAAGCAGAATACGAAGATTTTCTTCGCCAGAAAAACCTTGTTGCAGCATTGCAGCACGAGCTTGCCCAACTCAAACGGATGATCTTTGGCAGCAAAAGTGAACGCCATATTCCGGGCGATCCCAATCAGCCCACCCTGTTTGAGCTACCCGCTGTTGAAGCACCTGCACCGGTAAAAGAGCAAATCAGCTACACCCGTGATAAAGCGCAGGCCGGAAAAAAACCAGTACGCATGGAATTGCCTGCACATCTGGAACGGGTGGTAGAAGTGATTGAACCTGAAAATCTCCCTGAAGGTGCACGAAAAGTCAATGTCAAGATCACTGAAGTACTTGAATATGAACCGGGAAAGCTCTATGTCAGAGTTATACAACGTCCTTACTATATTGGCAGTCAAA
>DISP01000108.1:10634-10970 GCA_002421995.1 Bacteroidales bacterium UBA6207 | reverse complement strand
GGTCAATATTTCCTGAAGGAGATGATACTTCTGTTGCACCAATGCCGGCAGGCATCGTGAATGCAAGTTCAGTCCAGGTGGCAAGTGCAACATTGCCAATACCTGTATAATCAGTAGAATAGAATAACTTCAGGTAGTTATTGGCATTAACTGTTCCGTATTGCGCATAAGTAGTGAATGTTAAAACTTCGTTTGAATAGTTATTGAGGTTCATGCCAGGCAGGACAAGCCAGTGTTCTTCCGGGTTTAGGCCACCGAAACCGTTAACTGTTGCCGAAGCATTGAAAAAATACCATGGGTTATTGCCTGCAACGGTATATTTATAGGTATCACCAA
>DISP01000108.1:601-10611 GCA_002421995.1 Bacteroidales bacterium UBA6207 | reverse complement strand
CCCACTTTACCTGAGCACTTGAAATAGATCCATCCGTATCATTGATTGTAGCTCCAATATGAACAGCAGTAGTTGAGGTAATATCAGCAGAAGGTGTTTTGGTAATGTTCGTAATTGAGGGTGGAATATTCCCACCCGCGATAACAAATGTTCCTTTTATAGTCAGAACGCCTTGAAAACCGCCGGTTCCGGTAGCAGCTTCAGCATTGAACAGATAAAATCTGAAGCCGGCAGGGCTTGTCAAATCATCATAGGTATTTCCAGGTGTTAATTTATTCCCAACCCAGCTGGAATTTTCATCAGGGTTCGTCAAAACCCCATTGTTATTGGTGAGATTTGTTGCTAATACTGCATAATTGTTTAAAATAGCAGCATAATTATCTGAACTACCTCTCCATTGGCTTTGACGCGTACCCGTACTACTTCGTCCAACTCCGAAAATTATCGTATCTATTGAAATTTTATATCCGGCAACAGGACTTACCGAAAAACCAAAATACTTGCCAAGATCAACTTCACCTGTGAAGTCATTGCTTCCGCTTGTTGCACCTGTTGGCCAACCATTTGCACGAAAGTTATTAGTACTTGACGAACTTGTAACACCAACTTTTTCAAGATTTCCGAAAGTTACTCCGTCATAAGTTGCGCCATTGTAAGCGAATGATGTAACATTCCCATTCGAACCAAAGGTGTAAGTGGCTGTAAAATCTGTCTGTGCCTTACTAAAAAATGTTATCAGCAGCAGAACCACAGTTACACTAAAATGTAGTTTTCGTTTCATAGAATAAATCTTAGATTACTATTATTAGGATATGAATTTGTTCTAGCATTTGAAGCTTTTAAATGTTCGTATTTGAATATAAAATAAGTCAAACTTAACGTCCAAAAAGTTTACAAAGTTAACGTTTCAATTCAATTTAAACGATATTGAAAGTCTATTGCATCCTATCTTTTTTTCAACCTTTTGTTAACAAAACATTAGGGAATGCTTCAAAAATGAACCAATAATACTTGTTTCTCTTAATATTCCAGCGAATCACGGAGATTGCTGATAACAACAGGTAGTTTTTCCAGGTTAAACGGCTTTGTAAGAAAACCGTCAAAGCCGGCTTCAACACAGTCTTTGCGGTCGTCGCCCAATGCATTGGCCGTGATGGCAACAATTTTTACCGGGGTCTCTACATTGCGCTGTTTCTCGATTGCCCGAATTTGTCTTGTGGCTTCCATCCCATCCATCACCGGCATCTGAATGTCCATCAGAATCAGGTCGTAATGGTTTTTCTGGAATTTATCAAGGGCTATCTGTCCGTTGTCGGCCACATCCACGTTGAAGCCTAACTGCTTTAGGCTAAACATCGAAACCCTTTGATTAATAAGATTGTCCTCGACAAGGAGTATTTTATTGAAATAGTTTTGGGTCAGCAAATCGGGTGAAATCCCTTTTTTAAGACAAACACTGAATGTAAAAGTTGATCCCTGGTTCTCCCGGCTTTCAAAACTTAGGTCGCCGTCCATTGCCTCAACAAGGCGTCTCGAAAGGGTTAATCCTATGCCGACACCTCCCGTACTGCGGCTGTTGGTACTGTTAACCTGGTGAAAAAGATCCAAGATCAGCGATTGCTGAGCCTCGGGAATTCCTTTTCCGGTGTCTGAAATCTCAAATCGCAGGTTGAAACATTCAGGCTGTTGCGACTCAAGCTCGCACGAAAACCTGATCTTGCCGGCCTCAGTGAATTTGAATGCATTGCTGAGTAAACTGTTGACAACCTGACGCAACCTGTTTGGATCTCCAACATAAAAAAGTGGTAAAGTACTGTCGAAATGACTGCTAAAAGCAATGCCACTTTCGAAACATTTCTTTCGATAGAAAGACAGTATTGGCCCGATCTCGTTCATTAGATGAAAGTTTACTTTATCTAACTCTAGAATGCCTGTTTCCATCTTGGTGAAGTCAAGCACATCGCTCACGAGCGCATGCAGGTGCTGCGTCAGCAACTCGATGTCATTCAACATTTCTGCCTGCTCCTCGTTGAGTTTCTCCTTTCGGAATTGGGAGGTAAGTCCGAAAATGCCATTGAGCGGAGTTCTGATTTCGTGGCTCAGGTTGGCCAAAAACCGTTGCTTTGTTCGTTGCGCAATATCGGTTTCTTGTTTAAGTACTTCAATATCATCGAGTAACTTCTGCTCCCTTTCCTGCATCGCGCTCAACACCCTGCTTTTGTTCCTTGCCATTAACAGCAAACCAATCACTGATAAAAGAACAAAAAACAAGCTCAGTAACAAAATAAAGGAAGAGGTCTGTGGATAGCTTATTGACAAAAGCCGGGGCTCAATTCCAGAATTGGGAAAAGCTGCCAAAGGACCGATTAATGCAAAAATCGGTACAGATACTATGTACACACGATGTTTTAGCTTGATCCTTTCGGGCTTTTCAAACATGAAAATCAGAAATTTGGTTAATCGGAAAAACGATAATCAGCAAAAATAATGCCATAAAATAAGTATTTTAACTTATTGATTCATAAAAAATTAGTAGTTATGTTTAAAAACATCATTCCAAAAACAGGAAGTTTTTTCTTAAAATTGGAATACCAAGTTGATTAAGAGAATGTTTTCTCTTGCAATGGACTTCTAATGTTACAAGCTACTTCATATGGACTGTCAGAAGTTAGGCTGTCGGATCATAAATTTTGGCCTGAATGATGAAATATATTTGACAAATCCAAAATGTTGCATTTATCTTTGGTACGACAAAAAACTTATTAACCTAAAAACAATTTTTATGAAGAAGAATGTCGGAAATGTAGATCAGGTGATTCGCATTATCGCCGGAGTTGCCATTGGTGTTGTCGGAATAATTTATCAATCATGGTGGGGTCTTGTTGGTATTGTGCCAATACTCACAGCAATGTTAAACTTCTGCCCGCTTTATCCCATTTTTGGGATAAAGACCAATAAGGACGAAGACTAAAACTCAATAGATTCATATCCCTGACTTTGTAAAGTCGCAAGAATAAGACTTACGAAGCAACATCTGACACGTTTTATTACGTCTGTTGCAAAAATCAGAACCAATTATTGCAAAAACAAAGAATCCCGCTTCGGCGGGATTCTTTGACTAAAGGAGCGATGCTCCTTCTCATATGAAGTTTGGTTAAAAAAGACTTGCTGTAACTGTAAGACCAGCCATAACAACGGCCACCATGGTCATAAGTTTGATGAGGATATTGAGTGATGGTCCGCTTGTGTCTTTGAAAGGATCGCCAACGGTATCGCCAACAACGCTTGCTTTGTGGGTTTCGCTTCCTTTGCCGCCATAGTTTCCTTTTTCAACAAATTTCTTTGCATTGTCCCAGGCTCCTCCAGCGTTGTTAAGCATTGAGGCCAAAGTGAACCCTGCAGTCAGACCGCCAACGAGTAATCCTACAACTCCGGAGACACCGAAAATCAAACCCACTACCACAGGAACTATGATAGCGAGCAAAGATGGCACAAGCATCTCACGTTGGGCGCCTTTTGTAGAAATGGCCACACATTTGGCATATTCTGGTGTAGCTTTCCCTTCCATGATTCCGGGTATTTCGCGAAACTGCCGACGCACCTCATCTACCATAGCACCGGCTGCACGGCCCACTGCCTTCATTGTAAGTGCAGAGAAAACGAATGCCATCATAGCACCGATAAAGATACCTCCAAGCAGCATCGGATTAAAAATAGTGAGGTCGTAAGCAACCGTAAAATCTTTAATTGAGGCCGTTGCAAGTGCAACAACGCGCTGTCCTTCTTCTGCAACCGGAATCACGGCTGATTTGGCAGTGTAAAAAACAACATCTCCTACCTGCTTGATGCCTTGGGCACCATCAGCAATTTTACCAATCCACAAGCGAATTTCTTCGATATAGGCAGCCAAAAGTGCCATTGCTGTCAAGGCTGCAGAACCAATTGCAAAACCTTTGCCTGTAGCAGCTGTAGTATTTCCCAGCATATCAAGCGCATCGGTTCTTTCGCGGACTTCTTTTGGCAGGTGAGCCATTTCGGCATTGCCACCTGCATTGTCGGCTATTGGTCCGAAAGCGTCTGTTGCCAGTGTGATTCCAAGGGTGGAAAGCATACCAACCGCTGCAAAGCCAATACCATAAACACCAAGTGCGAAGTTATCAAAACCACCTGCAAAACCAAAGGCTGCTATAATACCGATCACAATCACGGTAACCGGAATCCAGGTTGAAAACATACCCACTGCAATACCATCAATGATGGTGGTAGCTGGTCCCTGTGTGGCCTGACGGGCAATTCCTTTTGTTGGTTTGTATTCATCAGAAGTAAAGTATTCCGTTCCCTGTCCGATAATCACACCTGCTATCAAACCGGCAACTACTGAACCAAAAATTCCGAATGAAATCCACTCCATATAGGCCATAAGAGCCACAACAACTAAAATGAGCAAAGAGCTGCCGCCTGTACCAAGCAGCAAGGCATTGAGCAAATTCTTCTGACTGGCTGATTCCTTGGTTCTGACAAAGAATATACCAAGTATTGAGATGATCACACCTACCGCGGCGACGATCATGGGGGCAATCACATATTTTTCCTGTTCGCCACCTGCGATCACCGGCAAAGCTGCACCCAAAGCTGCCGTAGCCAGAATTGAACCAGCGTAGGATTCGTAAAGGTCGGCACCCATACCGGCAACATCACCCACATTGTCGCCAACATTATCGGCGATGGTGGCAGGATTTCTCGGATCGTCTTCAGGTATGCCAGCTTCTACTTTGCCAACGAGATCGGCGCCCACATCGGCTGCTTTTGTATAGATACCACCGCCAACACGTGCAAACAAAGCCTGGGTTGATGCTCCCATTCCAAAGGTTAACATGGTGGCAGTGATTTCGATCATTTTAAGGTGCTCGGTTGTATTTGGATGTACGAATGTCAATCCCAGAAAACTCAAGCCATTCTGCATATTGGCCGGAGTGTAGATCACCTCAGTCAGGAGGAGATACCAGGCAGCAATATCGAGCAAAGCAAAACCAACTACAACCAAACCCATGACAGCACCGCTTCGGAACGCAATCTGAAGGCCTTTATTGAGCGACTGTGTTGCTCCAAATGCAGTTCTTGCAGAGGCGTGTGTAGCCGTTTTCATTCCCAGATAGCCGCACAGGCCGGAGAAAAATCCGCCGGTTAGAAAAGCAACGGGAACAAATGGGTTTTGCACTCCCATGTATGCCAGCATTCCCAACAGCACTACGAGCACTACAAACACGATCGAAACAACCTTGTATTGCCGCCTTAGATAAGCCATAGCGCCTTCACGCACATATTGTGCAATACGCTTCATCTCATCAGTGCCTTCGCTATTCTTCATCATATTGGTGAAGAAATAGTAAGCAAATAAAAGTGCCAATAGCGCCGAGGCAGGAATCAGCCAAAAAATAGAATTCATCATACGTAAAAGTTTTTTGGTTATTGATATAAAGAGTTTTCAAGCTTGAAATGCCTTCAGGAATATTATAATTATATCATTTTCAATGTAATAAAATTCCATCTGACATATAATTTCAATTCAAAGAACTTAATGTAAAGCCGGTTCTCATATGTTCGGATGATTCAAATTTGCAAACGATTGCATAATTTTTATCCCAGAGCCGGGCAGGCAAAATTAAATACTATATTTTTCAGATCAAAGGATTAATTTCATGTTACAAGTCTGTTTAAAACTTTCCTGATTGCAGTGATCAGACTTGCAAAAAAAACTATAATTTTAAACCCCTAATTAACGCTTGATTTTTCACATGGTAAAAGTATTGCTCGAGATTATCGGAATGTCTTACAGCCATTCGCAAAGCGGGGCTTATGCGCTGATACTCGGTGAGTCGCAGGGAAAACGACGCCTGCCAATCATTATTGGTGGTTTTGAGGCACAAGCCATCGCACTTGGACTTGAGAAACTGCAACCGGCACGTCCGATGACGCACGACCTGATGCACAATATGCTCCTGCACTACGATGTGAAACTCACTGAAGTGTTGATTTACAAGTTCAGAGAAGGTGTTTTTCATGCGCTGCTGATCTGTGAAAAAGACGGAGTGGTCAGTCAGCTCGATGCCCGCACCTCCGACGCTGTGGCATTGTCAATAAGGTTTCAATGCCCGGTTTATACCTATGAGACGATTCTTGAAGAAGCAGGTATTCTGATGGAGAATGAAGATGAAGAAACTTCAGAACCAACAGATATTCCTGTAAGCAGCGAAAACGAATTCAGCGACTACCTGTCATCAGAGCTCGAAGAAATGCTCGAGAAAGCCATTGAAAACGAAGATTATGAGCAGGCCGGACGGTTAAGAGATGAATTGAACCAACGCAAATCCAAGCTTTGACAAACGCCTTATATATAGAATATGGTATTTGACTTAAACGATAAATCTCCATTGAAAAGCAGATAATCAACGTTTCATTGTCAGTAAATTCACGAATTACATCTATACAAACACACCATAACACATGCGGCAATACCTCGATCTCATTGATAAAGTTCTAAAAAACGGTGTAGAAAAAACCGATCGCACCGGCACCGGCACTATCAGCCTTTTTGGTGAACAACTGCGCTTTGATCTTTCTGAGGGCTTCCCACTCGTAACAACAAAAAAAACACACCTTCGCTCCATCATCCACGAACTGCTGTGGTTTTTAAGAGGAGACACAAATATCGCATACCTAACCGAAAATAAGGTGAGTATTTGGAATGAATGGGCTGATGCAAATGGCGACCTTGGCCCTGTTTATGGGGCGCAATGGCGCAACTGGAACAACGAAGGCATCGACCAGATTGCAGAAGTGGTTCAAAGCATCAAGACAAATCCCGACAGCCGGCGCCACCTCGTTGCAGCCTGGAATCCATCGGTGCTGCCGCTAAGTGGCAAAACTTTCAGCGAAAATGTTGCGCTTGGCCGCGCAGCCCTCCCACCCTGCCACGCCTGGTTCCAGTTTTATGTGGCCAACGGAAAACTTTCCTGTCAAATGTATCAGCGCAGCGCGGATATTTTTCTAGGTGTACCTTTTAATATTGCATCTTATGCATTGCTCACAATGATGATTGCGCAAGTGACGCAGTTGGAAGCAGGTGATTTCATCCTCACTTTTGGCGATGCGCATATTTACCTGAATCACATGGATCAGGTGAAGCTGCAACTCAGTCGCGCTCCACGGTCGTTACCAAAAATGCATATAAACCCGGAAGTCACTGCTATTGATAAATTTACAATCAACGACTTTCAACTCGAAGGCTACGATCCACATCCACATATCAAAGGAGATATAGCTATCTAACGATTTATTACCATGCCAAAACCATTCATCAGCATCATCGTTGCCATCGCACAAAACAACGCTATAGGAAAAAATAATCAGCTGCTCTGGCATATTCCGGCCGATCTGAAACGCTTCAAGAAAATAACTGCTGGTCACACCGTGGTGATGGGTAAAAGAACCTTGTTTTCACTCCCAAAAGGACCGCTGCCCAACCGGCGAAACATTGTTTTGAGTGACACCAAAACCGATTGCTTTGGCGGTGGATGCGAAACTGTTCATTCACTTGAGGAGGTGTTTCAAAAAACAAGCCACGAAACCGAAGTATTTATCATTGGCGGGGGAATAGTTTACCAACAGTTTTTGCCTTTGGCCGACAAGCTTTATCTCACCATCGTTGAAAAGGACTTTGAAGCCGACACCTTCTTCCCTGAAATTGATTACGCTGATTTTGAATGTATTGAAAAGGAACACATTGAGAATGATTCAACTGTTGACTTCAATTACCGCTACGAAACCTGGATTAGGAAAGAGAAGTAAAAAGCAGAACTAATCCGCTTTCGAGAAGACCTGTTTGCCATTCGAAAAAACTTGTAAAGGCACTGCTCCGACTATTTCACTTTCGGCAGCCTTCATCAAATCAGCGCTAAGAATAACAAAATCAGCTGCTTTCGATGGTTCAATACTTCCTTTACGTATTTCTTCAAAAGCACCTTTAGCAGGCCAGATCGTAATTGACCGTAAAGCTTCCTCACGGCTCAGCGCGTTCTCCATTTGAAAACCCTCAGCAGGTTTTCCATTGAGGTCTTTGCGGAAAACAGCCGCATAAAATGTATAAACAGGATTGATATTCTCGATTGGAAAGTCGGTTCCATTCACCAGCCAGCCATTTGCAGACAGCAACCGTTTTTGTGCATAAGCTCCTTTAACGCGATCATTTCCAACACGTTCGGCCGCCCAGCCCATATCAGAAGTGGCATGTGTGCTTTGAATGGAAGGAATAATGTTGTAAGTAGCAAAACGCGCAAAATCAACCTCATCCACAACCTGTGCATGTTCAATGCGCCAACGACGGTCGTTTGAACCTTTGAGTACAGCGCCGTACAATCCCAGCATCATGCTCACACCGGAATCGCCGATAGCATGTGTATTCACCTGAAATCCTGCATCATAAGCACGTTGTATAACATTTTGATAAAAAGAAGTTTCATGCATTATCAAACCGCTTTTGTCAGGAGCATCGCTGTATGGTGCTTTCATTTTAGCACCACGCGAACCCAGTGCCCCGTCAGCATAAAGCTTCACAGAACGAACCGACAACATCCCGGAGCTGTAGGGTCCTGACGGAAGGTAATGATTCATCGTTTCTTCATCAGGGTCTATCATCGCATTCACTTTCATTTTAAGTGTGCCCTGGCTTTGAAGTTCTTCGATGAGGCGAATTGTTGCATAAGGCAGCCCTGCATCGGTAACGCTCGTCAATCCAAAAGCGAAACAACGCTTCTGTGCCTCCAGCAAGGCCGTTTTCTTTTCATCATCGGTCAATTTCGGAACGAGCGCCTTTACCGGTGCATCGGCATTATCAATCAAAACGCCGGTTGGCTTACCATCTTTACCAAGCAGGACTTCTCCACCTTCTATTTGTGTTTTGGCACTGATGCCTGCAAGTTCCAGCGCAGCTTTGCTCACGAGTGAGGCGTGGCCATCAATGCGCAACAGCAGAATTTTTTTATTAGGGAAAACCTCCTCCAAAGCTTCATTAGTTGGAAACTGCCTCCCTTCCCACAGATTTTGATCCCAACCTCTTCCCAAAAGCCATTCAGACGGATGCGAAGCAGCATGTTGCTTCAAACGATCAATCACTTCGGCAAATGACGCTGCTCCGGCGAGCTCGGCGTACCGAAAGAGATTTTCGCCAAAACCATAAAAATGGCAGTGACCATCGTTGAAACCCGGATAAACAGCCTTTCCGCCTGCATCAATCAAATGCGCTGATTGGTAACGCCTTGCAATCTCTTCGTTTGTTCCAACTGCAACAAACTTTCCGTCTTTTACCGCAAATGAGGCAGCAACACTGAAAGTGCTGTCAACCGTATAAACATGGCCGTTAAACAAGATAAGGTCAACCTCCGTTGGTTTCATATTTGCGCAAGAATAAAATGTTGATAAATAAACACTTAAATATACTAATCGTCTTAACATTGTTTCAGAATTTGATGAATCAGTTCGTCAATATCAGCGCAAATATATTGTTTATCAGCCATTGTCAGCTTATAATTGCCATCCTGATCAGAAACATGAAACCCAACAGTATCATGCTTGCTAAGTGCAAATCCATTTCGGTTCAAGGCATTGACCACCCAATAATAATGGGTTACATTTCGGTCAACGAAAACACTTTGAGCAGAGGAATTCTCTGACTGGAACTTTCCTGTAATGCTATTGAAAGCCAGTTTGTTTCTATTGAAATACTCTCCAATTTTCCCGGAAGAAGCAAGCAGTTCAGGACTTCCGCTTATGATTGGTTTCGAGGGTGAGATTAGCCAAAGTTGATCAGCAAAACGCATCAACAAATCAAGGTCGTGCGATGAGAAAAGAATGGTTTTTTGTTGTTCACGCACCAAATTTCTGAGCAAAGTCATCAGTTCGAGTTTTCCCGGATAATCCAAAAAAGCAGAGGGTTCGTCCAACACAATCAAAGG
>DISP01000108.1:0-550 GCA_002421995.1 Bacteroidales bacterium UBA6207 | reverse complement strand
GAAATGGGCTGATGCAACCCGGTGATGGTCTTCAGCAAGGTAGTTTTTCCTGCACCGTTGATTCCTGCAAGGGCAACAAGACTGGCCTCAGTGAGCGTTATATTAATAGGTGGCAACAAAACGATTTTGCGACCAGCTTTTTGCTGATGTCCAATTTCAAGTTGTGTGAGTTTTAATGCCGGCTCTTTCATTTTCCGTTGCTATAAAGGTGTTTGCGACGGATGAGAAACCAAACCACAACCGGAGCCCCAATGAGCGATGTAACGGCATTAACAGGTAAACTGCCCTCAAAGCCTGGCAAGCGCGCAATAAGATTGCAGGCAAGGGCAAGCGAAGCACCCAAAATCATCACGGCAGGAAGCAAAATTCTGTGGCTGCTTTCGCCCAAAAGGTTTCGTGCCAGGTGAGGCACCGCAAGGCCGATAAAAGCCACCGGCCCAGTATAGGCAGTGATCACAGCGGTGAGAACTCCCGAAATGATTAAAATGAAAAACTGTGTTCTTTTCACATTAACCCCGAGATTGGCCGCATATCTTTCACCTAAAAGTAA
>DISP01000137.1 GCA_002421995.1 Bacteroidales bacterium UBA6207 | reverse complement strand
CATTATGCTTCTCATTAACAGGACTACAGTATTGCATCAATATGGAAATCAGCACAATGGCTGTCAATAATGTATTTTTCTTCATTTTTTTCATTCAAATGTGTTTTAAGGATAAACGCTCAATTCGGTGATGGATGTGAATCCTGAAACATTTTTTGTGTATTTGTGCCAATGGCTTTGAATGGCAGCATCCCCTATAATGCGGATTCCTTTGGTTTTCACCTTGTCAAAGGTGATCAGGTATTGTGCGTTATGCGGCTGAATAAACACTTCGCCTGATGCAGGCAAACCGGGCTGCAAACGGACATTTTCGACATTTACCCACCTTCCGGCAGCATCTAAATACTGCACACTGAGCGAACTGAACCAGCCTCCAAACTCTTCCATTCCTCCTGTGTTGAAAATGATCATCGCAGGTTCTACTTCATGGTTCCAGCCATAACCGTAATAATCAACTTTTGGGAGTTTTGCTTTTGCAGCCAGACTGTAAAACACCGAAGCTGCACCTGAAGTGATTCCATCATTGATCACGCTTACATCCTTTGCATACAATGATTTACCAAAAGTGAACCAACATGAATCCAACACTGCCTCGTTGAGCTTCGACACATTGGCATAGATGGTATCGGCTTGCATGGCAATATTCTCAGGTCTGACAAGCAGGTCGAAGTTGTGTTTGATGAATGACTTCCCGTTGTCCATTTGCAAAACAACCGGAAAATAACCTGCAAGTACCGGTGTTCCGCTTAGTTTTCCTTTGCTAAACGTAAGTCCTGGCGGGAGCTTTCCCTCGGCGAGCGACCAGTTATAAATGCTGTTGTCTTCTGTATAAAATTCAAAATCAATGGCTTGGTTGACATTTAGCTCAGGTAACGGTCCTATGTAAAACTCCATCGGTGCTTCAAAAGTGGCCGAGCTGTTGATGGTAATCGTTTCGTTGCCTTCGCTGCCACTTAGTTTTCCTCCCTTGGCGAGAATAAGTTTTACGGCTGCTTCAACAGTTCTGTCAATCATGCTGCTGATGGTTGCGTCGGGCATATCATATCGGGTGATATTGATATACTTGTCATTGAATGGTTTTGTCCAGCCTTCCACAGGCAGATACAGGTTTTCCGGAAGTCCTTTCATGCCGTACATAACGCCCAACAGCCCTGCTACGGTAGCTGCCTGATTGTCGGCATCAAAGCCCATGGCACAACTTAAGTCGAGTGTATGCTGAAAGTCTCCTTCGCCATATAGCATGGCAAGTATGGCACAGGCTCCGTTGAGGTTTGCATTCCAGATGGTTTTGGTCATGTCGGGTTCATCTATATAGTATTTTTGAGCCATGATCTTCCAGGCATCTTTCCAGTCAGGATATTTTGCGTGTAGTGCGATCATCTCGTTCACGGTTACAGCGTAACGACTTCCCTGCGGAAGTGCGGCAAGCCCAATGTCAATCAGTTTTCTGATGTCTTGCTCAAAAAACGCGGCAGAATACATGGCGCCATAGTGAATGGTTGGGTCAGCGCCCCAATCATCACTTGTGATGCGTGCTGCCCATGCCGACTTACGTGCAGCGTATTGTACCATGCCCGGAGCAGTTACTGCCCAAATTTCATTAATAAGTTGCGGATCAATCTGATACCAATGCGGATTTAATGCTTTACTTCCGGTAAATGGAGGGGTATATCCATAGTGCATCAGACCCAGTGCCGCACGGTTGGCCAACCACACCCTGTCGCGAATATGATACATCCACGCATCTTTGAGCTGTGCGTAGGTGGGCTCAGGACCCCATTTTTCCATCTGAAGCAAATACATATATTCCACATCGGTATCATCATCCGAAAAAGCTCCTCCGTATTTTTCGAGTTTGTCGAGGTTCTTCGTATAACCATAAGGCCATGTCTCAGCTCCGGGTGCGTTGATGTATTTGTTTTCATGGGGTAAACCGTAGATATTGCCAATCATCTGGCCAATCCACGAAGCTGCTATTTTGTCGTGCAATTCTGCCTTGCTGATTTTCTTTTTTCCGGCTTGCGCAGGCATTGTGGCCAGCAAAACCACTGTCAGTAATAAGACTATACGGATAGTATGTTTCATCATATTTTGAATCAATTTAAAAACCATCGTTTTGCTTTAGCTTGGGATTGGCGCTGAGTGCCGTTTGCGGAATTGGAAACAGTCTGGCATTGGCATCTGATGCGGGCTTGTTCCACCAGGTGTTGCCCCACACACCGAAACGTATCTGATCCTGACGCCTTCTACCCTCCCAGGCAAACTCGCGACCAAACTCATCGAGCAATTCCTCGGCGTTGAGCTGCGAAACATTGTATGGTTCGAGTCCGGCCCTTGTCCTGATCTTCATCAAATGTGCATCGTTGATCATTTCTCCTGCCCTTCCAAGCCGCCAAAGGGCTTCGAAGCGGGTGTAGATCAGATCAGCATAGCGGAAAAGCACAAAGTCGTTTTCCATATCGTTCACATAATATTCCAGATTTTCCTGGTATTCATATTTGCAGCAGCGCGCACCTTCCCAGCGTCCGCGTGCCTTGTAGTTGCCGATGGTTGGCGTATAGGCAAACCAGGCTGTGTCGCCCTGCTCTATAAAATAGATCGGATTGCCTGCTTTGTCGTATTGCTGACCGAAGAGGAATGATTTTCTCCTGACATCGTTTTCGGCGTATTTGTTGAAGAAAGGTGGCTCCAGCACAAATCCGTCCCACATCTCACCCTTGAAGTTGAAGGTGGCTCGGCTTGCATCGTTGAGGGTGAGTGTGTACCAATACATTCTGTCTTTCGTATAGACAGTGTGGTTGGGTATCACAAAGATGTTTTCAACTGAAGCTTCATTATATACCTTGAAATTAGCAAAGTAGTCGTCTTCAATGCTATAGGCGTTGAGTGCAATCACCTGATCACAGGCATCAACAGCTTTCTGGTACATATTTTGTCCAATCCAGGTTTCGGCATTCAGGTATAGTTTGGCCAATAAAGTATAGGCCATCCCCTTTGTAACGCGACCATAATAATCTGGCCCGGGCATGGTCTGAAGCTTCTCCACATTGTCAAGTATTTCTTTTTCGACAAACGAAAACATAAAAACCCTGTCTTTTTGCTCAGGCAACTCCCTGTCAGTGAAATCAACCGAGTAGGGTATGTTTCCCCAGTTGTCAATACCCCAGTAGTAGAAGAGAGCACGCAGCACGCGGATTTCAGCCAGAATGCGTTCTTTGCCTTCAAACTGTATGGGTGTTGTTTCGGTTTCATAGAGCACTTCATTGCAGGCACTGACGCCTTCGAAAACAAACTCCCATGACTGCCTGAGAATTTTGTTTGTCGGATTGAAGTGGTGTGTGTGCAGCTCGTCCCATCGGCCTTGCTCCCACCACAAGCCATCATCACGACCCGGTATCACCATTTCGTCCGAAGCATTCTGCATGAGCGACCATAGGCGCTGTTCTTCGGGAAAGCGTTGCAGTTTTGTATAAGCTCTGCCTGCATTCATGAGTACGTCGGCTTCGGTTCTGAAGAAGTCATCGAGCGGGATAGATGAATACACTTCTTCATCAAGGTTGGTGCATGAGAGCGTAAACATTGCTCCACCTACCATCAGTATAAACAGATATTTCGATATTTTTTTCATGGCTTGTACGGTTTAAAATGAAACTTGAACGCCTAAAGTCAACAAGGTTGTTCGCGGATAATACGAAAGGTATTCGATGCCGGGTGTGAGTCCTCCGAGATTGACTTCCGGGTCAAGTCCTTTGTAGCCTGTCAAAGTCCACACATCCTGTGCGGTGGCATACATCCTGAGCCGTGAGATGTATTTGGATTCAAGTGCAAAATTGTAGCCCAGCGAGATGTTGTCAACCTTGAGGAATGATGCATCTTCAACATATTTTGATGAATAACGTGCATTGCCGGTGAATTCGGGATTCTCATATTGCGACAAAACCACGTTGTTGAGCCCGATACCACCCCAGTTTTCATAATAAAGCCTGTAGGTGTTGAGCACCTGACCGCCTATGCTTGCACGCATTGCGATGCTCATGTCCCAGTCGCCCCAACTGAACATATTGCTCCATCCCAACGTGAAGTCGGGAAAAGCATTGCCGATCACTTCCCAGTCTTCGGGGTTCACCTGCCCTACCGGATTGGCATTCTTGAAGAGGTCTTTGCCCAACTCATCGAGGCCGATCCACACCGGCCCATAAAATGTTCCCAGACTTTGTCCTTCGCGCAGCTTTTGACTGTTCACACCAATAGCACCGCCAATCCAGCCAAGGTCGTAGGAATCGTTGGTGAATTCTTCGTTGGTGAATTTATCAAGTCTGTTTTTGTTGTAAGCAAAAGTGAGGATGGAGGTCCAGTTGAAATTCTCGGTTCTGACGGCTACTCCTTTCAAGCTTAGCTCAACACCCCGGTTGCTGATGGTGCCTACGTTGGTAAACAGCTCCTTGTAGAGGTATGGTGGCACCGACACTTCATAGGTATAAAGCAGGTCGGTGCTTTTGCGGTAATACATGTCTATTGTTCCGCTCAGGCGGTTTTTTAAGACTGCGAAATCTATTCCGGCATTGATCTCGTGTTTGTTTTCCCATTTCAGGTCGGGATTGGGATTGCTCACCGGTTGATAGGTATTGATCCAGGTGCCGTTGTAATAAAACTTTCCTGCTCGTCCCATCAGAATCTGTGATTTATAATTGCCAATGTCCTGGTTGCCTGTGATACCGTATCCGATGCGAAGCTTCAGGTCGTTGAGCCAGGCAATGTTTTTCATAAAGGCTTCATTGTTCATGCGCCAGCCGATGCTTGCCGATGGAAACCAACCCCATTTGTTATTGGCACCGAAACGTGATGATCCTTCGCGCCGCAGCGAGAGGGCTGCCAGAAAACGATCGCTGTTGTTATAGGTGGCTCTGCCAAAAAACGAAATCAGGCGGCTTTTTTCTTTATACGATCCCATGGATGCCGTACCCTCGCCCAGTCCCGATCCTGCGCCAATGTTGTGAGGCCCGTAGATGTCGGTATCAAAACCGGTGTTGACCATATAGGAGTTGTTTGCCTGCACCTCCTCAAAGGTGTAGCCACCAAGCAATTGCACCTGATGCTGATTCTTCTCGTATCTGTAGTTTACCGTGCTTTCGTATTGAAGGTCAGAGCTTCTGCCATTGCTTATTTCGGCCTCTCCTCCTGTTCCAAGGCGGCTGGGATAGTATTTTGTGCGGTAATACAACTCTTCCCAGTTTGATCTTTCAACCGAAACCATATTCACCCAGCTCACTGTGGGTGTCAGTTGAAGGTTGGCCCGCACATTGATGCCCGCATCATCGGTTTTGCCGGTTCGGGTACGTTCGTTGAGCATTGCAACGGGATTGTAATAATCCATCCCGCTGATGAGCGTATAACCACCTGTGTAGCTGTTGCCCGGGTCATAGACAGGCGATGTGGGATTGCGGATGAAAGCCTGGTAAAACATATCGTAATTGGCCGGCTTATAATCGCGGATGCCATAGCTTATATTGTAATCAAGACTGAGTTTTCCGCCAAAGGTCTTTTGCTGTATATTGGTTTTTAACAGGTAGTTGTTCGATGCGTTGTCGCGCAACAAACCCTCTGATTGATCCACAAAAAACACTGTCCGGTGCGAGAAAGTTTCGTTGCCGCCCGAGATAGCCAGATTGTGCCGGTGACTGACAGGCATTGCACGTGTGATCTCTTTGAACCAGTCGGTATTTGCACCATAAAGACTTCCTGCTTTCTCCGGCGCATATTTCATGATGGCATCAGTAAACTGTTCTGCATTGAGGTTTTCGACCATACGCGGGTTGACCTGAATGCTCAGGTATCCGGAGTATTCAACCTTGCTGATACCAGTCTTAGCACGCTTTGTGGTGATGATGATGACCCCGTTTGATCCCCTCGTACCATAGATAGCTGCAGCAGCACCATCCTTCAACACATCAACCGACTCCACTTCCTCAAAACTCACATTCTTCAGATCCATGCCTGCCACGCCATCCACAATGATGAGCGGTCCCTGTCCCGAAGTGAGGGTGTTGGTTCCCCTGAGGAGTATCTGATAACCCGCCATAGGGTCGGCACCATCAGGTTTGGTGATTGACAACCCGGCCACCTTGCCTTGCAGCAGCCCCATAGGGTTGTTATAGCTTCCCTTGTTGAAATCTTCGGTCTTCACCGAGGCGATGCTGCCCGTCACTTCTTTTTTTGTGGTGAGCCCATATCCAATCACCACCACCTCGTCCAATGACTCCACAGTGGGCTTGAGGCGTACATCAATGGTATTCAGTCCTTTGGACGCAACTTCCTGACTTGTGTAACCCACGAAGCTAAAGAGCAGCACAGGTTCTCCGCTGAGGCTCAGCTCAAACAAACCATCAATATTTGTCACTGTGCCGCTTTGGGTGCCTTTGACAGAGACATTTACGCCAGGCAGAGACTCCCCTGTGTTGAAATCGCTCACCTTTCCCTTCACCATCCTGCTGCCTTGCTGTGCCATCAGCGCCGGTGCAAGCAATGAGAATAAAGCAGCAATCAGAAAAAATCTGTAAGCTTTGCAGAAAGAATGTATATCAATTGCTTTCATTATATTATGTTTTGAAATATTAGGTCAAAAAGAAAGCACTTCCGAACGCATCGGAATACTCGATTGAGCACCCATCCGGGTAACGGTGATAGCCGATGCCTTGGCAGCCATTTTCACAGCTTCGATCACGGGTTTGCCCTCGGCCAGCCCCACACAGACAGTGCCACAAAACACATCGCCGGCAGCCGTTGTGTCGAGTGCCTCAACCTTTACCGCCTCAACAAAATGATACTGATCGTACTCCTTTATCAGCGCTCCCTCCGAGCCGAGGGTGATGATAACGATGTTCACTCCTTTGGCACTGATGATGTCGGCCGCCTGTCTTGCCTTTTCAAGGTCAGTGACCTTGATGCCCGAAAGTATCTCAGCTTCACTGCGGTTGGGAATAATGATATACAGATTGTTGAGCAACTGGTCGGAGAGTGCCCTGGCCGGTGCAGGATTCAAAATCACCTTGATGTCTTTTCTGTGTGCTATCTCTGCCACATATTCAACAGTCTCAATCGGAATTTCCAGTTGCATGAGCACCAGGTGACTGCGCTCTATCTCTGCAATAGATTTATCTATATCATCAGGTTTCAGGTTGGCATTGGCTCCCGAAGCCACCACAATACAGTTCTCTCCATTGGCATCCACCGTGATCAAAGCCACTCCGGAGGGATTGTTCGGATCAGAAAAGATGTAGTCGGTATGGATATTCTCTGCATCATACAGGCTCACCGACTGCCGGCCAAACACGTCATTTCCCGTTTTTGAAATGAGGGTCACATTACCGCCCATTCTGGCCGCTGCCACTGCCTGGTTGGCGCCCTTGCCTCCCGGATTCATGAAAAATTTTCCTCCCAGCACGGTCTCTCCGGGAATGGGTAAACGATCTGCCTTGATAACCATATCGGTGTTACAACTTCCGACGACTGTAATTTTCTTCTCTTGCATGATAAGCCTTCTTTAATTTTTTCTACAAAGCTATCATGATGCGCTCTGAAAAAAAGTCAAAAAATTAGTGTTTTCAAGATTTTCAAAAACAGAATGAAATATGAATTTTGATTATATATTACTCTATAGCAATGCTTTAAGATTATTCCTACGGATATTAATCTTTAATCAACAAGATTTTTAATTATCTTTGCAAATAATTTTCGCAATCGTTGTAGATGATTTATTGCACTGAAATTTGTACATAATATCCTCAATAACAATGATATATGAATCGTATGCAAAACTTGCGAATCTTTTGCCTTTTCAGACCCTTGCACCTGAAGGCTTCATTTTGTGTTGAAAAGCTACCGTTAAATGACCGCAGATGACAAAATTTGAATCGCTCGTACACCTGATCCACTCCATGTCGCGGGCCGAAAAGAAGAAATTCAGTGTGCAGGCAGCCTGCCGCAAAAGCCGTCCGGATTATATGACGCTCTACGACATCATCGAGGCCGGACAGGGCGACTCCTTCGAGACGCTCCGGCAGGCTTTCAGAGAGGCTTGTCCCGCCACAGCCTTCGACAGCAGCGTCACCTACCTTTTCGAGCTCCTGCTCGATCAGGCCCTCGACCTGCGCATTGAGCAGGATCGCCACTATCTGCTCTTTAACAAAATCCTAAAGGCACGGGTGCTGTTTGAAAAATCGCTCTTCGATGAATGTTTTGACCTGCTCCGCTATGTGATGGACAAAGCCGGCAAGCTCGAAAACTACCACGCCCTGCTGCTTGCCGGACGGCTTGAGCTCGAATACCTGTTGGCGCTTAACTTCCCCCGCCTAAGCGAAGACGAACTGCTAAAAAAACAGTTCAAACTCAACGAGACCCTCAAACACCTGCGAAAAATCAATGAGCAGTCGGGGCTCTACGAAATCCTGAAACACAGGCTGCTGACAAGAGGCTATTCGCGCTCGGAAGATGATAAACGCTATCTCAACGATCTTGTTTACAGCGAGATAAGTATCGTTGCCAACCTGGCACCGGAAAGCTTCGAGATTTCAAAGCTGCACCAGCTTTTTCAGTCGGAATACCTTATCAGTGTGGGCGACTACAAATCGGCCCTGCGTTCGTACTACGAGCTGAGCAATCTTTTCGAGGCGCACAAACACCTCTGGAATACACCTCCCCTGTTTTACCTGCTCACCATCGAAGGCGTACTCGAAAGCCTGCGGAGCATTCATAACTATGCCGGAATGGGCTATTTTATACAGAAGCTGAAAGAAATAGGCAACAGCCCGCTCGACTTCAAAACGCATGTGCTGTGCACCATTTACCTCTACGAGCTTTTTCCGAGCCTCGACTGCGGCGACTTTGCTGCTTCGGCTGCTCTCATGGAAACCTATAAGGACACACTCTACGCGCGCATGTCGTCGCTCAACCCCGCGCGACAGGCCGAACTGTGTCTTTACACCTCCCTCATCTATTTTGGCACTGAACAATACAACAAGGCGCACCGTTTTCTGAGCCAGATCATCTTCAGGGGAAAAACATATTACTACCTCCCACTCTACCGCACCATCCGGATCGTGAACCTGATGATCCTCTATCACCTCAGCGACCATGAACTCATCAGCTATGAATGCAGGTCGCTCAGGCGGGAGCTGTCGGGCGTGGAAGAAGGATATAAGATTGAGCGGTTTATGTTTCATTTTCTGCAAAAGCTGTTGCCCGCTCAAGCCGGCAAACGCCTTCAGCTGTGGCACAAATATGAACCCGAAATAGAAGCCATCCGCAAAGACATCTTTGAGCAACAGGTGCTGCGCATTTTCGACTTCACTGCCTGGGTAGAGTCGCTGCTGACGGCCCAACCCATCAGCACATTGATGGCTGCCAAGGCAAAACATTGAGCATCACGGCCCGGGGAATTCTGAAAAATAATTCAGAAATTTGTTCTATTTCAATTAATTACAAAATGTCTGGAAGGAGGAAGGACTGCTCCATTATTCTTTATCGTAGAATTTATCTTCATCCCATTTCTTAGGGTTGTTAATAATGTAATCGGTAATGCGTTGGTATTCGCCATCATTACGGATAATATGGTCGTAAAAAAGTTCCTGCCATTTCAATGCAAATCCCAAACGGTTGGCATGTTTTGTAACGGCCGATTTGTATGAACCAATAATTGACGAAACGGTATTTTTACCAATATTCTGAAAACGTTGTTGGCCAATGGTTTTTTCGGTTTGTTGCGGTGGTAACGTTGGTGATATTGAACGTATTGGTGGTATTGAACGTTGATACAGGGCATGCCCTGTATCAACGTCGCAACCACCAACGTCACCACCAACGTCACCACCAACGTTACCGATATCATTGTTGATACCCATATTTTTACCGTATTCACCATTCAGAATCAAAATACCGTGTATATTGTTTGGCATAACCACAAATGCACCCAATTCCACATTTTTTGCATGGTTTTTAATTTCGTGCCAAAACACATCGCCCAAAATGCCTGCACCTGACAAATGCATTTTACCGTTTGTGATTTTTCCGAAATAATGTTCGCGATTTTTGGTGCAAATGGTAGTAAAATATGCACCTGCCCAACCGTAATCCCATTTCTGTAACCGGGCCGATTGTATGCGGTATTTGTTTTGAAATTTTTCCATGGGTCAAGCACTGTTTTTTTCAAATAAACCCCTGATTATTTGACAAAATAAACATTAACAGTCAACACCCATAAATTCGATATCTGAAATTTCAATCTGCTTTAAGGCATCGTCTGTGATAGTCCATTCCTCCCGGTCTCCAATGATTGATACTATACCAATTGATTTGACTACAATAATTTTTTCATATCTACTTGAAGCAATGTTACTTTTATAAATAATCAAATCTGAATAAGCTTTTCCGTTTATGACGAGCGTATCTAAATGTTCAAAATACTCCAACCAAACATCATTGATAACAATGTCAGACTGTTCAATTTGCCTGGAGTCGTTAAATCTGATATCAATATGTAGGCTTTCCGAAGATAAATTTAAAATAAACGAATCCTCACAGGCGCATTTTACACCAAAGGCTATCTTATCAGTATGATAAATCTCACTGTAGTTAACAGTTAGCGTATCCATGTCTCCATTTTGAGAAACAACAATTTTATCATTCGTCTTGTATGGCATCCAATCAATAATCTTGTTGTCGAAGTCATCACATTTTTTCGCACAACTTGTCATAACTAGTATCAATGAAGCGGAAACCAATAAAAAAATGTAAAGTCTTTTCATTTTTATAAAATTTTCGCATCAATCACACCGTCGAGAAACAATCGAAATTTCTCATATTCGTTTTCTATCATCGCCGTATTTTGCATTATCAATCCTGATTTTCTTCGTATCGTAACAAAATTATCATTTGTAGAAATATTATAAACTCTTAAACTTTCGTTCTGAATTTCCAATCTTAATTCTTTGTTATCAAACATTTTAGGCACAATTCTCTCAATATTTCTGCTTGCTTTTAAGCCAATAACCCTATCAAAGTCATCGTACCCGGTCTTCAAACTACTTAATCCCAAGATTTTGTCAAAAAAATCCTTGCGCCAAATTGACAAATGAATGGTTTCGTTGGTTTTCTTTTGGGCTGAAATCGTAATTAAACATCCATTGATTTCATTCTTACTTAAAGGCAATTCCAGGATTCCTGCTTCAATTTTTACTTCAACCGTACGATAATTTACGCGAATGCAGAATAAAAAAATTCCTCCATTCATATTTCCTCCATTGTATAATTGAAAAGGCATTGAGAAATCTCCATTTAATACCTTCGCAGTTTCTTGCCAAAGTTTTACCAGTTTGGTTTCTTCAAGTTTCATTTGTAGTCTATTTGTTACATCCCCGGACTTGCGATTTAATAACTAATTGCATATAAATAATTTACTGTTAATATTTTGCAACTTTCCGGTTACAAGGCAAATTTATTGATTTGTTTCTGAATGGGCTTAAAAAGTCATGGTTTTGTTATTATCTGAAAGCCCTGAACAAACCTTTAATAGTAATGAGATATACGCACGTCTTCACAAGCTGGTGCAACCAAACCAATCACTTGCCTAACCGCCAACAATCCCCATGATAAAACTACACGACCGTGGGATTGTCTAACCTGGCTTGTATGTTTGGTTGTGCCGGCAAATGTGCTGCTGATTATTGTGTGGGTTTAATGACACATGAAATCATTCTTTACTTTTTTTATCCCAATCTTTTTCAATCAATGCATAGATCAAGTCATCAACCCATTTCCCATTTATACATAAGCTCTCCACGAAATGTGCTTCTTTTCGGAATCCGAGCCGTTCAACAAGTCGAATAGAGTGTTGATTATCAGGGTCAATGGAGGCAATTATGCGGTGCTTATTTAGTTCGTTGAACAAATAATCAATTGCTCTTTTTACTGATTCGGTTGCAAATCCCTTGTTTTGAAAATCTTTATTTAAAGTGCATCCAATTTCTGCTTGCATATTTTCCGAATTAACGAAATGAATTCCTAAATCACCAATTATTCTTTGGGTTTCTTTTTCAACGATAACAAACTGAAACCATGTTTCGGGCACGTTGATCTGCTTTGAGATCTTTCCAATAAACACTTCAACATCTTCAATTGTTTCGGGAATCCATCCCTGGTATTTATTTGACTCCTTATCCCGGCGATATGCAAAAATTTCATTTTTATCGTCTATGGTCACTGGCCTGAGAAGTAATCTGTCTGTTTCGAGTATCATAATTTTTTGATTTTGCGTCTGAGTAGTTTTAACATTAATATTCAATTGATTATTCTGACAGATTACCCTATATCTATTTGCATTCATGTACTTTACAATGTTCTAAACTGCAGATTACCAACAGGAGAAGCAAATTTAGTGATTTGTTTCTGAATTGGCTTTGCCGTGCAAGGTTTTGATTGTCTCGGCAAGCTCATCGAAAGTCATGTACAAAAAAGTGGTGTCAGGGAACATCATTCAAATATCAACTTCCTTCTTTTCAGCCAACCTAACAAAACCGCTTCCATTTTCTCTGAGCAAAGCGAATCCAACGGGGGTTCGTCAACCGGGAGTTTATGCTGGGCAAGATTACATAATAAACTTCTGATAATTAGCTAAATATTATATCGTTGATGTTGAAGCTTTGCTTTTATTTTTTCTATTTCAGATTTGACATCTTGTCTGGATAAATAGATAATCAAAGTGTCACTTACACAAAAATCCTGACTCCATTTGTCAATCCACGTTCCAAAAATAAAAGTATTTCTGTTTGTAGAGTCGGGATAAATTGGTTTATCAAAATCAATAAATTCTTTTTCAGATTTGACATTATAACTTACATCTCCTTTTGAATCTTTAAATTTTAGGTGAAATGGCTTATACCCTTCCTTTCTTACAACAATAACAGGGTCCTTACAAAATCCGGATAGATATGTTACTTCAAAATATCCCTTGGCATTGGATTTTTTAATATCCACACCGTTTAAAAGGTCAATTGTTGCGTTTGAAATAACATCATTTGTTTCTTTATCCTTGATTATTCCAGAAACATCAACTACACAATCACATGAACAAAATAAAACCAAACATAATCCGTAAATAATTTTCATGGGTAACTCAACTTTAAATTTCTGTTTAACGATTTCCTTATCAATTAAATTGATGTACTTTACAATGTTCTAACCTGCAGATTACCAACAGGAGAAGCAAATTTAGTGATTTGTTTCTGAATTGGCTTTGCAGTGCAAGGTTTTGATTGTCTCGGCAAACGCAGAGAAAGTCATGTACAAAAAAGTGGTGTCAGGGAACATCATTCAAATATCAACTTCCTTCTTTTCAGCCAGCCTAACAAAACAAATTCCATTTTCCCTGAGCAAAGCGAATTCACTGGGTGTTCTTAAAAGCAGCGGAAGGCTCGTGCCGGTCAGATGAACTCCGGATTATTACCA
>DISP01000111.1:21659-29810 GCA_002421995.1 Bacteroidales bacterium UBA6207 | reverse complement strand
CTCAGAAACAGTATTGTCAGAATGCTCGACCGCCTCGAACCAAAACATATTGTGATTGCTTCTTCTGCACCACAGATCAGATTTCCTGATTGTTACGGGATTGACATGGCTAAACTAAGCGATTTTATTGCATTCAGAGCAGCCATTGCATTGCTTAAAGAAACAAAACAGGAACACATTATCAACGAGGTTTACAAGCTTTCGAAAGCCCAGGAGAAACTCCCGAAAGAGCAGATTGTAAATCATGTGAAAATGATCTACAAACCTTTCACGGCAAGCCAGATTTCAGCAAAAATTGCACAACTCATCACCTCGCCGAGCGTAAAAGCCAAAGTAACAGTGGTGTACCAAACCATCGAGAACCTTCATGCAGCATCGCCCGCACACACCGGCGACTGGTATTTTACCGGAAATTATCCGACACCGGGAGGTAATAAAGTGGTAAACAAATCCTTCATCAATTACATTGAAGGACGTGACGAAAGAGCTTATTAAGGAATAAAATTATTGTTTCCTTCGTGAGAGAAACAGAATCACCATGATCATCACGGCAAAAAACAGGACTGCAATGAGTGATCTTTGACTTAGAATGGTTTTTTCCTGTTTTTGAATAGTTTGCTTTACAGAGAAATTTTCGTCTTTAACGATTTTGAGCGCGTTGCGTGCTTCAAGTTCGGCAAACTTCAGGTTGTCAACTTCAACTTTCAGACTGTCGCGGCCTGCCGAAAAGATTTTAAACTCTCTGATGAAGCCGCTATAATCGCCCAATGCAGCATAATTGCTCAGCTTGGCTTCGTTTACCACTCCGTAATACGATTGCATCCTGTGGGTCTTAGCCATCGTTAAACAGCTGTCGAGCAATTGGTTAGATTCTATAAACCTGTTCGACATCTGCAATGCTATTGCACTGTAATAGCTCACGAGTATGATACCTTCCTTGTACCCGATGGCTTTGCTTATCGCGAGCGAACGATTATACAGCCGAAAAGCCATTTCAAATTGCTTGCGATCGCGGTAGATATTGCCCATATTCGCGAGCACTACTGCAATGCCAAGCTGGTTTCCAAGCTCTTCGCGGATAGAAAGCGATTTTTCGTAAAATTCGAGCGCCCTGACGGTGTCTTTTATGTCCTGGTGGTAAATTTTACCAATGTTATTGTAGGCCCTTCCAAGTTCGACCTTGTTGTTTTGGGCTTCAAAAATGTCTTTTGCCTGCAGGAGTAATTGAAGAGCAAGATCGTTTTTGTTCCACTGCCAGTAAACAAGCCCGACATTTGTCAGCGATACAGCCAGGCGGCTCGAGTCGTTCAGGTTTTGGTAAATCTTTAGGGCCATCTGGTAACTATCCATCGCTTTGTTATAATCGCCAAGCGAAAAAAACATATTTCCGCGGTTTGATTCGGCAGCTGCCTGCTGTTCGACCAAACCATACTCTTTGCCCAAACTAATGGCTTTGTTATACATTTGATCGGCTTTTTCGTATTCAGCCGTGTTTTTAAAGATAATTGCAATCTGAATGAGGGTTTTGATGTGCTCCTGATGGTTCTTTGACTCTTTAAAAGCGATTGTTGCTTTGTCGAGGTATTCAAGAGCCAATGGGTAATCGCCCGAGATAGATGCGCTTTTGCCCATTGAAAGCAAAATGGTGCCTTTCATGTTTTCGAGGCCTGCTTCATCGGCATAAGTCTTGGCTTTTTCGCCTGTCTCAAAACTCTTGTCAATAGAAATATCCCGATAAGCCTCAGATAATTGGATAAGCGTCAACACTCGTTCAGCACCTGATTGGGTGTTCACCAACCTCACAAGGCTGTCAATCTTTTGCATTGTGGCTTGTGAAAACACCGGGCAGACCGCGAAAAAAAACAGCAGAAATGGAAATGCACGTTTCATTGCTAATTTTTTCCAATATTACGTTTTTTTTTGATACCGCGAGAACTGATTTTTTTTCGCTTTTGATCACCCGATGCAAAGCAGGGAAAAACCATTACAGTGCTAACAGCTTTAATTTGTGATAAATACATATGAAAACTCTGCTAAAACACTGTCCCTGCAGCTTATTGCTGCGGCTGTGCCAGTTCAATTTTCACTTCCCTCACCCAAACCGGCTTTTGCCCGCGCAGATGTAAAGTAAAGCGGAAAACATCATCGGGACGCCGCACCTCCGGTATCAGGTAATACATTTCGACAGGAACCCATTGCAGCAGGGTCAGTTTATCAGAATTTATCGTTTTGCTGATGAAGTAATAAGGAAAACCTTTGTGCTTGAAGGTTGCAGTGAGCAGGAAAGGATTTGCACCGGGAGATGTTTCGCAAAAAACCTGCGCGTTGATTTTCAAAATTCCAAATTCAGTGATCCCGAATTGGTGCCAGGGTATGTCAATGGCAGGTGTGAACGGGCTTTCGGGCTTCACTTTGAACGCCGCAGTGCCGTCGGGAGCAGGCTCGGCCTGTGGGTCGGCAGCGAGGTCCTGATGCACGATAAGCTGGCAGGAAAATGTTGACTCTGACAGTAGTTGCTCCGGGCTTTTGTTTCTGTCAACAAGCAATAACTTTGTGGCGCCTTCGGGGATGTGTTTTTTCAGAAAAACAGCCTCATAATAGCTTTTTGTCATTCTCGAACTATGTATTATGCCTTTGAGAAACTGCCAGCTTTGAAAAAGGTTTAAGCTTAAAAGCAAAACGAGGACAACTGCAAAACCGGACTTTATTATTACCTTTTTTTCAAAAAGATGTTTTATCAAATGACCCATCGGCAAGGCCAGAAAAACATACATGGGTATTACGGCTCTCTGGCTGAAACTGTCGGCATACCACCAACACGACCAACTGGCAATTACGTAGAATGAACTGATAAAAAACAAGAAAACGCTGACAAAAATCATTTTGTTGTTTCTGTAGAGCTGATAAAAACCAATCAGTGCCAATGCCATCACGGGTGTATAAACCAACCATCCTTTGCGAAAGCTGAACAAAACCTGAAGGATATAGGGATGCAAAAATTCCATGCCTTCGCCGGCGTTTCCACCGTAGCTGTTGAAGAGAAATTTGCCTGTCATCATTTTAAAATAAAGCAGTTGCAAGCTACCGATGCCGCCAACAAGCAGAAACATGACAATTACTTTTGGCAGGTTTTTTCGCAACAAAGCCAGTTTATTGTTCAGACTTTCTTTGTTGTAAACACCCCAAAACAGTGGAACGATGGCCACAAGTATCTCCGTTGGCCGGCTGAGTGCAGAAATGCCGATAAGAAAACCTAAAGCAATGCTGTTGCACCATGTTACTTTATTATGCCATTGAATGGTAAACCACAAAAGGAGTGAAAACAGGAAGAAAAGATAGTTGTGCGACATTAATCCCTGGCCGTGATAGACTGTCAAAACCAAAAAGTTTGTTCCGAAAACAATCAAAACCAGCAGGATACTTGTTATCTTATCATCAAAAAACCAGCGCAGGTTTTTACGGAAAAAATAAACACCCAGCAAGGTGTAAACGAGGCTGCCATACAAGAGGCTTAGTTGGTAAGGCGTTGAAAAACCATCTGTTTCCGCTCCGCTGAGGTGTGCCCAAAGATGGCCCGCAAAAAACCAGGGTGAATACAGAACAGCCATTCCCATCGGGTATTTCATCACCCAAACGCCATCAGCTTGCGGCAAAGCCTGATAAAACCACATGGTGTTCTGGTATTTGTCAATAATACCCCTAACTACGTCAAAGTTGCGAAGTCCAAGATCATCATAGATAAAAGTGAAGGGGAGATAGAGGTAATACCCAAAAATATCCCACGATAAAATTTTATGAGGTGTGTGCGAAAAAACAATCCAACCCAAAGCAATGAGAATGGCTATGAGCACATAGACCGACAAATCGTATGCTTTTGATTTATTCTGCATGTGAAGATGGATTTCTGGTGTACATAGCTATAAATTGATTGTCAGACACTTCGCTCAGTGTATAATGGTCTTTAAGGATTTGCCTCAGCCCTTCCTGTGTTTCTTCGGCAATAAATTGCCTGTATTCCACAATCACAACGTAGGTAGCCAATGAATGTTTGTTGCCTGGTGTTGGATAGCCCGTGAAGCCTCTCATTTCAGAGGCGTTTCTCAATACATCGGGTTTACCGGCATTCCAGTTGAAAGCCATGAAACGTGAGGCCGAATTGCCCCTGAAATCTACTAATGCTTTTTCCATTCCGATGTAATTATGAAAATAATGCATCAACCAGTTTTTTGTGAAATTCATTGTCACTACCTGACTTTCGTCCGGTATTTTTTTCTCAAATGCCTCAATCTGGAGAATGTAATTATCCAACGGTTTCAGAAATTTATGATGAATACTTCTTGTTGAAATGCCGAAATACAGAACGAAAACAAGACTTATCATTTGAATAAAGGCGGGGAGCTGTTGTTTGCTTAGCCATACAACCCAAAGTATTGCCGTGAGTATGAGCAAACGAAGACCTACACTGCCTGCGGCATCGGCGCCATCGGGCAAAACAAAATAGAGGAATAGAAATGCGAAGGCCACAAACATCCAGATATCTGATTTGTGCCATTTTGTTTCTCTCTTTTTTTGAAGCAATCTGAAGAAAAACGTAATTACCGTGAGCAGGACGAGGAAGTAAAAGAGCTGTTTTGTTAGAGGCAACTCCGCCTTGAAATCGTATCCGACGAGCATTCTGAAGTTGATAAGGTCGGCAAATTTATTGGCTTCCGCGGGCCTGAATCCTTCGCTTTGCTGAAAATCCATGATGTCAATCAGGTAGAAAGCTGACAACACCAAAGCCGGAACGACCGCCAAAAACGTGGTGAGTGAGATGCTTAGTTTCAATGACCAATTGATGGGTTTTTGCTGAACGATTGCTGCAAACAGCTCAAGGATAAAATGTAAAGCAATCATTAGCAGCAATGTGTAAAAAACAAATAAATGGGTCAGGTAGGTGAGTAGCACCAGTGCACCAAAGCTTATGAGCGATATCGTGGTGAACGACTTGCTGTATTTCAAATACCAGCCTAAGCTGAAAAACATCAAAGCAATGCCCAGGCTGAAATTGTAATAGCCCATCATAAAAAGTGAGCTGTGTGTGAAGGGGAAGACCAGCAAACTCAATAAAACCGGTTTCCCGTGAATAGCTGTGATTAAAAAACGAAACCCATAAACAAAAGTGAGCAGATAAGTTGCAATGAATAGTTTTTCGGCCAGCCATGCCGGAAAAAACAAGTTCAGAATCGAAAGCAGATACACCCCGCCAAGGTTGCCGATCCAAACCGGATTCAGGTGAAAATAGGTTTGAAAAAGGTTTTCACCGCTTAAAAGACGGCCAATGACATTTGATGTAGTGAGATGTTTTGGTCCGTCGAGCGAGGCAACATACCATGTTAGAAACAGCGGAATAAGGCTTAAAACAGCAAAAATCAAAAAAATCAACGGCTCATAACGACTTAAAAACTTAGCAATCTTCGAGGTTTGCCCGTTGTCCATCTTACGTGATTTTATTTTATTGCTGCTTCTTTTCTCTTGTTTTCATACACCCAGTTGGCATCAATGCGTATCATTTCATCAATGCTGATGTTGCGTTTTTGGGCTTTTTCCCTGATCATTTCCATATACGACGGGCTATTGCGAATCCTTGTGATTGTGGCCTGAATCTCACTTAATGCATTCTCATCCCAATCGGCATGTTGTTGAATGGCATTGTAAAGTTCAGGAATGAACCCAAAACTGTAGCGTGACATATTGGCGTCGGTTTGTAAAAGGATGATGAAATCGGCTTCGAAGACACGTGTCATAAGGTCAATATCTGTTTTGTTGATCGCGGCACTGCCATCGCCCGGAATGATTTGCTTGTTGTAGTACCAGAAGTCATGTTTCCCGAAAGCCCTTGTGGCATAGCCACTTCCATACCACTGCCAGTAATAACTGTCGGCAACCACGATAACAGAGGGCATGCTGTCGGGTGTTTTTTTATCAAAAGTAAATTCAGGGTAGGGCATGGGTTTGTCGTGAGGCTTGCTGATAATATTGAGTCCTTCCCATAAATCCCTGTCGGGCGATCGCAGCTTTCCGGTCGTTTCGATTGATTTTGTTCCAAAATCAATGAACTGCCTGCCATTTAGCTGATTCATTGTTCGCAACACCGAGTCGAAAACCAGCCCCATGCCATAATACGACCAGTGGATGCCGCATTGCGGAAAAAGCCCGAAACGACAGCTGTCTTTGACAGCAGAGAAAAGACGGTTGCCGCTGATGACCGGAATCCCAGCTTTATTAAGTTCTTGAAAATAAGCTGTTTCGTTGGTAATTTGTTTCGTTTTGGGTGCATACCCATCCGGCAGATATTCCGGAAAAAAACTTCCTTTTCCGGGAGCAAGTACCACAATCAGGTGTTTTTTTTGCTTTTTGAGCCAGTTGTTAACTGCTACGGTCTGCTGAATATGCTTAGTTAGCGTATCATCGCCCACATAATCAAGTCCATAATAGGCTTTGATATAATTTAGCTCAAACAAATATCCTTCCTTTCCCTGTATCACACCTGCTGCATTCAGCGTGTCAAAAAAAGTGTACTTAAACTGATTGTGAAGCCTCACAAGATCGGCCCTGTAACCAATATGTTGTTCAAGATATTTGTTCAGGCTGTCCTGATAGCTGCCGTTCCACAGGTTTGTTTTGTTTAAAACAGGCTTCTGCGGAAGCAAAAAATATCCCTTCAAAGGTTTTATTTTCGGGATGTTGACCTGCTGTTGAACGAATGGAAGCACCAACATCAACACCAAAATCGTGAATAGAATATGTTTGATCGTGGTGGCTTTCATCTTAAAAACGGAAATAAATGAATGGATTGAAACCTGATGATGTTATTGCGCCCAGACTCAAGATGAAAAAGAGAGCAGAGGCAAACGTCAGCACCACAAGGGTACGCAGGCTATGCTGCTTATCAAACAATCGTTGTTGCCATTTCTCGAAGGAGGGAAAATAAGCCATGAATCCGAAAATAGCAGCAACCATCATTGTTATCCACACTTCGCGACTCACAAAAATGCTGTCGCCACCGCGAAAACTAAACATGCCTGCTGTAAAGTCCCACACCTGAGTCATTGTTGTTGACCTGAACAAAACCCATCCAACGAGTGTGATAATGAATGTTATAACAACACTTGGAAATTTGCCGATTGCAGAATAGAAACGCAGCAAAAACAGGCGGTCGGCAATCAGGAAGAGACCATGAAATGCCCCCCAAACAACAAAATTCCACGCGGCTCCATGCCAGAATCCTGAGATAAGAAAAACAAGCCACAGGTTGAAATACATCCTCCGTTGACTCACTTTGCTACCCCCTAGCGGGATATATAAATAATCCCGCATCCATCTGCCGAGCGACATATGCCACCTGCGCCAGAATTCGGAGATGTTTTGAGAGATGTAAGGATTGTTGAAGTTCTCAACAAAGTCGAAACCAATCATTCGGCCAAGGCCAATTGCCATATCCGAATAGCCCGCAAAGTCGTAATAGATTTGAAAAGCGTAGGCCAGAATGCCAATCCACAATACCGGTGTGGAGAGAAATGTGGCATCTGCCGAAAAAACACTGTCGGCATAAGCTCCCAACGGATTGGCTATCAGCACCTTTTTTGCTAAACCAAGGCTAAACCTAAAAAAACCTGTAATGCGGTTGTCAACATTTTCGTTGTTTCGCCTGTCTTCCAACTGATCTGCAACTTCGTTGAACCTGACGATGGGGCCGGCAATAAGCTGTGGAAACATGAGAATATACAAGGCGAGGTCGCTTACACTTTTTAACGGTTTATGCACACCACGGTAAACATCAACGGCATATGTCATCTTCTGAAAACTGAAAAATGAGATACCAATCGGCAAGGCAATTCTGGTCCAGGATATCGGTTGAATATTAAAAATACTGAGCACCGCATCAATGTTTTCGACAAAAAAATTGGCATATTTAAAGTAGAGTAACATGCCGATATTGAGTACAATACTAAGTCCGGTGAGCACTTTTTTCTTAGTGCCTGTACTTTGGTGCATTGATTTTACCAGGTAAAAGTCAACGACGATGCTGCCAAGCACAATGAAAATGAAATCGGGTGCACCCCAGGCATAAAAGAAAATGCTGGCAAGCAATGCAACATAATTCTTCAG
>DISP01000111.1:0-21518 GCA_002421995.1 Bacteroidales bacterium UBA6207 | reverse complement strand
ATGATAACACAAAGTGTAAGTGCTTCGTGTCCAAGCAGTTTGCTAAGCCCGTACAAGGCTGAAGATTCCATCTCGAAGTTGGTGATCTTAAGACCCTTGTGTTGAAAGCTTTCAATTTTAGGGTTCATCTCCGGATCGGCCAAGGGCAAACGCAGCACACGGCCTTGCGGACCATAAAATCCCGGTGAGGTGGCTGTTACCCCCACATAATATCCATCAGAAAGCTGCGCAAGCAATTTCTCAGAGCCTTCAACCACGTAAGGAGAAGGCAGAAGGGGGCTCCAGTGCATATGTGCAACGAAAGCCTGTGTCATCTGTTGGTCAATATATGCATCGCTTCCGGCGTAGAAATGTAGCAGCCCGTCGAGACCGAGTGCATAGCGGCTTGCAACAACACTGTCGCCAACAGCAATATCGCCCTGCAAAGCGCCCGAAGTGCCTAATCTGATCAATTTAAGGGTTTTATGTGTTTCTTTCGGACAGCGTTTTTCAAGGTCAATATTCGCCAGTGCATCCAGTTCGTTCAGCACTATATCAATGTTATCTGTACCCATTCCGGTGGATAGCGCACTGACTCTCATTCCTTTGTAGTAACCAGTATGTGTTACCAGCTCACGGTTTGAGACCTGGTGTTCGATGCTGTCGAAATAACAGGATATTTTACTAACACGGTTTGGATCGCCTACCAGCAACACAGTATCTGCCAATTGTTCAGGATGCAATCCAAGGTGATAAACCGATCCGTCGGGCTTCAAAACAAGCTGGGAATCCGGGATGATTCTTTTCTCCATATTTTTCAATTGTTTACGAGACTAAAGCTTTAATTTTGCAAAGTTAATGAATTGACAAATCGTTCCTAAGACAAGACGAGAAAATAAGCTTGCAAAGGTTACGATAATCCGAAAGAACCCGAAAAGTATGAGCAAAACCAACAGAGAAAACGGAGCCGCAGAAATCATCTCAATTGGCGATGAACTGTTGATTGGACAGGTAATAAACAGCAATGCCTCCTGGATGGGCGAACATTTGTTTATGTATGGCATTCCACTTAGACGCGTCACAACAATTGGCGACAGCGTTTCTGAACTGCATCAGGCATTGGACGAGGCACTCGGGCGGGTTCAGTTTGTTTTTTTAACGGGTGGTCTGGGGCCAACTTCGGATGATATCACCAAGCCGGCTTTGTGTAGTTATTTCGACGTCTCGTTGGTTTATAACCGGCAGGCCTACGAACAGGTTGAAGCGCTTTTTGCACGCCGGGGGATGAGGGTGACCGAACGAAACATGCAACAGGCTTATCTGCCATCCAATTGCACAGCCATTGAAAATAGCAACGGGACAGCTCCCGGAATGTGGTTTGAGCAGGATGATGCCGTTATTGTTTCAATGCCCGGCGTACCTTTCGAGATGAAGCCAATGTTGCTCGAAAAGGTAATACCTGAGATATTGCGTCGTTTTAGCACATCGAAATTTCTTTTCAAGACAGTTATGACAATGGGGGTAGGGGAGTCAATGCTTGCCGACCGAATCAAAGAATGGGAAAATGCCCTGCCCGCCGGATTTAAATTGGCCTATTTGCCACAACCCGGCATCGTACGGCTACGTATCGGAGGCCAATCAGACAATGTCGAAAGCTTACAGAATCAAATCAATGAGCTGGTTCAAAGTCTTTGTAAATTGATTCCGGAGTATGTGTATGGCTTTGATAATGAGATGCCTGAAGAAGCACTCGGTAAAATATTGGTGTCGAACGGGCTGACAATCTCCACCGCCGAAAGCTGCACAGGTGGATATCTGTCACATCTTTTCACCTCTATTCCGGGATCATCACGCTATTTTGTTGGATCTGTTGTGGCCTACGACAACATGGTTAAAGAAAAAGTTCTTGGTGTAAGTGGTGAAAGCCTTGAACTTGAAGGTGCTGTGAGTGAAGTTGTTGCTAAACAGATGGCAACAGGTGTCCGCAACCTGCTCGGCACCGATCTGGCTATTGCAACAACCGGCATTGCCGGCCCCGATGGCGGTTCACCGGAGAAACCGGTTGGAACTGTCTGGATAGCCATTGCAGGCGAAGCTTTCGTAATTGCCGAACGCTTTCAGCTCGGCGAGCACCGCGAACGCAATATCCGCAGGGCTGCTCTCACAGCATTCAACATGCTGAGGTCGGTGCTTAAGCAATAAAAAAAGCTGCCCAAAGACAGCTTTTCATAACAAAAAAAGTTTCTTGAATTATACGGTGGCACTTGAAACTTCGAGGTTTCGGTCCACTTTTTTAAACAATCCCTGCAAAACAGTGCCGGGACCAACTTCAACCACGGTCTTTACACCACTTGCAATCATGTTGTTCATGATATGTGTCCATCTGACAGGTGCTGTGAGCTGGGCAATAAGATTCTTCTTTATAATTTCAGGGTCTGTAACAGACTGTCCTGTAACGTTTTGATAAATAGGACACATGCCTTTGTTAAATTTGGTGGCATGAATGGCTTCGGCCAGTTCAACACGGGCAGGCTCCATCAGCGGTGAGTGAAAAGCGCCGCCAACCTTGAGCGGGAGTGCACGTTTTGCGCCGGCAGCAAGTATTTTTTCACAAGCAATGGCTACTCCCTGTTCGCTGCCTGAAATGACAAGCTGGCCGGGACTGTTGTAATTTGCCGGAACAACAACGGCGTCTTTGATGAGCGCACAAATGTTTTCAACTTCTTTGTCGTCAATTCCCAAAATGGCTGCCATTGTTCCCGGAACAGCTTCGCATGCAGCCTGCATTGCTAAAGCACGTTTGTAAACCAATTTCAATCCATCTTCAAACGACAAGGTTTTGTTGGCTACAAGGGCCGAAAATTCACCCAAAGAGTGACCGGCAACCATATCAGGTTTGAATTCATCACCCATCACTGCGGCAAGAATCACTGAGTGCAAAAAGATGGCGGGTTGCGTAACTTTTGTCTGACGCAGGTCTTCTTCAGTTCCTTCAAACATCAGATCAGTGATGTTGAACTTGAGGATAGTGTTGGCTTTTAGAAAGAGCTCCTTTGCTTTGGCAGATTTTTCAAACAGCTCTTTACCCATTCCTGGAAATTGGGCGCCCTGCCCTGGAAATACGTAAGCTTTCATAGTAGAAACAGTTCGTTTTATTGCTTAAGACGCTTAAATACACCCGTTTAGGGTTTTATCAAAAGCATGCAAAGATAGTCATTTGCCTGCTTGGTAGAGGTATTACTGAATGTAATATGGAAGTATTGTTGATTTCTTTTTGTTCAACCTATTGATTTACAATTTGTTGAAACAGTTGAAAAACTTATCAACAAATGCAGTTTTTTTAATTGACTTTGATAATTCCGATCTGACACAAAAAACGTAATCTAATGTAGTTTATTCTGAATCAGACTAATAAACTCTGCCCTCGTTTCCATGCGCTGAAAGGCACCGGTGAAGTCGCTTGTTGTAGTAACGGCACTTTGTTTTTGAACGCCCCGCATTGACATGCAGAGGTGCCTTGCTTCGATCACCACGGCCACACCCAGCGGATTCAAGGCATTCTGGATGGCGTCTTTAATCTGTGAAGTGAGGCGTTCCTGCACCTGTAAACGGCGGGAATAGGCTTCAACGACCCTGGCAATTTTGCTCAAACCGGTAATATACCCGTTCGGAATATACCCCACATGCGCTTTGCCAATAAATGGTATCATATGATGTTCGCAAAGCGAGAAGATTTCTATGTCTTTGACAATGACCATTTCGCGATAGTCTTCTTTAAATTTCGCCGACAAAAGTATTTCCTGAGGATCGTGGTCATAACCTTGCGTGAGAAATTGAATAGATTTTGCAACCCTGCGGGGTGTTTCAAGCAATCCTTCACGTGCGGGATCTTCGCCTATGAGTTCGAGGATAGCGTGATAATGCTTTTCGAGTGCTTCGAGTTTTTCCGGGGCATACTTCTCGATTTTTTCATAATCCAGAAGTCCTTTTGGCAATTTACTCATATGTGATTCAATATGAAATTAGTTGGATTAACTTTTGTTTTTTTTAATCACCGCACCCACTTCCAAAAAAGTGAAAGCCATGTAATAAACAAATATAGTGATTAAAAACGGAATCGTTTCGCTACGGAAATAATAAAGGTATGCGACGATAACTCCGAGGTAAAGTATCAGTTTCAATGAGCTTGCAAGCATAAAATAGTTTGCAAAGCTGCTGAACTTTTTGTTTTGTGCTTTTTGATTCATCCAAAACAGCAGGCTGTTGACTGATAAAAACAAAATCAGCAAAAAAGGCCATGCCCGGGTATGCCATGCAGGATCAAGCTTTGCTTGTGCATAAAAACTCAAAGCAGCCAAAATAGCTGCTAACCCAAATTGCTTTAAAAAGAAGGATTGGTATTTTTGATTCATATCAACTTTTGTGTATAAAATCTTTTAGTGCAAAATAAAGGGCTAAAACAACGCCAAGCAATGACAAAATTAGTTTAAACAAAGGAAACGACCAGCCGGTCAGCTCATCCAGTTTGAAGCCTGCGAAAACAAATAACAGTATAATCACAATCATTTGAAATGCAAGTGATGAATACCGTGCATAAGCATAAAGGGATTTATTCCTGTCGTCGGACAGTTTTGGTTTACTCTTTTGCATCGGGGAGTGTGCCTGTCATATCGCAGCGGCCGGAGTATTTTGCGCCAAGCTCGATGGCTATTCTGCCTGTTTTGAGGTCTCCGGTAACAACAGCACCTGATTTCAGGCTGGTCAGGTCGGTTGCCTGGAGGTTTCCTTTCAAAATGCCACTTATATCTGCATTCTGGCAGCTGATGTTTCCTTCAACTTTGCCAGAGCTTCCGATAACGATCCTGCCTTCGGATTGGATTGATCCGATGAGCTCCCCGTCAATTCTGAAATCACCTTTAAGTGCAATATCGCCTGTTATCTTCGTGCCATGTCCGATGATATTCCTTGCGGCAGAATCACTTACAATATCAGTAAATTTTTTCATGATTTTCAGTTTATTTTGTGATATAGTGTTTTTTTCGGAATTTTTCATATTCAGCCTCGTCTTTCAACCTGTAAAACACCGGATAATTTACCATCGAAATCGGGTTCACGCTGATATCCTGACGTGTGATGCCACCAAAAACATAGTCTGAGAGCTGAAGCGCGTTTGCATAGTCCAAAGCTGCAGTGCTGCTGCTGAAGTTGCCGATTGTCACGAGTGATCTGTCGTTGTCGAGCAGCAAGCTTTTGATGATAAGTTGCGCACTTTTGAAATCTTTATTGTTAAAATCCGAAAGCCTCACCTTTAAAGGATCAATACGCACAGATTCACTTTTTGCAACGATCATCACCATATGTGCTTCATTTTCGGCAAAAACATAAACGGAGCTTTCAGCTTCTGCAGAAGCTGTATCACCCGGCAGATCAGGCACTTCGATATTCATATTGAACTCCTTGTTCATATTGCGCAGAATAGCAGCTGCCGGGCTGGCAACCGGATGTGTTGGATAGGTTTTTACAATGGCTTCAAGTGCAACAGCCATTGAATCAACCGTTTCGAGCCTTCCTTTTGCAATAGCCCTCAAAAAATCAAAACGTGGAAGCAAATCCACATCTTCGGGATACAGGTTTCGGGCTTTGTTTGTGTTGAGCATTACCCTGAAAAATTCTTCATTTTTGTAGGCGTCGAAGGTCTGTTCGTAAAATGCGAGCGAGGCATCGGCCACTGCTGCCTTGCGGACAAAATAGTCAGGGTCTTCAATCACCCTTGCATAGTCAGTATTTGGATAATTGCTTAAAATCAGTTGTTTAAAATGCTCTGCCTCGCTTGTATTGCCAAGTTGGGAGTGCATCTTATATTGTGCATACCACGACTGCAAACTGTATTCACTTTGCGGGAAACGTGTGTTAAGCTGTGTGTAAGCGTCAATTGAGCGCGGAAAATCCTGGAGTTTTTCTTTGTAGGAATAGCCAAGGTTGTTGAAAGCATCTTCGATTTGTTTCAGTGATTCTGTTTTTGCTTCATCGGTGAGTGGGATATCGCGGAGATAGTATCCTTTATCGCGGTCGGTAAATTTTGCCGTACTGTCACTTGAACCGCCGCCGGGAGCGTTTCCGTCGAGTGCCACACTTTCGATGCTTTCGAAGCTGATGCTTTGTTTGTCGCTGATGCGCCAGTTGTCTTCGAGTTTGCGCCGCCCCCATTTTCTCAAAAATTCGGTATAGCCAAAACTCAGGGTGTTCGGATTGTAAAAATACCATTCAGCGCTTTGGCTCACATTGGATGTGCGATCAACAAACTGATTCGACATCAATACGTTGCGCTCTGCTTCGCGTTCTTCTGCTTCGCGTTTTCTGTCGGCTTCTTCAAGCGATTTGATAATGCCGTCAATCACCGCCATGCGTGCTGTTGAGTCCATGTTGGCCAGCTTCAAAAGGCTGTCCTGGCGCTTGATGGTGGTCAGGTCTTCTACAAGTTCACTAAGAATGGAGGCTCTGAGCCTGATGCTGTCATAGCCCGGATATTCACGTGGTAAAGATCCTACAGCAGTATCATAATACGCCTGGGAAAGGACGTATTCATTTTTGCTGAAATATATCGAAGCAAGTTTCAATGCTGATGTTGACTTCTGCTGTTTGTTTTTGGTGCTCGATGAAACAGATTTTGCAAGGTGTTTCATTTCGAGCGGCTCGTTGTTTTCGCGAAGTGCTATCTCGGCAAGTGCATAATACACTTTGTCATAATAATCTTCATATTTAATGTCTTTCAGCATTTTTTGAAGCAGTTTGACGATGGCTTTGCTGTCGCCCTGGGAACCATCAAACACCCTTGCCATATTGATTCTTGCTTCAAAATCCATGTCAAATCCCGGGTTGCGCTTAATAACCTGACGGTAAAGCGCAATGGCTTTCATGTTTTCGCCTCTGATCTGATGTATTTGGGCAGTTATAAACATCACCCTCGTTTTCAGATGTTTAGACTTTATAAGGGGCATACTTTCATTAAGATAGGACAATGCTTTGTCGTAGTTACCGCGAACAATATTGTAGTCGGCAATAAAGAGCAACAGGTTTTTATTCACCTCATCGGGTGTTTGTCCCATCGTTCTTTTGGCTTCGAGTGCCTCGAAAAGTGGCGCGGCTTTCTCAAACTGTTCCATTTCCTGAAAAGTAGCAGCAAGCCACATCTGAGCCGTATAAGTAATTGGGTTGTAATTGAATTGGGTAGCAATAAAATCGAAGGTTCTTTTGGCGCTGATAAAGTCTTTTTTGTAGAAATGTGCTTTCCCCATCATCAGGTAGCTGTCATCAATCCAATTAACCTTTTCTTTTCCGCCAAATACCATAGAGTGTTTTTGAATGCCAATAGCGCCTTTTTCGATAGCTCTTTCCATCGGGGCGTTGATTTTGGACACATCAGCTTTCGTTCCGTAATTGAAAACCCTCAACACTTTGGAGTAGTCGTCGGTGGCTGTCTTTCGCAGATCGGTAAGCCCTGTCTTCATGCTTTCATTTCCGTTCCAGTAAACATTATAATGACTGGTAAGGTTATGATAGGTACGTCTTGTCCAGGTATTTTTTTTAGTTGAACAGCTAACTGTCTGAAAAGCCAACAGCAACAGCATCAGTCGGAAAAAGGATTTATTCAGCAAATGCACACTCATTCGTTTTGATCATTAACTCCTTTTCGGGGCAAATATTTTGTACAGCCTTCGCTTTTATATTTTACAAACGACAAAAATAAGCAATCCTGCCGAAAAAGCCGATGCTTTAAAATCTTTGATTGCTTTTGCATAGTCAATTTCTTCTTTTAGTTTGCTAAATGATACATAACGAATGTGTTATCAGCGTGTTTTCGACATTTTCTGCATAAAGCTTTCTGACTGACAATGTGAAATAGTCCTAAATAACCCTGCGGTGTTGCGCCTTTTTATACATTTGCAGCCGACGAAAAATCAATGCTTTTTCACAATGAAGCAGAAAAATGAAAAATGGTATCAAAAGCTGCGTGACAAATACCGTCTTGTAATTTTTCACGACGAAACTTTTGAAGAGAAGTTTAGTCTGAGACTTAGCAGGATGAATGTGTTTGTGCTTGTTACGAGCGGAAGTGTTTTTCTGATTTTCATCACCAGCTACATCATCGCTTTCACTTCGCTCAGGGAATATATACCGGGTTATACAGATGTAAACCTCAACAGAAGGGTGTATCAGCTGCAACGCTCCGCCGACTCACTCGAGGATGTGTTTCGTCAAAAACAACGCTATTTCGACAACATTAAACGCATCATCGAAGGTCGAGATTTTGAGTCGCAAACACAGGAGTTGCAGGGCGCCTCTGTGCCAAAGTCGGGATCGGCCTACGACACTATCAATCTCATTCATTCTGACGAAGAGCGTGAACTCAGGGCCGAATTTGAAAAAGCCGAAAAGTATAGCATCCAAACCGATCCCTCTCTGATACCGGAAGCACGCCGGCGCGCCACCACAGTTTCGAGTTTTTTCACACCTGTGCGCGGAACAGTTACCAACAAATTCAATCCGGCACAACGTCATTATGGTGTTGACATTGTTTCGCGAAGCAACGAAGCTATCAAATCTACACTCGAGGGCACTGTTGTTTTTGCTGACTGGACAGTCGAAAAAGGGCATGTGATCGGGATTCAACATGCCGGGAATTTTGTCTCGGTTTACAAACACAATTCCGTTTTGCTCAAACGCGAGGGTGACTTTGTCAAAGCAGGCGAGCCTATTGGCATTATTGGCGAATCGGGTGAGCTCTCAACCGGACCACATCTGCATTTTGAATTGTGGTTCAACGCTGCTCCGGTAAACCCCGAAGATTATGTGAGGTTTTAGTCTGTCATTCTTGCTTGACGGTAATGCCTGATTGTTTCGTTGGGCAGGTTCTTCAGGTCAGTCGTTAATCCCTGTAAAAATCCCTAACTGTATTCTGAATCAATACTTTAGTGCTCTATCACCGGATATGCCGAATAGGCACGTAAAAAATCTTTTTCCAACCGTATATTGGTTGCCAATTGGCAAAATGCTTCGACATTCACTTTTTGTGCTGATACACTTAACACTATTTGACAAAAGAGCAGGCGGTCATTTGGCTTTTTTTTCGTAATCTTGCCGCCTGTTTTAATAGAAAGGAGCTATTGTATTCATTCAAATCAACGCTCCTGAATGTAACCCTTAGAATCATAAAGTCCTTCAATGGAAATACTTATCAAGATTTTACAGCTTTTGCTCAGCCTGTCAATCCTTGTGATTGTGCATGAGTTCGGCCACTTTGCAGCAGCCAAAATGTTTAAAACCCGTGTGGAGAAGTTTTATCTTTTTTTCAATCCCTGGTTTTCACTCTTTAAATTTACCTGGAAAGGGACCGAATACGGTATGGGATGGCTTCCCCTGGGGGGCTATGTGAAGATTTCCGGCATGATTGACGAGTCGCTCGACAAGGAAGCTATGAAACAGCCTGCCCAACCCTGGGAGTTTCGCTCAAAACCCGCATGGCAAAGATTGATCATCATGCTTGGCGGCGTGATCATGAACGTTGTTCTGGCTTTTGTAATCTATATCGGGATGCTGAGTGCCTACGGCGAGCAATACCTTTCTACCTCAGAAGCCAATAAATATGGTGTTGCCACCGACTCTCTTGCAAGGGAGTTTGGCCTGAGAAACGGCGATAAAATCGTTTCGGTGGATGGGCAATATGTGGAGGATTTTAATAAAATTCCCTTAACACTCATTCTTGAAGAGGCAAAGACGATTGAGGTGGTGCGCGAAGGTCAGCGGCAAACATTGCAATTGCCGGAGGGCGCAATCGGGAAACTTGTCAAGCACAAATCGCCCATGTTTTTGACGGTGAGGATTCCATTCATCGTGGAATCTTTCCCCGAAAATTCGCCTGCCCGCGATGCAGGTCTGCTGCAAGGTGATAGCCTGTTGGGCATCAATGGCCGTGTGATCAGGTATTTTCAGGATTTCAGGGAGGCTATTCAACAGTATAAAGGTCAAAACGTTAGTGTAAGTGTTATCCGGGGTGCCGACACACTCAGCTATGCGATGGATGTGCCCGAAGCTGGTTTTATCGGGGTGTTTCCGAAGCAGCAATTGGATGCATTTTTCACACTCAACCAGAAAGACTTTACGGTTGTTCAGGCGGTTCCTGCCGGCATGGCAAAAACAGTGGATGGGATCGGAGGCTATCTGAAACAGCTGAAACTGCTCTTTTCGCCCGAAGTTAAAGCCTATGAGAGCGTGGGTGGATTTATCACCATCGGAAGTATTTTTCCTGCCGAGTTTCATTGGGAAAGCTTTTGGCGCCTCACAGCATTCTTATCAATCATGCTGGCTGTGCTCAATCTTTTGCCGATTCCTGCTCTCGACGGAGGACACGTTGCTTTCCTGATGTATGAAATTGTTGCACGTCGCAAACCAAGCGATAAATTTATGGAAGTGGCCCAAATCATCGGAATGATTATCCTGTTTGCTTTGATGATTTATGCCAACGGCAACGATATCGTGAAACTCTTCAGATAGTGCTTGTCTTCCATTCCGATGGCTTCGTTATGTACATCATTCATGTCTGTCATTTACATTAGTAAAACCAGACAATCATTCTGTACATACCCCACTCTCGAAATTAAAGCTCAAGTGCCAGACATTATTGACTGACTAAAAATGATTTGCACTGACAAAGATTTGAGAACAATCAATCTGCCAGATTTTTTCTCAAAAGCTAAGGGGTTGTTGCTGTTTCAATAAACCGCCTGAAAATGTTTTTTTTGTTTTTAAAACAAATTGCAGACGATTGAATTTTTCTGATACATTTACAGCACCAAATCAGATAAAATGAAAACACTTTACAGTTTATTATTTGTATTGCTTTTGACAACGGGCAGTGCAACAGGACAATCTTTGCTTAAACCTTACATTCTTGGTCTTGAGACAACGGGACCGGTGCCTGAAATCAAGTCGAAAATCGAAGCCGGGCTTCAGTCGCAGGGCTTGAAGCTTTTGGGTCAGTATCAACCCGGCGATGATATGAGCCGCTGGATTTTTGTGATTGGCTCGTCAGAATTGGAAGCTGCGGTGCAAAAAACAGGTGGACTAAGTGCTTTCGCTTCGGCAATGAAGATCGGAATCACCAGCGAAGGCGGAAAAACACTCGTCAGCTATACCAATCCGTTTTATTGGGCTAATGCTTATTTTCAAAAGGATTACAGCAAGGTTACAGCGCATATTACTGCATTCAACAAGCAAATTGAAGGCGTGATGAAGGCATCGGGAACTTTCGCAGGCACACCATTTGGTTCAGAAAATGGAATCAGTGGTCAGGACCTGCAGCGTTATCATTATATGATGGGGATGCCCTATTTCGAAGATACCGTTGAGCTTGGGAGTTTTGAAAGCTTTACGGCTGCTGTAGCCAAAATTGATGCTTCAGCAAAAAAAGGAACGCCCGGTGTTAAACTGGTTTATAAAGTGAGTGTTCCCGGCAAGGAGCTTTGTCTCTATGGCTTTGCACTCGGTGGACCAAATGGTGAAGCCAAATTCCTGCCCATCATTGACAAGGGAAATCCAAAACATACAGCTTTTTTGCCCTATGAAGTGTTGGTTATCGGCAAAGAGGTGCATATGTTGCATGGCCGCTACCGCATTGCCTTGTCTTTTCCTGATCTGACAATGGGAACTTTCAGCAAAATCATGTCAACACCAGGCGACATCGAGGATATGCTCGAACAACTTGTAAAGTAATCTGCTATGCCGCAACCGGTGCTTTGCTGTTCGGAAGCCGGCTTATAATTACATCCTGATACAACAATCGTTTGCAAATTGATTAAAACCACTAACTTTGTCGAAAGAAACAAAGGATGGATGGTTTAAATGCTGCACATGAAACATGGCTTACCGGTCAATTGAAATCGGGAGACATGGAGGCGTTTAAAACGATCTACCGTGAACAATTTCCTGTCCTGTTTCGCTTTGCCTTTGGTATTTTGCGCGACAAAACATCAGCCGAAGAAATCACACAGGAAACGCTTGTACACCTCTGGGAAATCAGGGAAGATCTGACAATCACCTTCTCACTGAAATCATACCTGATGAAAGCAGTGCGCAATAAGTGCATTGACTATCTCAGGCACAAACATATTGTTAAACGCCATATTGCCGCGACACCAGGTTTATCACTGCTCACACACGACATAACGGATGAGTTTATTCATTTCAGTCAATTGCAGCAGGCTCTTGAACGTGCACTCAAAGCAATCCCGCAGGAGTATGCTGATGCGTTCAGAAAAAATCGCTTCGAAGCCATGTCTTACCAGCAAATAGCTGATCAGGCCGGAATCTCAGTGCGCACCGTTGAATACCAAATCAGCAAGGCAGTGGGACTGCTGCGGATCAGTCTTAACGATTTTCTGGGAGAAGCCGAATAAAAAAGAAAAAAATCTCTTCTTTTTGTGTGGTAATTCTTTTATTAAACGTCTATACAATACTATGGAACACTATTCAATGTCCGAACCCGAATCTGTTGACATGTTGATTGCCCGTTTTTTGGGTGGTACTGCAACATCTGACGAATGTCGGCAACTCGAAAACTGGTTAGCTGAAAACGATGAAAATCTTCGTTACTTCAAAGAATCGAAAGCATTATGGGATTCAGCGCTGCACCCAAATCTGGATGTCGAAAAATCCTTTGATGCTGCCTTGAAACAAATCAATCCGAAACCGGCACGAAGAAAAATATTGCCACTGCTACAGAGAATTGCAGCGGTTTTGTTTATTCCACTTTTGCTTGGCTCCATGTTTCTGCTGTTTCAAACCAGACAGCATTCTGAGTCTGCCAACAACTGGATTCAGACCACAAGCGCCTTTGGTGCGATGAGTCAGCTTCAGCTTCCTGATGGATCAAAGGTTTGGCTCAACGCCGGAAGTACCATCAGCTATCCCGAAAAATTTGATGCCGGCGAACGGATTGTTAAACTGAATGGCGAAGCTTACTTTGAAGTCAGCGCTGATGTAAAAAAGCCCTTCACCGTGCAGACCAGGCATTTTGATGTAACTGCCACCGGAACACGGTTCAATGTGATGGCATACAAGGAGCTGGCAACAAATTTTGTGACACTGGCCGAAGGAAAAGTCACCGTCAGTACTGCCAGGGGCAAATCAGAATACCCCTTGAAACCCAACCAAAACCTGCGGTTTGATGTGCTAAACGGTCATACAAGTTTGGAGGAAACAGACGCCTATAAATTTTTCGCCTGGAAAGATGGAAAAATCATCTTCCGAAACGATCGCCTCAGCGACATCGCGAACCGTCTAAGCTATCAATACAATGCTGAAATTGAAATAGCGGGCGACATCAAAGACCTGCGGTTCAGGGCCACCTTCGAAAACGAAACGTTAAGCGAGGTGCTGGCTTTGTTGAAGTTGGCTTCGCCTTTTGTTTACGAAGAACAAGCACCGCAGTATCAGGACGACGGAACTTTTACCAAAAGAAAAATCATTATCAAACCTGCTTCAAACCAGAAACAAAATAAACGATGAAACAGCCGCATGCCTTCAACGCTGAGCCACCTTAAGGTGTTATAATAGAGCATTAGCACCGCTCTTCCATATTTATTTATGTTGAATTTTTTTATCCGACACCGGGTTATTTGAGGTGTCATGTTATGATAGTGTCTATACCAAAAACGAATTTTATTCTATGAAAATTAAACATCTACTTCTCATCTTGTTGTTTTACAACATTTTAGCAACATCACTTTTTGCTCAATCAGAGAAGATCACACTCAAGATGGAAAATGTTTCTATCAACGAAGTGCTCACAGCCATTGAATCAAAAAGCGAATACAAATTTCTGGTCAATGAACGTACGATTGACTTAAAGCAAAAAACCTCCGTCAATTTTGTTGAAACTTCCATTACCGATATACTCGGAAAACTTTTTGATGCTTCAAAAACAAGTATTCTGGTCAAAGACCGGCAGATTATTATTGCACCCAAAACCATCAAGGAAGAAAGTGGTCCGGTGAAAGGGAGGGTCACCGACAGCAAAACCAACGAAGCATTGCCCGGCGCAACCATCATCATCAAAAGCACAGGCAAAGGAACGATCACTTCTTTTGACGGAACTTTTGAAATTGTGGTTACCGGCGATAAGGAGGCGATCACGATTTCGTATGTTGGCTACAATCCCATGGACTTTGAAGTGAAGCCGGGCATGCAGCTTGATGTCAGAATGACTGAAAGCAGTATCATGATCAACGATGTTGTAGTCACTGCTCTTGGCATCAAGCGCGAGGAAAAAGCGGTGGGTTATGCCATTCAAAAAATGGATGGCGACAAAATTCAGACCGTAAAACATGCAAACCCGACAACAACTCTAACAGGTAAAGTTGCGGGCTTAACCATTTTCAACAGCACCAATTTCGGCCAGGAGCCTGTGATGATGCTTAGGGGAGAGAATCCTTTGGTAGTTATTGACGGAATCCCGAATGCCAACACCACACTCAATGATATAAGTCCTGATGACATCAAAAGCATTGACGTTTTGAAAGGTGCAACAGCATCAGCGCTTTATGGATCAAGAGGAGCCAACGGTGCCATCATGATTACGACCCTTAAAGGTAAAAAAGAACCGGGTCTCAGCGTATCACTCAACAGTTCTACAATGTTCAATTTGGGGTTTATCACAACTCCTGAAACGCAAAAATCATATTCGTCAGGCGAGCATGGTAAGTATAGCGATGATTATGTGTGGGGTGATAAACTCGACATTGGCCGCACCACCAGTTTGTGGGACCCTTTCGAAATGGTTTGGAAGGACAGTGTACCGCTTGTTTCGAAGGGAAAAGACAACCTTAAAAATTTTCAGGAACTCGGCTTGATCTCCAATAACAACATCAACATCACCAACCAAGGTGAGAATGGAAGTTTAAGAGCTTCTATATCACATGTTTATGAAAAGGGGCAGTTTCCAAATCAAAAACTAAACAAGGCAACCTACTCGCTCAGCGGCGAAATGAAACTCAATGGTTTTAACCTTGAATCGGGCGTAACCTACTCAAAACACATTTCTCCAAACATCAGGGGAAACCAGTATTCCGGCGGATTTTTATACAACCTGGTTGGATGGGTAGGTGCAGAATGGGATATCAATGAGTATAAGAACTACTGGATGGAAAAAAACATCTCACAGAATTGGTTCAATACGGTTTGGTATGACAATCCATGGTATCTTGCCAATGAGGTTATCACGACAGCCGACCGCGACATTATGAATGGCTATGCCTCACTGTCATACCAGCTCAATCCCTGGATGAAGCTGATGATGCGCAGCGGGCTCGATTTTTACCTTAACAGAAGCATCTCGCGCAACCCAATCAGCTCACGAAACTCGTGGAGTTCGCTGGGTTATTATTCCGAAGAAAAAACAACAGGCTACAGCCTTAACAACGACTTAATCCTCAACATGAACAAAACTTTTGGCGATTTGCAAATTGAAGGTCTGGCAGGAGGTACAATCTATTTCAAGAAAGATGACTATTTTCAGGCAAATACCAAAGGTGGGCTTTCCGTTCCAGGATTTTATTCGCTCCGGGCTTCCAAAGACCCTATTGAGTGGGACACTGACCTCAAAAGGCAGCAGGTGAACAGTTTGTTTGGTCGGCTCGGTGTTAGTTTCAAGCGTATGGCCTATCTTGATGTTACTGGAAGAAACGACTGGAATTCAACGCTTTCTGAGGCTGAAAGATCATATTTCTATCCGTCTGTTTCGGGTAGTTTTGTTCTTTCAGAGGTTTTGCCTGCCATACAATGGCTCGATTTTTGGAAACTCCGTTCCTCCTGGACTGTTACAAAAGCCACCCCAGGCGTTTATGATATTGCTACAAACTTTACAATTTTAAACGAATCGTGGGGTGGATATAACTCAGCTTATTACCCGCTCGATTTGCGTGGAAGTGACATTGAACCAACAACTTCGCAGACTTTTGAATTTGGAACTGCAGCGATATTTTTCAGCAACAAGCTCAAATTCGATCTCACCTATTACCAGAAGAGAAAGTATAACCTGATTGATTTTGCTGATATTAGTGATGCAACCGGATTTAGCCAGAAATACATTAATATTGAAACAGAAACAACGAAAAAAGGTCTTGAGCTCACCTTTGGAGTGACACCCGTGGCAACACGCAATCTGAAGTGGAATATTAACTTTAACTGGGCAAAAGACATCACCTATTACACAAAACTTGACTCACTTTATACCGAAGATCTACCATGGATAAAAGTCGGAAACCGTGTTGATGTTTATTCGGTTTATGACTGGCAGCGCGATCCTGACGGAAATATCATTCACCAAAATGGGATGCCTGTTATCTCCAATTACCAGAGTGTGCATGGATATAGCAATCCTGACTGGGTTTGGGGCGTCAATTCGGAGCTGCAATACAAGAGTTTTACCTTTGGCTTTTCAGTGGATGGTCGTGTAGGCGGCATGTCGTTTTCGCGGCTTGATGCCTTGCTCTGGCATTCGGGTGCACATATTGATACAGATAACCAATGGCGCTACGACGAGGTTGTTAATGGCCTGACAAATTATGTTGGCCCTGGTGTGAAAGTTGTTTCAGGCACTGTTGAGTATGACACTTATGGTCAGATTCTTTCCGATACGCGGGTTTTTGAGCCCAATGATGTTGAGGTTTCCTACGAAGGTTATATCCGCCGCTACCATACCGGTGCATGGTCTTGGAGAAGTCAAAATATTCTGGATGAGACTTTTCTCAAACTCAGAGAGCTTTATATTACCTGGAAAGTTCCGGCAGATGCCTCATCAAAAATCGGACTCAGTGATCTGAGTATCTCAATTGTTGGCCAAAACCTGTTGTATTGGGGTAAGGAATACAAAATGACCGATCCCGACTATGGTTCATCATGGGACCTGGTGTCGCCCTCGATACGCTATTTCGGACTTAATCTCAAGACAAACTTTTAAACTTAATGCCATGAAAAAAATATTATATATCATTTTAATGATCAGCGCATTATGGTCGTTCAACGCCTGCTCAAAATTTGATGATTTCAATACCGATCCCAATCAGACTTCGGAAGTGAGTCCTTCGTTGCTTGCAACAAACCTGATACTTCAAACCATGCAATATCCGCATGTTGGTGTTGACTTCCTGTATAAAGACATGCTGGCAAAATACATCAGCTATATGGAAGGAGCCAACAATTATCAGTACAACAAGCTCGATCGCACTTCCTTTGCCTCACTGGTGAATCTTACCAATGTGCAAAAAATGCAGGATGCAGCCGAAGGTTCTGTCACCGCAAGCACTTACAAAGCACTCGGTCATTTTATCAGGGCATACACCTTCTTCAGACTTACACTGGCTGTTGGCGATATTCCATACAGCGAAGCACTACAGGGTGAAGATGATATTATCAAACCTAAGTATGATCCACAGAAAGAGGTATTTATCGGAATATTGAACGAGTTGGATTCTGCGGCTAAATACTTTGCATCCGGCCGTAATTTTGATGGCGACCCGGTGTATAAAGGTAAAATTGCCAAATGGCAGGCTGCAACCAACAGCCTCAGTTTGAAAGTGCTTTCACATCTGTGGAAAAAAACAGCTGATCCTGACTTGAACGTTATCAACAGGTTTAACAACATTGTAACCACCGGTCCTCTTTTCGCATCGAACAGCGACAATTTCCAAACAACCTATTCGAACCTTCAGGTGGAATACTATCCTTTCTACAACAGCAATTTCAGGAAATATCCAATCATGAGTACCACCATCATTGACAAAATGAAGGAGCTGCATGATTACAGGATGTTTTATTATGCTGAGCCTGCCCTGGCGCAAATAAATGGTGGCGAAACACCATCGAGCTGGGATGCATATGTGGGTGTTGATCCGTCGGACAACTACAGCTCTATTGCAGCCCGCTATGTTGCCAACCAAATCAGTGGTGTAAATCCACGTTACTATGCCTTGCAACAGGGAGAGCCAACATTTTTGCTGAGCTATGCAGAGCAATGCTTTATCATTTCCGAAGGTATTCTCAGAGGATGGACAGGCGGCGATGCCAACGATCTTTATAAAAAAGGTATTATCGCAGCCATGCAGTTCACCGCGCTGAACACACCCGATGATGTTAAATACCATCACGGAATGAAGATCACAACCACCATCATCAATAACTATGTGGCACAAGCTTCGGTAGCTTTGACCGGAAGCACCGATGAAAAACTCAGAAAAATCTGGCAGCAACGCTATTTCATGGGCTTCATGCAGGATGGTTGGAACTCCTATTATGAATACCGCAGAACCGGCTACCCTGAATTGCCTGTCAATCCTGCAACAAACCTCAATGGCGTGACTTCACAATTGCCATTGCGCTGGATGTACCCTTCAAAAGAATTGTCCTACAACAGGGAAAATGTTGAAGCAGCACTCGCAAGACAGTATGGTGGCAACGATGATACAAACGAACGTATGTGGATACTTAAAGATTGATCAAACCATAAAAATGACCTCTATTAATCACTAAAACTTATGTTATGAAAAAAAATCTATTCTTATTGATGTTTGTACTGCTGGTTGGCAGTGCAGTTTTTTCAAGTGTTCCGGAGCGCGTAGGCTGGTGGAAATTTGACGATCCGATGGATATGCTTGCAGCCACTGTTGGCAATCCACTGACACTTACTGGCAGCCAAACCTCTGTGAACGGCCCTGTTGACGGTAATCTGGCTACTGAGATCGGAATTGGCAGCCATTTGATTATGACACACAGTATTAGCCCCAATGGTGGTGGTAGCCTTGTGAACGAATATTCTCTGCAAATGGACATCCTTATGCCGACACCATCGCTTTGGCATGCTATTTACCAAACAGCCTCTGACAATTCAAATGATGCCGAGATGTTTATCAATACCGACAATTTCATTGGCGCATGGAGGTTCGGATATTCGGCCAATGCCGTTGCTGATAACACCTGGTACAGGATGATTGTGACAGCAAAGAATGGTGAGTTTTTTAGAATCTATATGAATGGCGAATTGTGGGTTGACGGTGCCGGTCAGGACCTTGATGGCCGCGATGCCCTGAGTGATCTTCTTTTACTTTTTGCTGATGAAGATGGCGAAGACAACCCGATGTTGTGCTCAGAAATCGGAATCTGGAATGTTGCACTCACTGCTGATGAAGCTTTGGAGTTGGGCGATGCAACCACCGGCGCTCCATCACCTACCTTCCCGCAAAGAAAAGGACAGTGGAAATTTGATGATCCGATGGACATGCTTGCCGCCACTGTTGGCAGTCCCTTGACACTCACTGGCAGTCAAACTTCCGTCAACGGACCTGTTGATGGCAACCTGGCTACTGAAATTGGTGTTGGAAGCCACCTGGTTATGACACATAATATTAGTCCCAATGGCGGTGGAACACTTGTAAATGAGTATTCGCTTCAAATGGATATCCTGATGCCTGCCGCATCGCTTTGGCATGCAATCTACCAAACGTCAACTGACAACTCAAATGACGCCGAGATGTTTATCAATACTGACAATCTCATTGGTGCCTGGAGGTTTGGCTATTCAGCTAATGTCGTTGCCGAAAACACCTGGTACAGGATGATCGTGACAGCAAAGAATGGCGAATTCTTCAAAATCTATATGAATGGTGAGCTGTGGGTTGACGGCACAGGTCAGGACCTCGATGGTCGTGATGCTCTCGATGCTACCTTCTTACTCTTTGCTGATGAAGACGGTGAAGACAACACAATGCTTTGCTCTGAAGTTGCCATCTGGGATGTTGTGTTAACAGCTGAGGAGGTTGCATCACTTGGCGATGCAACAACATCAACAGGAATTGCAAAACATGAGCTCAAGCAGACTGCTTTGTTGGGACAAAACTATCCAAATCCTGCTGCTGTAAATACAACTTTCCCATATCAGGTGACCGAAAGCGGAAATGTGGGTATCAGAATAGCTGACCTAAGTGGTCGTGTGGTTAAAAGTGAACAGCTTGGATATCATGCGGTTGGTTCATATACCTATAAAGTAAATGTTGAAAATCTTCCGGCCGGTGTTTATACTGTGAATCTTATCATGAATCAGAATATGAGTGTTAAGAGAATGATGATTACCCGTTAATCATTGATTGGTTTGTAATTGTTTTTGAGGCTGCTGTAATGGGCGGCCTCTTTTTTTTGTCCTGATTTGGGGGGCTGCCGCTAACTTCCTGATGCTTTTTTGGCGAAAGAAGCGTCATTAGCGAACAAGTCGGTGAAATTAGCGAATGCAACGGCTAAACGTGAGCTTCGTCCAACCATTTCATTCAATCATGCTGGCGGGTTTTAGCGAGAATGCCTTCGTTTTGAAGCAGAAAAGTTTTAATAACAGCCAGTAATGCACTCAAATATAGTGCGTTATAAATGGTTGCTTTTGTGCATAGGTGGTTTTTTGCAAGCCTATTTAACGACTGTCAGTTTCCTGCTTGAAAAAGTGTTGTCAACTTCCAATATATAAGTGTAAGTTCCTGATGATAAATGCGATGCGTCAAAAGTATGACTGAAACTACCTGCATCATGTTCACCGTCAATAAGTGTAAATAGCAGTTTGCCCGAATTGTTATGTACCGAAAGCTTCACATGAGCAGATTTTTTTAATACAAATGATATCTCGGTTGTGGTACTAAACGGATTGGGCACATTTTGGTGCAGGTAGAAGTCGTTTGCGTTTTCCTCACCGATACCTTGCGGGTCGTGGTAAACAAAAGCAATCTCATCAGACCATTCGCTCCAGCGAAGGTTTTGATCGCGGTAACGCATTCTGCCATAATACGTTTTCTCGTCTTCCAATGTTCCATGCGGGACATTGCATTCCGAAAGTACAATTCCGGCATTTCTGTCAATTGGATTAAACTGGTTGTCAACCTGATAAATATTCTGCCAGTGATTGGTAATATCGAATACAGGCAGTGTGTAATTGTTGCTTGAATTACTTATCTGGAATTGTGCCGACATCACTTCATCCGTGCCTGAGAATGAAGTTGCCGACAAGAGAAGGTGCAGTTCGGGCTGATTGGCTATTGAAACAAGCGTTGGTTTGTCGGGAGCCTGCTGGTTTAGTTTTCGATGCCAACTATCAGCTACAGTGTTGGTTGCCAATAAATTGGTATTTCCCAGGTCGAACATTTTCCCTTCGTAACTGCGATCGGCCAGATCAATATCAAAAAACACATAGAAATAATGATCTAAGGCTGTATGAACCTCCGGATAATCCGTATTTGTGTATTCTCCCCAGCGGTCGCGGTTGCCTCCTCCACCTCCGACACAGCTGATTCTGAAATCGCCTTCATTTGTATTCGACTCAATCACACCGCGTTCGTAGGCATGCGTATGCCCGTAGGAGAGCTGCTGCACCTTGCTGTATTTTTGAAGTACAGGCAAAATTTCGTTGTTCACATAAGCAGTGTTGCCCTCGCCCCACAACTCACTGATGGGTG
>DISP01000209.1:6737-10937 GCA_002421995.1 Bacteroidales bacterium UBA6207 | reverse complement strand
CCTTATTGAAATCGGCATTCCCTATTCCGATCCGCTTGCCGATGGCCCCATCATTCAAAACAGCAGCAGCATTGCACTTGAGAATGGTTTCAGTCTTCAGAAAATGTTTGATTTATTGGACAGCTCAAGTTCAAAAATCAGTATTCCAAAGGTTTTCATGGGCTACCTCAACCCTGTGATGCAGTTTGGATTTGAGCGGTTTCTCGAAAATGCTGCCCGTATTGGTGTCAGCGGACTGATTTTGCCAGATTTACCGCCCGACATCTTCGAAAATGAGTATAAAAGTCTGTACGAATCTTACGGCATCTATCCAATTTTCCTAATTACGCCGCAAACACCAGATGATCGGATCCGCTACCTTGACCGCTTATCAAAAGGTTTTATTTATGCGGTTTCATCATCAGCAACAACAGGAGGAAACAATGTTTTTTCCGAAACACAGGTCAGCTATTTTGAACGTCTTTCACAGCTTAGCCTTAAAAATCCGGTGATGATTGGTTTTGGTGTTTCGAAAAACGATCACCTGGAGCAGGTGTGGCAACATTGCGAAGGAGCAATAATTGGTTCAGCTTTTATAAAAGCTTTGGATGCCAACGATGAAAATCTCGGAATCACCACATTTTTTAACAAACTACTAAACAGAGAGATACAATGATAATTCAACTGAAAAAATCTATCACCCATGCTCAAAAACAACGCATACAAGAGAAGATTGATGGCATCGGTTACCAGGTTAATGAGGTTAAAACCCAATTCAATCATTACCTGATTGGCGTTGGAAAGAAGGACTTCGATCTGCGCGAAATTGGTCAGCTGGCGGGCATTGCGGATATTCACCGCGTGACGGATCCTTACAAATTGGTTTCAAAAAAATGGAAAGTGAATATGACCGATGTTGACCTTGGCGATGGAATACATATCGGTCGCGATCATTTTTCAATCATTGCAGGGCCCTGCTCAATTGAAGGACCTGAACAGATTGATGATTCGATTCAGCATCTGCAAAAGAATAATATCAGGATGATGCGTGGAGGTGTTTTCAAACCAAGAACTTCGCCTTATGCATTCAGAGGTGTGGGACTTGAAGGATTAAAGGTCTTCTCACAAAAATGCAGAGCAGCCGGCATCAAGGTGGTCACTGAAGTGATGCAGCTGAGTCAGGTGGAAGAAATGTATGACTACACTGACATTTTTCAGGTAGGCACACGAAATGCACAAAATTTCAACTTGCTTGATGAGTTAGGAAAGGTTGACAAGGCTGTGATGCTCAAAAGAGGATTTTCTGGCACTATTGAAGAGTTGCTACAAGCAGCCGAATATGTGTTCTCAGGTGGAAATGAGAAGATTATCCTGTGTGAGCGTGGCATCCGAACCTTTGAAACAGCTTACCGCAACACCCTTGATTTGAATGCAGTTCCTATTCTGAAAGAAAAATCGCACCTTCCGGTCATCGTGGATCCCTCGCATGGTGTCGGCCTAAGAAACCACATCGAACCCATGGCTTTGGCAGCAACAATGGCCGGCGCTGATGGAATCATTGTGGAAGTACATTCATGTCCTGAACGCGCTTTGAGTGACGGGCAACAGACCCTGAATTACAGCGAAGCTGAACAATTATACAAACACCTGAGAGAAACTTATGCACTTAAAAAGAGTTTTGAGTAAAAAATATTTATCTCCTTATATAATTGTTTTATAGACACTTATAAATATAATTAAACATAATTATACGTAACATTTCCAGGCATAAAACCAGCAATATATTTTTTGGCACAGCTTTTGGATAAAAGAGAGCATAAATCACAATAAATCTTGAAAGCCATGAAAAAGCTCATTTATCTTACACTGTTGACCTTCATTTTTCAAGGAATTGCACCAGTTTTTGCTGCAAATGATAAAGATGAAAAATTAGGACTCCCTGGCGACAATCTCAACCTATATGCTGTTATGGATTTGTTTCAGAATTCAGAAACACTTGAAGGATTTGAGAGAGAACTCAACAATCCGGAGAATCTAATCAATAACCTCGATCTGAACGAGGACAATGAGGTGGATTATATCTTCGTGAACGACTATCCAAAAGACAATATTCACCAAATCGTAATGCAAATTGCGCTGGACAAAGACGAAATGCAGGATGTGGGTGTCTTTGTTGTTGAAAAACAAAAAGACGGTGCTGTGCAGATTCAGCTCATTGGTGATGATGCGCTTTATGGAGAAAATTATATTATCGAACCAAATTATGATGAAACACCGAATCCCGGCTATAATGGAAACATTTCACAAGATGCTAATAACGAAAGCGTTACCATTGTCAGAACCACCTATGTTGAAGTAGCACAATGGCCAGTGATCGTATATATCGGATCTCCAGACTATTACGGATGGCGTTCAGGATGGCATTATGGCTATTACCCAAGTTACTGGAGTCCATGGCGTCCATTCTATTGGGACTACTACTATGGTTATCACTACCATTCACACCGTCACTACCATGCATACTATCGCCATTATGACCATCCAAGATGCCACAACTACCGCGACGATTATTACACGCATCACCGCCGTCAATCAAACAGGGTTGTTGTTAATGTAAACAATGGAAGATACAAAGAAACCTACAGAAAGCCTGAAATGAGACGCGACGGAGAAGCCTATTATGCCAAGAGAGCTGCAGAAAACCACAACCTCCCTGGCCGACGTGCACCAAGGGATGAGCGCAAAACAAATAAGCCTGGTGAACTGCAACGGCATGAAAGACCTTCTAATGACCGGGGACGTGAAAATGGTTTTGACAACAGAAAAGACGACCGTAGCAATAAAGACAGAGCAGTTGAACGTCCGGTAAACCGTGATGCTGCCCCAAAAAAAGATAAGAACAGCAGGACTGAAAGAGAAGATAAAGCCAAAAGGTCGGACGACAAAAGAAGCACGCAAGGCGTTTCAAATCAGCGCGAAACCCGAACAAGCACACCAGCTCGTGAAGTTAAACCACGCAATGAAGCACCTCGCAAAGCTGAACAAAGCACAAATGTGAACAAACCGGCTACAAAACCAAACCGTGAAGTTCGTCAGGAAAACACAAAAAGGGAAAAGCCGGAAACAAAAACTGCAACAAATAGCAGAGATAAAAAAGATAATGGGTCAAAACCAAAAGAAGAGAAAAAAGAAAAACGCTCTGACAGAAAATAAGTGAATTGAATAATTGAATTAAGAAAAAACCGACCTGATTTTCAGGCCGGTTTTTTTTTTGACAGTTTAACTAATATATTAGAGGTATTTCTTTGTTGCTAAGCACTTTAACTTTAAGATATTTATCGTCAAGCATTTCAATCTTCCATTTGGTTTCCATCATTCCACCCCAAAATGGAACTACCATACGCACGATACCATCCCTTTCGGTATAAGTACCCTTAAAATCTTCATACACAATAGGTGGCGTACCACACCATGAACCATTTTTCCGCTCGATAAGGTTGTTGTTCTTGAAAAAGATGATTGCATAATCATTCTTCGGGACACTTTCACTTCGGTTAAAAACAATCAATGAGTCATTATACACAGGATTAATCCAGGCGCCGTTTAAGCCGCTTTCCATCAATACACTTTTGTCCTTTTTGCAGGAAAACAATGTTAAACCCAGTGTAAGCAGTACCAGTGGAACAAAAAATCTCAACTTCATAAAATGCAATTTGGCTCTGAGATGTAGCAAAAGGTGCAATTGGTTGCAAATTCCTTAAAATTTTGTCAATATCGGTCAGTTAATCCTGACGGCAATTGTTTCCAGTCAAAATAAAATAACTTCAGGGACGTATCTGCGAAATAAATGTCATGGAAATTCTTGTATGGAACAATCGTCAATCATTCAGTTAGTCTGACCCACTCTCCTGCCAAAGCATAATGACGCGCATCACAACTATCAAGGGTTGAACTTAGTGTTAACACATTGTTGTTCAACACAAAATCGTAAACAGCCTCACTTCCGCAATCATCATCGCCGGTGATCCGGAATTGCTTTCCCGAAAGCAATACATAGTTAACGACCGATGCGCTGTGGTTAGGAATTTCTGAAACTGGATTCCATTCCAATTTTCCATCGGTTGTGAAGGTGAGTTTTACATCATAGTATAGACCCTCAATTTGAATTGTTCGCTGATAGGTACCGTTTATGTCAATTGACGATTCTTTGCTGCACGACGA
>DISP01000209.1:0-6729 GCA_002421995.1 Bacteroidales bacterium UBA6207 | reverse complement strand
CAAAAAGGTTGTTACTTTCGTGTCCACTCTCCTGTGAGCAATGCAATCCGGGCTGCACATGCATCTTTTGCCGCCATGAGTTTCAACACCCTATTATCAATGGAATAAACCCAAATTCCCGAAAAAGCGCATAATGAGTTATCAGTTATAGTCACCTGAAGATTGTCAATAAAGCTATATTGAAAGGTAGAGGAAGAATAGCCGGGTATTTGTCTGAGTGGTATCCATTCCATTTTCCCGTCATCCGTAATAAGCAGCTCTATTTCATATTGCGTACCGGAATCATTAAAAAAACCCTTGTATGTACCTGATATTGAAGTATTTTCTTTTTTACATGAGCTAAGCAGTAACAAACAAACGGTAAACAAAAACAAAGCAGGAAATTTAATCGGGAACTGAATCTTACTGGACGAAGGCATTGTTTTTATTTGCAAAGCTACTAAACGTACTGTTCCCGCAGCAAGGTTGCAACTGATTCATCAAAAAGTTCCTTCTTTTGAACTCTGTCGAAAGTGGCTAACAGATCAGGAATCCTAACCCGTTGTTTGTGTTCTTTTTGATAATCTGCCACGATTTTTCCTTTGTGCATCATTACTATCCTATCCGGAAGATCAACAGCCTGCTGCATGGAATGGGTCACCATCATAGCTGTAAGTTTCTCTTTATCAACAATATACTTTGTTAGCTCAGCCACTTTTGCAGCGCTCTTCGGATCGAGCGCGGCAGTATGTTCATCAAGAAGAAGGATTTTTGGTTTCAGCCAGGTTGCCATCAACAAGGTAAGCGCCTGCCTTTGACCCCCCGAAAGTGTACCAATAGGATTGTCGAGCCGGTCTTCGAGCCCCATTTTAAGCACACTCACTCTTTCTTTGATTTCGGCTCTTGCCTTGCTTGTCACGGCTTTTGAAAGCGGATGACTCAATCCTCTGCGCATGGCCATAACAATGTTTTCGGCAATTGTCATTTCGGCAGCAGTTCCAGCAAACGGATTTTGAAACACGCGTCCAATCAGTTTTGCCCGCTGAAATTCAGGCCAAAAGGTGATTGGTTGTCCTGCCAGCAAAATACTGCCCGAATCCGGAATAAATGTACCGGCAATGGCATTGAGCAAAGTACTTTTGCCCGAGCCGTTTGTCCCGATTATTGCAGTGAAACTCCCCTCTTGAATCGTCAGATCAATATCTCTCAGGGCTTTGACTTCGTTGATTGTATGAGGAAAAAATGTTTTTATTAAGCCTTTAATCTCAAGCATGCTTCGATTTTTTATTGATTTTGACATGAACAAACTTAAACCACCGTGGCGCAACAAGGGCAAGAAAAACAAAAAGTGCTGTCACCAACTTCAAGTCGTTGGGGTTCAGCCCCCAGCGTAATGCAATCGCAATCAGCAACCTAAAAAGAATCGTACCGAAGATTGTTCCGGCGATGGCAATCCCGATCCCTGATTTACCAACAAGTGCTTCACCGATAATGATACTGGCAAGGCCCCAAACCATCATCCCAATTCCCATCTGAACATCAGCAAAACCCTGGTACTGTGCAAGTAACGCACCAGAAAGTGCCACCAATCCATTGGAAAGTGCTAAACTAAAAACGACCATCATATTGTTGTTGATACCTTGCGCACGAACCATCTGGACATTGTTACCGGTGGCTCTCAGAACAGTGCCAAAATGTGTTTGAAGAAACCTGCTCAACATCCACGCAAAAACTGCGCATAACAGAAGACTCGACAGAAAAGCAGCCATATCAACAACCGGCACCTGCCATCCAAACAATAAAATGTAACGCTCTCCATCAGTCATTTGAGATAGCAAATGCTGAAGAGGCAATGAAACGGTGGCTGTATCAAGCAATGGCACATTGCTGCGACCCATGATCCTCAGGTTCACTGAATACAAAGCTGTCATAACCAAAATACCCGAAAGAATTTCCTGGATTTTAAACCGCGTATAGAGCAAACCGGTGACCGATCCTGCCAGCATTCCGGCTACAAAAGCTACCATTGTAGCCAGAAGTGGCGACCATCCTGCGGCTATTAACACGGCAGTGATGGCAGCGCCCAGGGTAAGCGAGCCATCCACAGTAATATCTGTGAACCTGATCATTCTGAAACTGATAAGCATGCCAAGAGAGAGCAAGGATAATATCAGCCCGATTGTGAAAGCACCAATAACAAGATTCATAATGTTTCCTCCATTTTTATCGCTGAACACCAAACTGCACCACGGCTGAACCTTGTTTGACCCAGCCCGGCTTCCGGACGCTGATCATTTATTAAGTGCATCAAAGCTTTGGGCGGGGGGCCGTTTAAGAACCTGGAGAGCTGTGTTTGAAGATCAAGCAATCCATTTTGAATGGGCTGGTAGGGAAAAACAGCAGCATGAATGTGCGAAAACCACGCTTCATCTTTTGATGTTTGCCGAAGTAAAGGTTCAAGTGGTTGGTTTGGTTTCAAAGAGGCAACGCCCACGGCTAAAACCTGATCGCCAACGAAAGCCCTTTCGCCTGTGAAAGAAAGCCATTCTCTCAATCCAATACCTTCAACCGACATCGAATCGCTGATGAAAGTGGGCGATTGAATCAGCTGTGCCCCTACCATTCCATCGGATTCGGCCAGAATAACAAACAAAATATTGTCAGATTGCAATAAGTTATGACACTTTTCAATCAACGCGCTCACCGAAAAATTTTGAGTTTCTGCATTAGGTTTAAATCGAATCAGATGTGAAATGTTGCCCTTTGCCTCCACTGCTTGCAGCACCCTGAATTTCGGAACAAAATTCTCAAGAGGTTGTAAAAAATCCGGTCGGCTCTCCTCTTCCGGACTCTGAAAAAGGATGTTTCCGGCAACAACCATAAAGTCACCAACCATCGTTTGGTTTTCTGAGTCCGAGCCTTGAGGACACCCAACACCCACAGAAAATGTAACTGATTGATAATCTATTGTTTTCAGCTTTTCACCATCGGCTTTTTCCCACGGTGCCCAGTGGTTGACTATGGAAAGCTTCATTTCAGCATTCTTTTCAATCAGGAAGCAATCAGCTGGTAAATCGCCTCCGGCATCAGCAACATGGATGGCAACAAGATCAGCCTCTGCTTTTTTTTCGATCCAAACACCAAAGCCTGTCATCTGCAAAGTGTTGACTACGAATTCGTTGGCATTAACGATCCGAAACCTGCCCTTAAGTTTTGTAAGGTCTTTGTGAATGCGAACAAGCGAACGGATGCCTGCCGAGCTTAAGAAAGAAATCCCTTCAGCATCAATCAGCAGATCATGCTCACCCTGTCGGATAAACTCCAGAAAAGCTTCGGTAAAAAAATCAGTCCATGAAGCATCCAGTCTTCCTTTTGCCCTAACAATGAAAATTGCTCCTTTTTTCTCAGTAACAAGCTCCATAAAGTTTATTTTTTATCGTTATATATCAACGCTTTAGCTTTAAGATCATCGGGTATTCTGAGCTTGTATTGCTCAACCAATTCAGGATTCAGCATTAGCTTTTCGGATTGGGTATTGCTGAATGGGATATCGCGTGGCGAAGTTCCGTTAAGAACTTTCAGGGCTTTTTCGGCGGCTTCAAGGCCGGCATCATAATAGTCTCTGGCCAGGCAAATTGCTCCTCCCACAGGCATTTGATCGCTATCGAAAACATAGACCGGAAGGTTGTTTTCGGCTGCTTTGCGGGCAATCAGCGCAAAACCCGGTCGTGTGAGGTTGTCAACAATTTGTGCAACAACTTGAATATCCTGCCGGCACAGCTCGGTTGCCGACTGCACAACGTCGGCACTTGATGTCACCGGTACAGCAACAAGTTCGATATTCATTATTTTCAGTACTTCTTTGAACCAATCTTTGTATAAAACACTATTTATCTCAGCCGGAGTAAACAACGTACCAACTTTTTTGCATGCTGGCATCGTTTGTTTGATCAGTTTTGCCATGCCATCAAAAGGTGAACGTGTAGTGATACCCGTCACATTTGGCAGATGATCTGTTTCTGACTTACCTGCGCCAGCTTTCACAGCATCTCCCACACCGGTAAAAACGATTCTGGTATCCTCACCAGCCTGACGGAGCGCTGCCTGAAGACTTGGTGTTGAAATAACCATCAGCAAATCAACGCGATCTGCTTTTACTGTTGACATTATACTCGACAGAGTTGTCATATCACCCTGGGCATTGAGTGTCTTCAACTCATAATCTGTGCCTTCCTTCAATCCCGACTTATTTATACCATCAATCAAGCCATCGTGGCATCTTTCGGCAAATTCGGTTTCGCTGTATTGTACGATACGCAGTTTGAATGGGTTTTTCAGTTTGCTGATTGTTTTCTGAACCGGATTGATTCGCCTGTGTTTCTCTGTTTCAGAGAGCGGAAGGTCTTTGGGTGAAACGCCGGCCAATACTTTGGCTACCAGTTTCCCTGATTGTGTTCCCCAATCAATGAAACTATCACCAAGCGCGCCGGTAGCACCCTGCTCAACAAGCTGTGGTTCGGTTGCAAATATTGGGATTCCGGCCGGTTGTGCCACTTTGTGAATGGCAGAAAACCCTGTATTTACAAGGTTGTCGGCAGAAACAACGATTGCTTTGGCGCCTCTTTGGATCAATGCCTGGGTGGCAAGACCAAGTTCTGTAACATTGGATGCGGTTGCCTCAACCAAAGTAAGTTTTCGTTGCTTCATCACTTCGCGCAATGTCTCCACAGAAAGCACAGCATTCATCTGCGAAGGATCGTAAACAATACCAAAAGTCTTAAGCGAGGCATCATAATCGAGTGCCATTTGCACCAACTCGTTCAAAGGAGGGTTATCGTGAACACCGCATATATTATCGGGACGTCCGTTTTTAAAAACACGCAGGCGGATCGGATTGCTTGTAACTGTGAGAACAACAGGAATTTCTTTAACTTTTGCAGCAATAGCCATCATGGCAGGTGTTGTCACCGAAACAATCACATCGGGATTTTCGCGTATCACTGCATCAATGATTTGAGGGAGTTGTGCAATTTCGCCCTGCGCACTGTAAGATTGGAGTTGATAGTCCACGCCGGGCTGCAGCCCACTCCATTTCATGCTTTCCTCCACACCTCTGACAGCTTCTTCGAGCAAGCGATTTTCGACCAGTGTTACAACAGCTACTTTTGCCGGCCTCTTACGCTTTTGATAAAGATTTGTGAAATGATCGGCACTAAGCAACTGTGCTGTTGAAGGGAGGTTTCCTTTTTGAATATAATCTTTAAAATCAATTGTTTGTCTGCTTGTTTGATCAGCGTTGTCATCACCTCTTAAGAGGGATTTCACCATTGCTCCGGGTGTCCAGTCACTTGCATAAACGCGCATCAACGAATCGTTCAACACCAGCTTTTCGGGCACAACGTTGTCAATCGCCACTGTTGACGGAAGTCTGCCATTAAGCACTTCGACGGCAAGTTGTGCTGTTATTTTTCCGACGGTATAATAATCAGCACCGAGGCCAAAAAGAGCTCCGGCTGCCGCATCAGCAGGATCATTGGTGAAAACGGGAATCCTGAACTGGGCGGCAATCGAGAAAATCATGCGGGCAGAGGCAGTTGCAACGGTGTCGCCTCCAATCCAAATGGCATCAACACCTTTTGAGGTAAGTGAACGCACAGCCTCAGAAACCTCTGAAGTGTTTACGGCAACGGCCTCAATCAGCATTACACCAAGTTCTTTACATATCTGGCGTGCCTGAAGCAAACATGCCTCGGAACATTGCTCGCCGGGATTCCAGACAACTCCCACTTTACGCAGCCTCGGATTCATCTCCCTGGCAATCCTGAACGCCTTCTCAACAGGTTGAAAAGTACCGATACCACACAAATAAGGCGGGTGATTGGCAGCTTCTTTGCCCACAATGCCAACTCCGGCACCAAAAGGATCGGTGACAGCGCCAAAAACATGTGTTTTTTGACTCTGTTGGTTCGCCTTAGCAAAAGTTTGCAGGGCCAAAGTGCTCGAGGTGATTACAATATCAAATGGGTTGTTCACTATTTCACGCGCGATGGTGTTTGCCATTGAAAGGTCGCCGAAAGCATTGTATTTCTTTAGGTTTATAAGATCATCCTCAAGCACACCTCCTTGTTTCAATCCATCAATGATTCCTTCGACATGTTTGTCAAGCAAAGGCGTTGATGAAATCTGCATGATGGCTATAGCCGGAAGCGACTTCTTTGTTTGTCTGACGTTTGATTTTCTTTGTTCAAGATCAGAAAGCAGCAAAACAGCCGAAGCAGCCGCAATGAGCAAGACAGACAACCATAAGTCCTTGAAAATGTTTTTCATATACTTGGATAATTTACTTACTTATTGATAAAAATCATTCGTTTTGCAGATTCACAACAGATTGAAATTTTAGTTACCGAGTAATTTGATCGAGAACATCCACTGCTGTGATGGAAGCAATGACTTCTCAAATTTTCGGGCATAACCGGCCGACCAGGTAGTTTTCAGGTAAGAGAAAAGCACAAGCTCGAGATCAATCTGTAAGCCGGCATTAAAATAATTTCTCGAATTCTTCAAACTGGTAGGATTGGCCAGTAAATGTGTTCCGAAGATGGATGATTTGAGATAGCTCGGATAAAGCCAGGTAAAGCCTATATTCTTCAATCTCAATGGTTTCAGATTAAATTCGGCCATTGTCTTTACAAAGTTGTGTGCCTGAATCTGATCAATATCAACACCCGGGAAAGCCAGCACCTTGCGGTA
>DISP01000150.1 GCA_002421995.1 Bacteroidales bacterium UBA6207 | reverse complement strand
TTTGAGGTGACTTCTTCGTGGAAGGTAGGTCCTGAAAAAAGTTTTTTTTTTACTTCTTCAGATGAAAACTTCTCGATCGCGACAAATATGATCAGCGCCATTCCCATTGATGAGATGACTGCTATCAAGGTGATAAGCCAGCGAATCGGAAAGGCTTTCTTTTCGGCTTCGTAGGCATTGGTGACGACAAATTTATGTGGAAGCACCTGAGTTGCATCCACCTTGGCTTCTTCAAATTTTGCTTTTATCTGGGATAGTTGTTTGCGTTCATGTTCGAGCATATCGCGAAGCGAAACATAGGCTCCGCCATATTGGGCCAGCACCTTCAGGCGTTCCTCAAGGGCGTTGATACCGGCTTTGTTGTTCTTTGCCAGCTCGATAGCCAATTGTTGGTTGAGCATCTCGGCCTGACTCTCGTAGTCGTGAATGCCAAGCCGGCGAATGGCGTTGAGGCTGTCTTCAATGGATTTCACCTCCGACTTCAACTTCAGGTATTCGTTTTCAACAATCACAAATGCCTTTGATGCCACCTCTTTCTGCATCATATTCATAGTGGAGTCGAACAACTCGGCTATGTCATTGGCTATCAGTGAGGCTAACCTGGGGTCTTTGTCCAGAACGGTAATCTTCACCGCCATATATTCTGTGCGGCGAAACTTGATATTGCTTTCATAGGTGTCGTACAACCGTGTGAACCGGTATTCCGATCCCGGCCTGATTTCGTAATGTTTCATCAGGTCGTATTTCTGGATGATACGGTCACGGATTTTGTTCGAATTCAAAATCTGAAGCATCCGCTCTGTCTGTTCGTCTTCGCCAATCTCCAGCAAATCTTTGTTTGTGTTGAAATTGGTGCTCAACAATACCTTTGAGATGGAATTGGAAGAGGTGGGGTAGAGAATAGCTGTTGATTTAAAAAGCGGAGTGATGAAGAATGGCCCGCTGAAAATCATTGCCAAAACAGCTGCAGCCAACCCAATGATGAGAAAGGGCTTCCGGTAACGGAAGGCGATGCTTAACAAACCGATGCTTGACAAATCTGTTTCGTCCTGAAACTGCTTCTGCACGTTTTCTTTTTTTGGATCGTCAAAATTAAAAAAAAATCTGTTCGGCATACATGCGCGTGAATTTATTCTCATTCAGCTGTCAATTCAAATTACCCTGAAATACCCGCGTGGTCGGGCTAACAGAACGTTTTATTCTGTTTTGGGTTTGCTGCAAAAACCCTGAAACCAAATGCCTCCAATGACAGATGAGCTTCAGGGTTTTTCAGCAGCATAGCATCATTCAATCGAAAACCTTAGTCCCGCATAAACCTTGATGCCGGTGACAGGCCCCCAGATCATACCCGAATCAAAATGGCTGCCAAAGGGTTTCTCAGCTGCAATCAACGGATGATCCTGTTTGAAGTTTGTGAGGTTTTCGCCGCCAAGGTAAAGGCTCCACTTTCTGAAGTATTTGGTAATCTGTGCATTAAAAATAGTAAAAGCGGGCGAAACCGGCGGCATCTGGTGAATCTCCGGATTGCTTTCTGTGCCCGGCAGACGTGTTTGTCCGTTGAACTGCGTGGTGAAATCAAACTGCCACTTTTTGAGTGCCGTCACATACGAGAGGCTCAGCAGTGCCTTATGCCTGTTTACCATAGGTTTTTCAAGCAATTCGCCACCAAAAGTCATCTTCACATCGTTAAGCCTGTAGGCGGCAGTCACATCAAGGCCTTTGAGCAGCTCGTAGTTGGCTTCCAGCTGCAGGCTGTTTGATCGTGATTGTCCCTCGAGGTTGTAAATGCGGATGCTGCTGATGTCGGAATCCCTGTCAACAAGCACCTGGTTCACAAATGAGGTGCGGTAGGCATCGAGGCTGATTGTCAATTCCCTGTTGGCAATGTCAATATGCTTGCTCAGGTTGATGCCAAAATTCCATGCTTCTTCCATGGTGGGTTCGTTAAGAAACACGATGCGTTTGCCTGAAGCAAGCAGTGAGATGTTTTCGGCTAACACGTTGGCCGACCTGAATCCTTTTCCGGCCGAGAGACGCAGAATGGTGTGTGCATTGAAATTGTAGCGCAGATGCAGCCTTGGTGTAAAAAAGGTGCCAAAGGTATTGTGATGGTCGGCACGCAAACCTGCAATAAGGTTAATTTTCTCGCCATCGCTGTAGGTGTATTGGAAAAACACGCCCGGCACCACCTCTCTCCGGCTGAAAATGCTGTCGTTCAGCTGTTCTTCGTAACGGTCAAGGGTAAGGCTGGCGCCTGTTGTATAGGTGTGCCTGGTGTTGACGATAAACGACTGATACAATGCATTTGCATAATACGAAAGCTGTTCGGCATCATAATCGCGCAGTCCGAAAAACGAACCAAGCCGGTGAAAGCTGAGCTGTTGCTGAATGCCCAGACTTGTTGCAGGCCGCGAACGTGAGATGAATCCGGTTTTCAAAAACGACTCGAAGCGTTGGGTATTGATTTCTATGCCGTAGCCATTGTTTTCGTCCCGGGTTTTGTCGGCATCATAGGTACTTTGCCCGCCCTTTCGGCTTTCCTGCATGGCTTTGATGCCGAATTGCGCCTCAAAATGATCGCCATGGTAATCCCATCTGTTGAATAGGTTGAACTGGGTGTAGATTGGCTCGTCAAGAAAGCCATCGTGGTTGTCATCGTGCGATTTGCCATTTCTGCTCACATGGCCTAACAGCATGGTTTGAAGCTTTTTTGTGACAGGCCATTTCGTGTTGAAGTTGAACTCGGAGCGTCCCAAATGGTTTTGATACAGATTGATAAACAGCCGTTCGCTCGTTGCCGGCTTCTTAAATTCGACATTGATCTGTCCGCTGATGGATTCGTAACCATTTAAAACAGAAGACGTTCCTTTTGAAACCTGGATGCTCTCCATCCAGCTGCCCGGAATATAACCCAGCCCAAAAGAGGTGGCTAAGCCGCGCAGATTGGGCATGTTTTCGGCCATCATCTGCGTGTAGATACCCGACAAGCCCAACATTTCGATCTGTTTTGCTCCTGTCACGGCATCGGAGTATGAAACATCAACACTGGCGCTGGTTTCGAAGCTTTCCGAAAGGTTGCAGCAAGCAGCACGTTGCAATTCGCCGGTGCTGATGTGGGTGGTGTTGACAGTGCTCAGACGTGAAACGAATGCCGTTTTGGCCCTTGTGCGTACTTCAACCTCGTCAAGGTTCAGGTTGTTGACCATGATGTGACGAACAGTACCTTCGCCTGCATGTACATGCAAGGTGTCGTTTTCGTACCCGACAAAACTGAAAATCAGGTAGTGCGTATGTTCGCCTGCTTTCAGCCTGAAATAGCCTTTACCATCCGAAACCGTACCTTTTTGTGTTCCTTCCCAATAAATATTGACTCCCGGCAGGGCGACTGTGTCTCTTTGGTTCATCTCAAAAACGTATCCTTCGATGCTTTGCGATTGCACGAACCAAGGTGTAAGCAGCAATGCAAATAGCTGAATATATTTATAAAACATTGTAAATCTGAATTTAAAGAATAGAAAAATGAAAAACCCTTCTGCTGGATTCCGGCGATTTGTCAAAGGCAGTTAAACACCTGCACGCAAAAAGGCAATAAAACTTTTTACGGAAACATTCAATATGGCCGGAACAAAAGAAAAATCAGCCCAGAAGCGTATCGAGCTTGAGCTGGTGATAGGTAATGGTGAGGGTTTTGCCCGAAAGCGGGGGCGGGTCTTCGGTTAAAAAGGCCGATGGAGCGGGATCTTTGCTTTTGGAGGGCGAAAAGAATTCGATGATCCTTACAGTGACAACCAAAAACTGGTTGAAGACCTTCTTGATTTTCAGCGTAGGCATTTCAAAGTCGGTGATGCCTTTGACATATTGCAGAAAATCTTCGCAGCAGCCTTTGCTTTCTACCTTATTGTCAGCGACGCTTGTGTGGCAGCAAGCTGTTGTGTCAGTATCGCACTGCGCTGTTGCCTCACTTCCGTGTGCTTGGTTGCACTCAATGGGAAAAGGGAGGATTGACTTTTCAAGTGTTTGATTTGCAGTGCAATAATGCGCATTCAGGGTGATCCCTGAGGCACCTGCAAGCACCATCACAGCCATTACAATTGACAGAAATTTCAGAAACAATCCACTTTTCATCGCAATGCAAAAGTAATTCAAAAACTAATCTGAAAGGTTAAATTTTGTTAACTTTTGATATTGAGTGTGTTATGTTTTTTAAAAAACTGCTTTTGCTATACGAACCACATTGTCCGACCGGCCCATTGTATAGAAATGGATGACAGGTGTTTGTTTCGCAATCAGTTCTTTGCTTTGCTGTATTGCCCATTCCACGCCCACTTCTTTGGCCTGCTTGTTGTCTTTGCATTTGAGCAGCTCTTTCACAAGTGCTTCGGGCAGGTCAATGTTGAAGGTTTGGGGCAGCGTTCCCATCTGTCCGACTGATGTGATGGGTTTCAATCCGGGAATGATGGGTACGTTGATGCCCACCGCCCGACAGCGATCAACAAAGCTGAAATACTTCTGATTGTCGAAAAACATCTGTGTGACAATGTATTCCGCACCGGCTTCGATTTTCTTTTTCAGGAAATGCAGATCGGATTCCATATTGGGCGATTCGATGTGTTTTTCAGGATAGCCGGCCACACCGATGCTGAAGTCGGTGGGTGTGGTGTTGAGCAGGTCTTCTTCGAGATAAATGCCCTGGTTCAGTTTACTGATTTGCTGCACCAACTCAACGGAATGGGTGTGACCGCCGGGTTCGGGTTGGAAATATTTCATCGAGGGCTGCGGATCACCACGCACCACAAGGAGGTTTTTAACGCCCAAAAAGTGAAGGTCAATGAGTGCGTTTTCTGTTTCCTCACGGGTAAAACCGCCACAAATGATGTGTGGCACCACATTCAGTCCGTAGCGATAGAGGATTGCAGCGGCTATGCCAACTGTTCCGGGTCGCTTGCGGATGGTTTTTTTTTCGATCAATCCGTTGGGAAGTGTTTTGTAGGCAAATTCTTCCTGGTGATAGGTCACGTTCACGAATGCGGGATCAAATTCCATCAGCGGCTGAATGGTGTTTTCGATGTTTTCGATGTTTTGGCCTTTGAGCGGGGGCAGCAGCTCAAACGAGAAAAGGGTGTTTTTTGCTGCGGCGATATGTTCTGTTACTTTGAGTAAGTGTTTCATTGTCAGTGTTATTTATAGTTGAGGTTAGCATTGAGCAGTCGTTCGGTTTCCGCGATTGACCATTTTTTGCGTTTGCTGTAGTCTTCAATCTGGTCGCGACTGATTTTTCCAACATTAAAATATTGGGCATCGGGATGTGCAAAATAGAAGCCGCTCACGGCAGCAGCAGGCGACATGGCAAAGTTTTCGGTGAGCGAAACAGCGGTATGTGCTTCGGCATTCAGCAAATCAAAGAGCAATTGTTTTTCCGAATGCTCCGGGCAAGCCGGATAGCCTGGTGCCGGCCTGATGCCTTGATAGGCTTCGGCTAAGAGCTGCGATGTAGCCAGCTTTTCGTCAGGCACATAGGCCCAAAGTTCGCGTCTGACTTTTTCGTGCAGAAACTCAGCAAAAGCCTCAGCCAGCCTGTCGGCAAGCACTTTTACCATGATGGCATTGTAGTCGTCGTGCATGCTCTCGTAGTGTTTCACCAAGGCTTCGGTGCCATGGCCTGCTGTAACGACAAACAGTCCCAGGTAATCAGGTGTGCCTTTGGGGGCAATGAAATCTGAGAGACAAAGATTGGGCAGGCCGCCGGATTTTTCTTGCTGGTTTCTGAGAAATGAGAAGCGGGCGGCTTCGTTTTCGCGCTTTTCATCGAAATAGATAATGATGTCATCGCCTTCGGAATTGGCCGGAAACAAGCCTGCAATGCCATGTGCTGTAAGCAATTGTTGGTCAACAATCATTTTCAACATTTGACCGGCATCGGCAAAGAGCTTTTTGGCCTCTTCGCCTTTGTCGGCATCTTCAAATATCTGCGGGTATTTCCCGCTCAGCCGCCATGAATGGAAAAAGAAAGTCCAGTCAATATAAGGAAGCAGCTCATTCAGATTCTGGTTTTTGAAAATGCTGACACCGGGCTTAACAGGTTTATAAACAGTGTTCTGTGAAAAAAGTCCCTTAAAGCTGTTGGCCCTCGCCTGCGACAGGCTTATATACTGATCTTCTTGTTTGCTGCTGAGGTATTTGTGGCGCAAATGCTCATAACGCGTATTAATTTCGTCAACATATTGGGTTCTCCGTTCGTTCGGTGCCAGAAGATTGGCAATGACGGCTGTTACCTTTGAAGCATCGCGCACATGCACAACGGGCTGATTATAGGTTGGCACAATTTTCACCGCTGTATGAATTTCGGAGGTTGTTGCCCCGCCAATGAGCAATGGCCAATTCAGGTTGAGGCGCTGCATCTCCGAAGCCACGTGCACCATTTCTTCGAGCGATGGGGTGATGAGGCCGCTCAACCCAATGATGTCAACGTTTTCATCCTGAGCCACCTGAAGGATTTTTTCGGCCGGCACCATGACGCCAAGGTCAATCACTTCGAAATTGTTGCAGCTGAGCACCACGCCGACAATGTTTTTGCCAATGTCGTGCACATCGCCTTTCACTGTTGCCAGCAATACCTTTCCGGCCGAGCTGCTTGCAGTGGTTTTTTCCATCTCGATGTAAGGAAGCAGCACTGCAACGGCTTTTTTCATCACGCGGGCGCTCTTAACCACTTGAGGCAGAAACATTTTGCCGCTTCCAAAGAGATCGCCCACCACGCCCATGCCATCCATGAGTGGCCCTTCGATCACATCGAGGGCACGTTCAAAGCGTGGCCGGGCCTCCAAAACATCTTCTTCAATGTGGTCGGTGATGCCCTTGATGAGCGCGTGTTTGAGTCGCTGCAGCACATCTTCATTGCGCCAGCTGTCGGCTTTTTCCTCCTTAGCATCTTGTTTCTTAAGGGTTTCGGCAAAATGCAATAAGTTTTCGGTGGCATCAGGTTTTCTGTTTAGGACAAGGTCTTCGGTGCGTTCGAGCAATTCCTTCGGTATCTCATCATAAATCTGCAACATACCCGGATTTACGATACCCATGTCCATGCCGGCTTTGATGGCGTGATACAAAAACACGGCGTGTATGGCTTCGCGAACGACATCGTTGCCACGAAACGAAAACGAAAGATTGCTCACACCACCGCTCACTTTAGCGTAGGGGAGGTGTTCCTTGATCCAGGCCGTGGCGCGGATATAATCCACAGCGTAGTTGTTGTGCTCGGCAATGCCTGTGCCGATGGCCAGAATATTGGGATCGAAGATGATGTCTTCGGCCGGGAAGTTCACTTTTTCGGTCAGGATTTGATAAGCACGCTGACAGATGGCTACCTTCCGTTCGTAGCTTGCTGCCTGTCCTTCCTCATCAAAGGCCATCACCACCACGGCTGCACCATATTGTCTGATGAGGCGGGCGTGATGGATGAAAGCCGCTTCGCCTTCTTTCAGACTTATCGAATTCACAACTGCTTTTCCCTGCAGACATTTCAGTCCGGCTTCGATCACCTCCCATTTCGATGAGTCAATCATCACCGGAAGGCGTGCAATGTCGGGTTCCGACATCAGGAGATTCAAAAACCTGACCATCTCGGCTTTGGCGTCCAACATGCCGTCGTCCATATTCACATCTATCATCTGGGCGCCGCCCTCCACCATAGCGCGTGCCACGCTGAGGGCTTCTTCGTATTTTTTTTCGCGGATGAGACGGGCAAAACGGATCGAGCCGCTCACATTGGTACGTTCGCCGATGTTGATAAAGTTCGACTCACGACTGATCGTCAGGGGTTCAAGACCTGTAAAGACCGAGACCGGTTTTTTTGTCGGAACAGCACGAACAGCTAATTGCTTCACCTGTGCAGCAAATTCCTTTATATGATCGGGCGTGGTGCCACAGCAGCCTCCCACGATGTTGACAAAGCCGTTGGCGGCAAAGTCGTGGATGTGGCCGGCCATCATCTGCGGTGTTTCATCGTAGCCACCCAGTTCGTTGGGCAGACCGGCATTGGGATAGGCGCTCACCGGCAGGTCTGATTGCCTGGCGAGTGTTTCAATATAAGGCCGCATCTCTTTGGCGCCCAATGCGCAGTTGAGTCCGATGCTCAGCAGCTCGAGGTGTGTCACCGAATGCAGGAAGGCTTCCACGGTCTGTCCCGAGAGGGTGCGTCCGCTGGCATCGGTGATGGTGCCCGAAACCATCACAGGGATTTTTCGCCCCAGCTCATCCTGCAGCTGCCCGATGGCAAAGAGGGCTGCCTTGGCGTTGAGGGTGTCGAAAATGGTTTCAACGAGCAGGATGTCGGCGCCGCCTTCGATGAGCGCAGCAGCCTGTTCATGGTAGTTTTCAACCAAGTCGTCGTATGTCACGGCACGAAAGCCGGGGTCGTTCACATCGGGTGACATGCTGGCTGTTTTGTTGGTAGGCCCGATGGCGCCGGCCACGTAACGCGGCTTTTCAGGCTCTTTTTCGGTGAACTCGTCAGCGGCCTGCCGGGCGATGCGTGCCGCAGCCAGGTTGATGTCATAAACCATGTCCTCAAGGCCATAGTCGGACTGCGAAATCCTGGTGCCGTTGAAGGTGTTGGTTTCAATGATGTCGGCTCCTGCAGCGAGGTATTGCCTGTGGATGTCGAGGATGATATGCGGCTGGGTGATGCAGAGCAGGTCGTTGTTGCCTTTGAGGTCGCGCGGATGATTGCTGAACTGAAGGCCGCGGTAGTCGGCTTCGCTCAGATGGTAGCGTTGTATCATGGTGCCCATGGCGCCATCGAGGACCAATATTCTGTCTTTCAGCAGTTCCCTGACGGGAATTGTATTTTTTGTCATACGATTGAAAATTTAACAACAAGCAGATCAACTTCCGAAAACCATCGGGTTAAAGCCTCAGTCTCTTTTGGAGCGCATTCGGCGAAGGTGACAGAAGAAGCATGCATGTTGCATCGGTAACACATTTAATTTATAATCACCCGCTTTCGCGGGATTAGGTTTTAGCACCACTCCCTGTCGGGGAAGGTTGCTAGAGCTTCGCAGAGCCTAGTCTCTCCGCTCTTCTTTATAAATCAACGACCTTATTTGTGGAAGGACAATTGATATATGCGCTGCAAAGATAAGCTTTTTTGAAATGGTTGATTTGTTGTTTAGGAGTTGATTTGTTGATTCGTTGATTTGTTGCTGACGCATGCCAAATACCAAAACTGTTTTAGAATCAAAAGCCGCGCCGGGTAGATTCCTTTCCGGATGCTGAAAGCAGCAGGAAAACATCCGTGTAAATCCGTGTTCATCCGTGGATAAATATCACCGTTGGTAGATCATGGTTGATTCGTTGATCTGTTGATGCGTTGATTTGTTGATGGAGCAAGACAACCGCCATCAGGACCAATCACATATAAACGCGTCAGCATCAACAAATCAACTTCTCCAGTCGTTGACGTGTTAGAACCATCCTCCCCGATGATTCAATTAATTCTTTTGTGCGGTTTGACCCAACAATAAATGGACGGTGAATTGATAATATTTATTAAGTAAAAACTTGCAAAATTATCTATTTTTGCAAAGTGTAATTTAATAATATTGTGATATATGGAAACAATCCTAAAGCGTATTATCCTGGAAAATCAAGAAATCATTGCCAACAAACAATTGATTTCCAGAAATTACTCCATCCCTGTAACAGATAATATAACCGTTCTGACCGGAATCAGACGCTGTGGCAAGACTTATATGCTCTACGAAAAAGCAAAACTAATCAATCCAAAG
>DISP01000062.1 GCA_002421995.1 Bacteroidales bacterium UBA6207 | reverse complement strand
TCGCGAGCATTAATTTCATCAACCTCGCCATCGCCCGCTCCGTGAAGAGGGCCAAAGAGGTGGGCGTTCGCAAGGTGTTGGGAGCCAACAGGATGAATTTGGTCTATCAGTTTATGGGCGAGTCGGTGATCATCACTTTTTTTGCCATCTTGCTGGCGTTGATCATCGTTGAACTTAGCCTGCCCGAATTCAACCGAATGCTCGACACCGAGCTGAAGCTTAACTTGTTGCACGACATTTCAATGAATTTGTCACTTGTTGTGATCTGGTTGTTTGTGAGTTTGTTTTCGGGCATTTATCCTGCGCTTTTTATGAGCCGCTATAAAGCAGTGGATGTACTCAAAGGATCAAAGGGACAGCGCAGCAGCATTGGCAATTTTCTTGGAAAAGGACTCGTGGTTTTCCAGTTCAGCGTCACGATTTTGCTGATTTTTCTTGTAACGGTAAGCTACAGGCAGTTTGATTTTGCACTGCGTAAAGACCTGGGTTTCAACGGTAACAATGTCACAGGTCTTTTTCTGCAAGGCGGTGAACCCGAGCGTAAGGCAACGCTGCTCAAAGATGCTCTTGTTAAACTACCTCAGGTGAAAGGTGTTGCTGCCGCTTCGTTCGTCAACGGTGTTGCAGGCAATCAATCCACCATTTTTCTTGACGATACCACCGAAACCAAGGTGATGGTACGTTTTGGTTATGTGGATGAAAATTTCTTCCCGCTCATGGACATACCAATAACGCAGGGCCGCAACTTCTCAAAAGACTACCCCAACGACCTGCACGAATCGGTGATACTGAATGAAGCTGCTGTGAAATTTCTTGGTTGGGACGACCCAATAGGCAAACGCTTTCGCCCTTTTGGGATGGACACGCTCTCGAAACGCACAGTGATCGGCGTGATCAAAGACTATCATTACTATTCGGTACATTCAAAAATAGAGCCTGCCGCCTATATCATCCTGCCCGAAAGCTTTGGCGTTGTATGCGTGAAGGCAGCAGAAAACGCGGAAAAGGAAGTGGAACAGCTTGTTGAAAAAACATGGCACGAACTTTTTCCGACCACACCTTTTGAAAGCATTTCTGTGACCGCCTATATCGGGAAGCAATACCGCGACGACCGCAACAGCATGCAGCTCTACAGCCTCTTTTCCATGCTTTCTGTTTTGATCAGTGCTATGGGGCTTTACGGGCTTTCATCGCTGCGCGTTGAACAGCGCACAAAAGAAATCGGAATAAGAAAAGTGCTGGGGGGCAGCAGCAACCAAATACTTCAACTCATTGGAAAAGAGTTTATTATACTGGTTGTCATAGCAGGATTCATCGCCATCCCACTGGGATATCTTTTCAGCAGTCAACTGCTTTCGTCATTTGCCTACACAATCAGTCTCGGCTTTTCCGAGGCAATCATTGCCATGCTTGTAGCCGTTCTGGTGGCTGCTTTCACCATCGTCTTCCATGCCCGCAGGGCGGCTGCTTTCAATCCTGTTGAAGCTTTAAAATACGAATAATCCAAACGCATGAAAGAAGTTGTAATTCTCATACCTGATCTCGAAAAAGAGCAAAACATCGAAATAGATGTGCGCATCAACGGGCGCAGCCAAAGCCTGCAATACCGCGTGGAACTGCTCGACTGGGAGGGACGCATCAAATCGCCCACCGACAAGGTGCAGGTGTTGCGCCACAAGATTGAAGCATACGACAAAGACTGGGAACTGGTGGAAGTGGGTCCGCCCACCGATAAAAACATCTCGCTGATGTTTCGCAAAAAATCAACAGATAACAGCCCGAAAACATGAATACAAGCGGGATTCTGATCAACAACTACATCCGTACGACTTTCAGGCGGATGATCAAGCAGCCGGGCTACGCACTCATCAATGTGGCTGGCCTCACGAGCGGCATCATGGTCTTTTTGCTGATCTATGCATACATTGCCAGAGAATACAGCTACGACAGCAGCTGGAAAGATGCCGGCCGCATTCACCGTGTGAATGCCGCACTCAACTTTGGAGGTCGTCTTGACAAAATCGCGCTCTCGTCGTTCAACATCAGCGAATCTATGAAAACACGCTTTCCCGAAGTGGAAGCTGCCACGCTGATCTTTAAAACGAATGTCACAAACACCGAAACAGGAATCACTGTATGGCATGATGACAGGATGCTCGAAATACCCTCGTTCACCTACGCCGATGCCGACTTCTTCAAGGTGTTTGACTATCCCTTCGCCGAAGGCGACCCGCTCACAGCACTTACCGAGCCACGCAGCATGGTACTCACAACCACGCTGGCACACCGGCTCTTTGGCGATAAGCCTGCCCTTGGCCAGCTGCTCAGAATCAACAAGACAAGCTATTCTGTGACAGGGGTGATTGACAAAGATGCCCACCTGAGCCACCATGAGTTTGATGCGCTGGTTTCGATGAGTACCCATTCGCAGAAGACCCTCGATGACTTTCGTTCCGACTGGTTTTGGCTGGTTGGATATACCTATGTAAAATTCAATTCGGATGAGGCAGCCCAAGGGTTTGATGCCAAGCTTCAGCAGTTTACAACCGAAGTGATTGACCCCTGGATCAAAGAAGTGAAAGTGGACGGGGCGCTGGTGCTGACGCACGAGCCGGTGCGTCACATCCATTTCAACACAAGTTTGCAATACGACAGTCAAAGCAATGTGTCGGAGCGGACGGTTCAGATTTTTGTAGTTATAGCCGGTTTTCTGCTGCTCATTGCCGCCATCAATTATATGAATCTTTCCACGGCACGCTCGGTGCGGCGTGCGCGCGAAATCGGCATCCGCAAGGTGGCTGGCGCCCATCGCCTGCAACTGATCATGCAGTTTTTGAGCGAAAGCTATCTGCTCACCGCCCTCTCCTTCGGGCTTGCCTGGTCGCTGGCAGAGCTTGTAATGCCCTATTTCAACGACCTGATCGGTCTTAGACTATCGTTGTCGTGGCTGCTTTTTAACGATTCAGGCTCGGTTTATATGCTCATCGCAACGTTTTTGCTGCTAGGTTTCATGAGCGGATTTTATCCGGCCCTCGTGTTGTCGTCCTTCTCACCGGTGAATGTCCTGAGGCCTGGAGCCTCCATGAGCAAATCGAGCGCCCTGCAGCTTGTCAACCTGCGCAAAATTTTGGTCGTGCTGCAGTTTGTGATTTCTACCGGAATGATCATTGCCACCCTGGTGGTATCAGACCAGCTCAGCTTTGTGATGAACCACAGCAAAGGCATTGAAACCGAACAGCTGATGGTGATTCATTTTCCAAAAGACTCGGTTTTGTATGCCAACCGCCAGGTGATTGTGGAAGAGCTCCGTGCCATGCCCGAGGTGCAGAAAATTGCTGCAACGGCCAGTCTGCCCGGATACCTTTCGGGAAGACTCATGTTTTTTGTGGGCGACACCGCAAAACCAGAGGTGCATACCATGAACATCTTCATGGTGGGGCACGACTTTTTCGACCTCTTCGGGCTGCCTGTCACACAGGGAAGGGTTTTCTCGCGTGATTATCCCAACGACGACAGCACCGCTTTTGTGGTGAACGAAGCCGCCGCCAGATACCTCGGCTATCCCGACCCCCTGCAGGTGGAGATGAACTGCGGCCTTGGCGTGAAAGGTAAGATTGTGGGTGTGGTGAAAGATTTCCATTACGCCTCGATGCACAGCCCCATCGAACCGCTCGTTTTCATTCTGGGTGACCGTCATGTGAACTTCATCGCGCTCCGGCTGCGCAGCACCGACATGGCACGGACTGTGGCCGACATCAATTACAAATGGCAGGAATTTGATCAAAAACATTTCTTTCACTACACCTTTCTCGATGATCGCTACGCACGCCAATACAAGCACGAACAACGTATGCTCACGCTTTTCAGCTATTTCAGCCTGATCATCATCCTGATCTCCTGCCTCGGATTGTATGGCCTTTCGGCATTCTCGACCGAACAGCGCACCCGCGAAATCGGCATCCGGCGCGTGTTGGGAGGCAGCCAAACCTCAATTCTTACTTTACTTACAAAAGGATTCCTTGTATTGGTGATGATTGCCGGCCTGATAAGCATCCCCATCGTTTACTACCTCATGTCAGAATGGCTCAGCGGGTTTGCCTATCGCACCGAACTCAGTTTCAGACATTTTGTAGCCGGATTTCTGCTGTCAACCCTCATTGCCCTTGTAACGGTGCTCGTTCAAGCTCTCAGAGCCCTCAAAAACAACCCTGTGGACGCCATTAAATATGAATAAGCCAAAATGAAATACGCCTAAACCCACACACATGCTGCTGCACCTGCTCAGGATTGGTTTTCGCAATATGCGCAAACAATGGCTCTATAGCCTGATCAATGTGGTCGGGCTCGGTATCGGGCTGGCTACCTTTTTGGTTGTGCTGGCTTATGTGTTGTTTGAACACAGCTTCGATCGTTTTCATGCAGATAACCAACAACTTTTCAGGGTTTTGACCGAATACCGTCACAAAGATGGCAACCAGATTTCGGAACAGGGAACTGCCGCCCTCGGCCCGCTGATGGCCGAAACGCTGCCGGGCATCAGCCGGATGTGCCGAACGGGGATGGAGCAAAGCGGTTTTGTGGCACAACAAGACCAGATTTTTCCACTCAACAGGATGGTTTATGCCGATTCGGTCTTTTTCGACATCTTTTCGTTTCAGCTGCTTCGGGGCGACAAAGCAAATGTTTTGAAAGGCCTCAGAAAAATGGTGCTGACCCAAACGGCTGCGCGCAATATTTTTGGCAAAACCGATCCCCTGGGCCAAAGCCTGCTTGTCAACGGACGCGAAACCTTTGTGGTTTCAGGCATTGCAGCCGATCCACCGCCGAACTCTTCCATCCGCTTTGATGCGCTGCTTTCGTTCGAGACGCTTTATTATGACAAAAAACTCCACATGGACCTCAATGGCGGCAACCAATACTTTAGCTGGGTTGCTGCCATACCCGGCATCAAAGCGCCGACGCTTGAAAAAGACTTTCAGGCCATCCTCGATGCCGGTTTCAACAAAAAGCTGGAAGGAACGGGATTCAGTATGGGCATCGTTTTGCAAAAAATGAAAGACGTTCATTTGCATTCACCCGCACAGGGCAGCGGACTGGCGTCAAGCCTCAATATTCTGCTGCTCATTGCCACTTTCGTGCTTCTGATAGCAGCCTTCAACTTTACCAATCTGGCCACCGCAACCGGCATGAAACGTGCTATGGAGGTGAGCATCAAAAAAACAATCGGTGCATCGCGCTCCGAGCTGGTGATGCAGTTTCTGGGCGAATCGCTGCTCCACAGCCTGCTGGCCCTGCTCGTTGCCTTGCTGCTCAGCGAGCTGATGTTTCCGGCTTTCAACGCATTGCTGGGTACCGACCTCAGCCTGTTGCACGGCAATCCGCTCCTGCTTTGGCTCATCCTGCCCGTGCTTGTGGCCACCACCCTGCTTTCGGGCGCTTATCCGGCCTTTTTTCTTGCCTCTTTGCGCCCTGTGGCCATTCTCAAAGGCGGAGCACCCGGCAGCAAACGATTCAGGCAATTGTCGGGAGTTCTGATTGTGTTGCAGTTTATGATTGCTGCCTTCTTTATCAACAGCAGTCTTGTGGCCCATCAGCAATTGCGGTTCATCCGCGGATTCGACAAAGGTTTCAGCACAGGCAGGCTCTTTGCCATTGCCATGCCCGATGGCGAAACAGCAGCCATGATGCAGGCTTTCAAAACACAGCTCAACAGCTTGCCCACTGTTGAAAGCTGCGGGGCGGTGAGCGAGATTCCGGGCGGAGGACTCACCATGAACGGCTATATCCCCGAAGGACACTTCCAGCCGGTGATGGTTCATGTGCTCGACACCGACACCTCTTTTGTCAATGTGTTGGGCCTGAACCTGCTGCAAGGCGTGTTGCCGCGCGCGGGAGCCGACAGGGAAATCATGGTAAACGAAACCTTTGTAAAAACTTTCGGCTATGACGATCCGGTGGGAAAAAAAGTGAGGCGCGACAAAGACTATGTGATCACCGCCGTGCTGAGCGATTTTCATTTTGCGCCCCTGCATCAGCCGCTCCAACCACTCATCATCACCCAGGACCCATACGACGGCTATCCCTGGTTGCTGGTTCGCCTCAACCAGGATGTTGATGCAGCTGCACTCATCGCCGAAAGCTGGAAACAGTTCTACCCTGCACAACCCATGGTGGTGTTGCCTGTTGAGGCCTTGCTCGAAACCTCCTATACCGAAGAAAACAGGCTTGGATGGCTTGTTTGGGTGGTGACGTTGCTGGCGCTCCTGATAGCAGCCACCGGACTGTTCGGCATGGCCGCACTCAACCTCAGGCAACGCAGCAAAGAGCTTGGCATCAGGAAGATTTTGGGCGCAACCGGGCTGCAGCTGCTCGTAGCCGCCACCTCAGGTTTCAGCCGGAAGGTGCTGCTGGCCAACGTGTTGATTGCCGCACCGCTTTGGCTCGTGCTCAACGAATGGCTTTCATATTACAGCTACCACATCAGCATCAGTCCGTTGGTATTTGTGGCAACGGCCCTCACCACCTGGCTTATCGCCATGCTGAGCATGGGCTTTCAGGCATGGAGAAGCACCCGCATCGAGCTTAGCAAGGTGGTGAAATACGAATAGCGGTGATTTGCCTGCTTTGGCAAGCAATCGCTGCGGCCTGTGCAAAGCCTAAAAAGACAAGCCACTGCTTGCCCGAAAACCAACCGGATTTACACCCTTACAGCAACCGCAATCTATCAAAAACGCACAGCCACCTTCGTCTGAAAAACAAAAAATCCCGGCATTGAAGCAGGAATAAAATGTTTATTTTTGGGAAGTTAAATGCCACAGCTTGAAAACACTACAGCCTTACCTCAATGCCTTTCAGCCGAAGATCAATTTTTTGGTTTGCCGTAATGCGTTGGACCGGCCAAAGCCTCATCCCATTATTAAGCACTTAAAAACGCCTAAAAACGGATCGTGCTTTTATCCGTTGTTCTACGGGTATAGCGTTCAAATACTAGGCAGTGTGGTGGAGTGGCGTTTAGCAGGGAGTTGTAGCTAATGCAAAAAAGGAGCGTGCGGAGAAAAACCAGGCTATTCACCTTAATAATGCGGAGAATAATTTATATATTTACCGCAAAATAAAAAAATTGTTCATGGCAAGATACATTTATGAATATGACAATTGGCCGATATTCACATGGAATGACAAAAAGATTAATGTGATTTTAGGCAAAGTCCGACATCTACAAGGAAAAATTTATGGACAAATGGGAGCACTTGGATTTTCATTTAAGGAAGAAACAATATTATCTACTTTGACGCTCGATGTTCTAAAATCCTCTGAAATAGAAGGAGAATTTTTAAATTACGAACAAGTTCGTTCTTCAATTGCAAGAAAACTTGGGATAGAATATGCAGGAATAGTACATATTGACAGAAACGTAGAAGGTGTTGTTGAAGTGATGCTTGATGCAACTCAAAGATATAATAAACCACTTGACCAGGAACGTATTTTTGGATGGAATGCAGCACTATTTCCTACAGGATGGAGTGGAATGCAAAGAATTGATACCGGCTGTTACCGCAAAAATGAAATGCAGGTAGTGTCGGGACCAATGGGGAAAGAAAGAATTCATTTTCAAGCACCTTCAGCAACAGAGGTAAAAAATGAAATGGATGTGTTTTTAGACTGGTTAAACAAAAACACTGAAATAGATGGAGTTTTAAAAGCAGCTATTGCTCATTTTTGGTTTATAA
>DISP01000105.1 GCA_002421995.1 Bacteroidales bacterium UBA6207 | reverse complement strand
TTGAAACGAATGCCGATGATGGATACCTCGACCGGCAATCGGGTGTGGGGTTGAATATCTTTTTTCAGAAACGTTTCAACATTGGCCGCCAACTGATGATCGGACTCAGTCCTGAACTCAGGATGCATTCTGTGCTCCCGATACCGGGCGACCGAAACCAACGGCGGCTGATCGAAGCAAAGCTAGGCTTGTCGCTACACAGAAAGCTCAGCAGCATCGTCAGATGATCTGTCGGCGGGGAGCACCGGGGGCCAACCCGCAGTGCACACAAAACAATTGAAACTGCCTTTGTTGTGTTCCTCAGCCCAATTTGTCTGACAAAGATTGCTCAAGCGTTGTAAACTGAAACTTAAAACCTTCGTCAAGGAGCCGCTGCGGAACTACCTTTGCACCTTTGAGCAGGAGCTCGTCGCCCATCTCGCCCAAAGCCAGCCGCACGGCGAAAGCCGGAGTCGGCACGATGGCCGGACGGCGCAATACTTTTCCGAGTGTTTTGGCAAAATCCTGCTGCATGACCGGGTTTGGCGATACAAGGTTGTAAACGCCGGCACATTGGTTGTTGTGCAGCAGGAAAAGGATGGCTTCGATCTCATCATCGAGGTCAATCCACGAAATCCATTGTTTTCCGCTTCCCATGCGGCCACCCGCCATCAGTTTGAAAGGCAGCGCCATCTTTGGCAGAGCACCGCCCATGTCAGACAAAACAACTCCCGAACGTATGCGCACCAGCCTTTTGGTCACCTCTTCGAGTCCGGCAGCGGCTTTTTCCCATTTGTAGGTTACCTCAGCCAAAAAACCAGTTCCAACTGCAGCATCTTCAGTCAGCGCGGCTTCTGTCCGGCTGCCGTAATAACCTGTTGCAGAGGCCTGAATCACAACATCGAGTTGAATCTCGGCGGCTTTGAGCAACTTATGCAAGGCTTCAACAGTCTGAACCCTGCTCCAAAGAATGGCTTCTTTGCGTTTGTAGCTCCATCTTTTGTCGCCGATGCCGGCTCCGGCTAGGTTTATAAGTGCTTGGCTACCATCAATGAGGGCAGCAAGATGCGAAGGCGGCTGGTGCCAATCGGCAAAATGAATGCCTTTGCCAAAAAACTTTTTTCGGGCAGCAGGCACATCGCGCGTGAAAATGATCAGCTCATGTTTGCCCGTAAGCCGCTTCACGAGGGCCTCCCCTATCAAGCCCGTTGCACCTGCAATGATGATCTTCATAACTATTTCCTTTTATTACATAACAGTTAAGGGTTCAATTTGTTTATCATTCGATACGTTTCCACTTAAACTCAGCAACGAAAACGCTGTTAACTGACTTTCTTTGGTCAATTATTCGATTTTACAACTTGTTCGCCCCTGCCAAGCTATCAAAATCTATTCCCGCTTTCTACCATTTTAACAGGAATTATTTGGCTTAAACCGACAATAACGACGATATTTTTGGGTATGAATTAATTTAAGATAATTTGGTCTTATTTACCGAATTCTATTAAATTTGCACCAAAATCGAGAAAGACATGAACTACAACGAAGAAAATATATCGACAATTGTGACCCGCGACTTCCGTGCATCCGACATTTTCAGAAAATACGGCATAGATTTTTGTTGCGGCGGAATGCAGCCGCTACAACAGGTGTGCAGAGAAAAAAAGTTGGATACCGAACAGATCATTTCAGCGCTGAAACAATTAGAGATCAGCCGGAATGGCACTGAAATGGTTTACGATAGCTGGGAAATTGATTTCCTGGCCGACTTCATCCTCAACACCCACCACCGTTTCGCCATTAGTGAGCTCCCGGTTTTGCAGTCGCTGCTCACACAACTATGTCAGACACACGGGCACCACCATCCCGAATTGTTTGAAGTGAAACAACTGCTCGATGCTTCTGCTGCCGCCTTGATGAAACACATGGAAAAAGAAGAAGTGATCCTTTTTCCATACATCAAAGAGCTGCTTTCCTTCAGGAATCATCCGCTTCAGCACGAATACCCCGTTATCGAACCCAGCGACAATCCTCTGAATGAAATGATGGATGAGCACGTAACCGAAGGAGAGCGATTCAGGCAAATGGCCATGCTCACCAATCAGTATGAGGTGCCTGCCGACGGCTGCAACACTTACCTGGTTGCGATGAAGAAACTCGACACCTTTGAAAGAGACCTTCACCGGCACATCCACCTCGAAAACAATATTTTATTCCCAAAGACCCTGGCACTGGAATCGTTTATTACGCAAAATTTCAACCCTAAAATCTAATCGTTATTAATTCTTCAAAATGATGAAAAATCTATCATATTTCCCGTCCGCACTCCGCAACTTTGCAGGACTGCTTGTATTGATTTTCCTTGCTGCTGCCTGCCGTCAGGAGCAGTCAAACCAAGGTGATGCCACGCTTGGAGCCGTTGAAGGTGAAGTAACAGCACAACTCACCGACGCACCGGAGGTGCCGCCCCACATCGGTCTCAGGCACAATACCAAAGTGATCGTTCAACTGGAAGTCATTGAAAAAACCATGCGTCTTTCCGATGGCGTTGACTACACCTTCTGGACTTTCGGCGGCAAAGTACCCGGCAAGTTTATCCGTGTGAGGCAAGGCGACCTTGTTGAATTCCATCTGCACAATCATCCCGACAATATGTTACCACACAATATTGACCTTCATGCCGTGACCGGTCCGGGTGGCGGTGCCGAGGCTTCGCTGATTGCCCCCGGCAAAAGTACCCAGTTCAGCTTCAGAGCCCTGAATCAGGGATTGTATGTCTATCACTGTGCCACTGCACCCGTTGGAATGCACATTGCCAACGGCATGTATGGGCTCATTCTGGTTGAACCACTCGAAGGATTGCCTCCTGTGGACCACGAATTTTATGTGATGCAAAGCGAATTCTATACCTCCGGAAAAAATGGCGAAAAGGGCCATCAGGATTTCGATATGCAGAAGGCTCTGGATGAAAATCCGGCTTATGTGGTGATGAATGGTTCGGTTGGCGCCAATGCAGGTGCCAATGCCATGACAGTGAAGGTTGGCGAAACCGTGCGTCTTTTCCTTGGCAACGGAGGCCCCAACCTCGTTTCGTCCTTTCATGTGATCGGTGAGATCTTCGACAAAGTATGGGTCGAAGGCGGAAGCCTCATCAATACCGATGTGCAAACCACCCTCATTCCAGCCGGAGGGTCGGCCATCGCCGAATTCAAATGCGAGGTGCCCGGAACCCTCCACCTCGTTGACCACAGCATCTTCAGGGCTTTCAACAAAGGTGCACTGGCACAGATCAAAGTGACGGGCGAAGACAATCACGACATCTACAGCGGCAAACAAAAAGAAGAAGTCTATCTGCCCGAAGGTGCTTCTATCCAAACCATTAACAGCGGAAAATCGGCAAAGCCCGCAGAAATAATACCGGAGAAAAGTACGGAAGAACGCATGGCCGCCGGTAAGACACTCTATTCCCATAACTGCATGGCCTGCCATATGGAACAAGGCACCGGCATCGCAGGCACCTTCCCGCCACTCGTAAACAGCGACTTCCTGTTGGCACGCAAAGACAAAGGCGCTGGAATTGTACTTCACGGTCTGCAGGGCGAAATCACCGTCAACGGAGTGAAATACAACAACATCATGCCGGCTGTGAGCCTCAACGACGACGAAGTGGCCAGCATCCTCACCTTTGTTCACAACCAATTCAACCGGCAGAATACCCTCATCAAGGCTTCGGATGTCGGACAGTGGAGAGAAAAATAAAAAGATGAAAACGATGATCAGGCTCCTTGTCCTGCTTCTGGCAGCAACACCTGCCCCGGCACAGGATATGAAGGTGGTGCCGGCAGCAGTGTTCAAACCATTTTTCAAAGGCGACAGCACAGCTACCGCAGTAAAGGCCTTTACCATGGACACCATGGCCGTAACCAACGCTGCCTTCCTGAAGTTTGTCAGCAACAACCCACAATGGTCGGCCCAAAACATCCAAAGGCTTTTCGCCGAGGCTGAATACCTGTCACACTGGACATCTGCCTTCACCGAGGGTCTTGATCATCAGCTTGCCAACCAGCCCGTGGTGAATGTTTCGTGGTTCGCAGCCCGCGCCTACTGTCAGAGCCAGGGCAAGCGGCTTCCTTCGATGGCCGAATGGGAAACAGCTGCACTGTCGGCGCCCGTTGACAGTCGCTACCAAAACACGAATGACATCATCCTCGACTGGTACAGCCGCAAAATGCCCGAAGGCGCCACTGTGGGTTCTGTTTATCGCAATCAAGACGGGATCTACGATCTCTTCGGCCTGGTGTGGGAATGGACCGAAGACTTCGACCGGGTGAATTTCAGCGACGACTCACGCAACAGTGCCGAACTGCCCGCCGGGCTTTTCTGTGGCAGCGCTTCCATTGATGCCGCCGATGCCGCTGACTATGCCACCTTTGTCAGGTACGCATTCAGGGCCAGTCTAAAAGGAAATTATACCGGACGAAAACTTGGATTCAGATGTGTTAAATCACTATAAATCAAATGAAATGCTAAAAATAATCTCTCTCTTTGTCCTACTCAGCCTATTGGCAGGCTGTGTCTCAAAAAAGGAAGAAAAGTCTGACTGCTGCACCCAAAAAAAGGACACGAAAATCCAGACAAAAAACGATATACCGGGGCTCTCGGTCTATCAGATAGACATGGNNCAGGATAACCATGAAATACGCTTGTCATCTTTAGCCGGCAAGCCTGTGTTGATGACCATGATCTACACCCACTGCGGCTATGCCTGTCCGATGATGGTCAGCGACCTGAAGAAAATAGAAGNNCTTGTTCACTGAAGCGGAGCGCGAAAAGTTTCACATCGTGCTGGTGAGCTTCGACCCCGACAGGGATCAGCCTGCACGATTGAAAACCTATGCCGAAACACAGCAGCTTGGTGCAAACTGGACCCTGCTGCAAGGCAGTCACGACCAAACAAAAGCACTTTCGGTGGTGCTACAGATCAGCTACGAGCTACTCCCCGACAGCAGCATTGATCATGCCAACAGCAAGGTCGTACTCAACAGACAAGGTGAAATCGTGTACCGCCTCAACGGACTTTCCACCGATCCGGCAGCTGTTGCTACAGCTTTGAGGCAGGAGATGGGGGATTGAAAACTCACACAAGCCAGGCCAATGTCTTGGCCTTCAAAGGATTTGCAGCTGCCACTATGGAAAAACATATCAGTCTTAGAACAAGTGCAATCGTTTTGTCGAATGCAGACGACAATTTTGACCTGATTTAGTCGGGTGCAGACGACAATTTGAAGGTATTTCATAAAAATCCATGATATGTGAAATAAAATTTGACTGATCTGCCCTCGAAATAATGGTAAATACGCTTCAAAACCGTGAAATCATAGGCGTGTATTGCTTTTGGATTGTATCTTTGACTTACTGAGTAATCAATACTTATAAGTTACAATTTGTAAGTTACAGTTTCGCAGGTAAGTATGGAGCAATGTGTGATGCGTATTGTGATGTTGTTGTTGCTGTAGGCCCGGCCTCCCATGCACAACCTGATCAATCCTTCATTAGACGAGCATAAATCTGCTGCAAAAATTCATTTCTGATTCCGGCTTTAAAATCATCGCACTCCCATTGCTCACCTCTTTCCAAACCAAGCCATTCGCGGTATTCCTTATGCTCAGGATGCTTCTTATTGGCCATGATATTTTTAAACTCAGCATATCCGGGTGCACCGCCCACATCTTCCGGCGGACAGCTGCCCTTTCCATCAACCAGCACCGGCAACCGACTGATTTCCGGAATGATGCGCTCCAAAACCATTTCATGTTCCCAATAATCGCCAAAGTCGTACAGATACACAAGCTTCTGCTGCACGTTGTCAATTACATCAGACAGCATTGTTTTACCTGCATCTAACAACTCTTCGGTTGTGTATGATTCGCTTATATCCACTTCTGAAGTATCAGTGATAATACGTTTCTTCCCAAGTCGCCGCTCCGAAAATTCAAATAAATGACTCATGTCCCAGCCAAATGCAATCTGCAAGATGCTGTGCATTTCAAAAAAGGTGTAATAGGAAGGTATCGTTAGTTTGCGCCAAATCTCCGGCTCGCTTACGCCCTTCAGCCTGACCATGAACTCAAACGTCTGGCTCTTGGCTACGACTTCCGCATCCCTTTCGATGGGTTCAATATCCATCTCGTCAAATGGCAAATACCCGTCAAAATCGTCATCATCTTCATCAAACTCCTCATCATAGTCGTCATCTTCTTCATCCTCGAAATCATCACCCGCCTGCCAATTGTCATCTTCATGACGATCGGCATACGCAAATCCATCGTCACCGGCAATGCTGCGTAGCTGCGCGATGATTTGCTTAGCCCTTGCGTCGCTCTCACCGGGCCCGCGCATATAAAAAGGTTTACCGTCCATGCCACATTCAATGTCCATGAGTTCGATGCTGTCGTCCTCATCATCTTCTAAAATATACTGCGCTACCGATGTAAAATTCTTGTGCGGCTGAAAGTCATACAAGTCAGCAAATTCTATCGCTTCAAAAATGATGTTGTGCACCAATTGATAATCCACCTTTTTACCAGGTTCGGCCAAAAGACGTTCCCGCAGCAAGCTATTGTATTCATACACACTGATGTTGAACTGATAAAATGCATCTTTTACACCCAAACAAAGCAAATCAACAAGGTACATCCCAACAGTGAAATGGCCGTTCGTATGCCTGCGCGCAACCAGGATGTTGGCCATTTTTCTTTTATCCCAGGCTTCGTTGATCCAACATTCATGTATAGGTAATGTTCTGGCCTTCTGTTTGATATAATTCTCCGGACTCAACAGTGGAACCACTTTTGCATTCGTCTTTTTAGCCATATTGATTCAGTTTTTGGTGGAGTAAAAATAACAAAAGCATCATTTATCCCACCAGGAACTGATTTCCTTAAAATCTTTATTTTAGAATGCAACATCAGTCAAAAGAAATATTTTTTGTCTGTAGTGCATGATTTATTAGTCAGTAAAATTTGAATTCCCGACTCCTGACTGAGACAAGTCCGGCAGCCTTTTTGTCAGCTTCTCTCATTCAATTCTCTCCTTTTCCCACCCGGCAATGAAATCATTCAGCCCGTGCTGGCGGTGTGAAATGACAGGTGGCTCAGGATCATTGGTTTCTGTTCTGCTATTGTTTACACATCTCAGTTATAGATCTATTGTAGGTTTCGCTTTTCCATTTCTTTTTTCAGTGCTTCATATCGCTTTGGTTTCTTCAATAACATATACATCAGAAACAAGGGAAGCAGGATAATAAATCCCCAGGCGTTTGCGGCAGCACCATAAATGATTATTCCGACTAAAAACCCAATAAAAAATGCATCGATGATGGGTGAAGGCTTGTTATTTTTCACTGCTTCCAGCAGTTCTTTGTCTGTTAACTCTGATAGTTCCTTTTGATTCATTTGATCTCAATTTTATTGTGATTATTTACTTGCAAAGGCTTTATAACTGAAGTCAGCGGATTGGTGCCCGGCAAAGGTGACGATTTTCACCCTCATTGTTGTTGCTGAGAATCAATGTTTGATTAACCACAAAACTGTTCGCGAAGAACGAATGCCTGCCAATTGCAGATGGGCTGTCGGCAACCGTTATTTTTAGTTTGTCCAGGGTTCTTTATCTTTTGCATTCATGATGTCTCGTCCGTCAAAAACACTTAATCCTTGCCAGGTGCCAAACCAAACTTGTCCCTTGTTGTCCTCAAGAATACTTAGTACTACATTGGAGGTTAAGCCATTGTCAGTTGTGAATTGCGTGAAATTAACGCCATCGTAGCGGTAAACACCAAAACCTTCTGCTGTAAACCAGATATTCCCCCGGCTGTCTTCATATAAATTATAGGTTTCAACGCCTTCTATGATACCATCTTTGGTGAAGTTGGTATATGTCGTGCCATCAAATTTACTCACACCTCCATAAAAAGTTCCAATCCAAATATTTCCTTGTTTGTCCTCCAGGATATCTGCAGTACTATTGTCGGTAAGTCCATTTTTTGTTGTCAAATGAGTAAATTCACCTTTATTGTATTTGAAAATTCCATTTCCATCAGTAACAAGCCAAATGGTACCACTTTTATCTTCCATAATTTTAAAAACCAATTTGTCTGATAGCATGGGCTGCGGGTATTCTACCCGTGAATCCGGCAACGAAAAAGGTATAAACTTCTCTCCGTCAAAATGACTGACTCCTCCTACCGATCCTACCCAAATGAGACCGTTTTTGTCAATTGTTAAACCCCAGATTTCTTCTTCCTGCAAGCCTGCCTCTGTCGAGAAAACTGTAAACTTTTCACCATCGTATTTCACAAGTCCCGAAGAAGTTCCAAACCAAACATTACCAGCGTTATCTTCTACAATTTCTCTAACCGATGGATACTTAAGCTTTTGTTCAATGGCAACATTTTCAAGTGTTTGCCCATCGTAACGAATAATCCCATTTCCATTTGTTCCAAACCAATAGTTCCCTTTTTTGTCTTGATACATGACCCGTACAAACTCCCTTACCATTCCATTCAAATTGGAATGAATTTGCGGAAATGTCGTGAATTGGTGAAAAGTCTGTTGTTGATAGTTTCCTGCATTTTCTATTTTATCGTTAACCGATTTTTCTTCCCCTTGTCCCGTGCAAGTCGAGATTTGAAAAATCAGAACAATTAAAACCGAAATTCCTGCCATGCATATTTTCTTACTTTCTATCGTTGTCATATCGTTGGTTTATAATGCTGATGAGCGATTGTTTACCTGCCAAATGGCATTTACTCCGCATTTACCTTCCGCCCAATCAGTTTCTACACAGCTGATATCAAATAGTCCGGAAAATAAAATCAAATTGCTGTCTGAAAACAAAGTCAAAGTTAAATTGTAGCTTTCCGGCATCACCTTGGTTTCTCGTTGGATCATTCAAAGGTAAATAGTTTTCAATTCATCCACAAAACACACCTGACTTTTTAGATGTCATTTCATTTGGCGAAACAAAACTAAGCAAATGGGGGTTCATCCAACCAGCGTTCTTCGATAATAACCGGAAGCGCCGTTCTGAAAAAATGAACTCCTGGTAGTTGTGAATTGCTTTTGGATTGTATCTTTGACTTATTGAGCACAATAATCAGGAATTCACGTGGTCGGTACGACCCGGCATGAAATCCAGGTTATTAACCGATGTTTTTTTGTTTCAATTCCACGATGCTTCGATTGGAAGATTCGCCCAGCTCAGTTTCTTTTTCTTGAAGCTGTGTTTCAATTCCAGTATGGTTCNNGTTTCAATTCCAGTATGGTTCGATTGGAAGGGTAAAGCTGTTCTTCAAATGTGCGCCCGGCTGCTGGTTTCAATTCCAGTATGGTTCGATTGGAAGACCCAGCTTCGACGCGAAAAGTTTGTGCAACCTGAGTTTCAATTCCAGTATGGTTCG
>DISP01000075.1 GCA_002421995.1 Bacteroidales bacterium UBA6207 | reverse complement strand
CGAACAAATCGGATGTTGAATTGGGAATATACAAGAACCCTGAACAGTATGCCGATCCGAAAGCTATTGTATCTGAAGCAATAAGAATTGCCCGGCATGAACTAACAAGGAGAAAAAGAAAAGATTTGAAAATAGAAGATTTGTACCAAAATATTGGCCAAAAAATAAGTCTCGGCAAATTAGATGATCTGAATTCTTATCAAAGTTTTAAGGAAGAAGTAAGAAAAGCATACCGATCATTAAATTATTTGCAATGAAACTCTCCTTCGAGCCTAATCTGCAATACCAGCACGATGCCATCAAAGCCATCACCGGCCTGTTTGAGGGGCAGCCGATGGAAGATGCTGCAAGGGAGTTTAAGCTGGAAGAAACCGGCAGGCTGGATTTGATCAACGGTATCGGAAACAGGCTCATGCTGACAGAGGAGCAGTTGCTCGAAAATTTGCAGACCATCCAACGAAACAACGACCTGCCTTTATCGGACAAGCTGGATGGCTTGCATTTTTCTGTTGAAATGGAAACGGGTACAGGGAAAACCTATGTGTATCTGCGAAGCATTTACGAACTCTTCAAACAATATGGTTTCAGAAAATACGTCATCGTTGTGCCATCTGTAGCCATTCGCGAAGGCGTGTTGAAAAACCTCGAGATCACGCACACCCATTTTCAGAACCTCTACGATCAGGTGCCGCTGCATTTTCAGGTGTACGACAGCACCAAAGTTTCTGCGCTACGCAGTTTTTCCACCGGCAACAACATCGAGGTACTGGTGATCAACATTGATTCGTTTGCCAAAGATGAAAACATCATCAACAAAGCAAACGATAAGCTCAACGGTCAGCGGCCTGTTGAATTTTTGCGGGCAACACATCCGGTTGTGATTGTGGATGAGCCGCAGAACATGGAAACCGGTAAACGCATTGCGGCCATTGAAAATTTAAACCCGCTTTGTACGCTGCGTTACTCGGCCACGCACAAAACACAATACAACCTTGTGTATAGCCTGAATCCGGTGAAAGCCTATGATCTGGGACTGGTAAAACAGATTGAGGTTGACTCCATCGTGGAGGAAAACACCGGCAACGATGCCTTTATAGCGGTGGAGGCTGTGACGGCAGGCAAAACAAAGGTAACAGCAAAAGTGACGGTTTGGGTGAATGATAAACAGGGGGCAGCAAAAAGAACCCTCAGCGTGAAGGCCGGCGACGACCTTTATCAGCTTTCGAACGGGCGCGAACTCTATGCAAACGGATACATCATTGAAGAAATAGATGCAGCCAACCAATGTATTTCCTTATCGAACGGAAATGTGCTTTATCAAGGCGACAGGCAGGGCGACCTGACAGACGAGGTGATGCGGTTTCAGATGCGTAAAACCATTGAAGAACACCTGAAGAAGGAATTGAGGTTGAGGCCTTCAGGCATCAAAGTATTGTCGCTTTTCTTTGTTGACAAGGTGGCCAACTACCGGCAATACGATGCATCGGGCCAGCCCGTGCCCGGCAAGTTTGCACTTTGGTTCGGAGAAATCTACAAAGAACTTGTGTCGAAACCAGCGTTTAAGTCATTGGATAGTTTCGCCGTGGAGGTGGTTCATAACGGCTATTTTTCGCAAGACAAGAAAGGAAAGATAAAAGACACTACGGGCGAAACGCAGGCCGACGACGACACCTACAACCTTATCATGAAAGACAAGGAAAAACTGTTGGACATTGACAATCCGCTTCGGTTCATTTTTTCGCATTCGGCCCTGCGCGAAGGATGGGACAATCCGAATGTGTTTCAGATATGCACCCTCAACGAAACAAAATCGGAAATCAAAAAACGTCAGGAAATCGGACGCGGCCTCAGGCTTGCTGTTGACCAGGATGGAAAAAGGATTTATGACAAATCCATCAACCGGTTGACTGTTGTGGCAAACGAATCGTACGAAGATTTTGCCAAAGCACTGCAACAAGAGATTGAAGAAGATTGTGGCGTGCAGTTCAGCGGAAGGATCAAAAACATCAAAGACCGGAAACACATAACTTACCGCAAAGGGTTTGAAGCCGATCCGCGTTTTATTGAAATCTGGGAGAAGATCAAAGCAAAGACGACCTACAGGGTGAACTACTCCACGACCGAACTGATAGCAAGTGCAGCAAAAGCCATCAAAGAGATGGGAGCGATCAAAGCACCCGCCATTCGCTCAACAAAAGTGAGGGTGACCATGACAGGCGAAGGTGTAGGCGCCACTTATGCGGGCGATAAGATAGAATCGTATGGTGGATATGCATGGCAGATACCCGATGTGTTGGGATATATACAAAGCAAAACAGAATTAACGCGGTCAACAATTCAGGAGATCTTAAGCAAATCGGGGCGGATGAATGAGTTGATCATCAATCCGCAATTGTTTCTTGACCTTGCCTCGCAAGCCATCAGGCGCTGCCTGTATGAACTGATGATCGAAGGTATCAAATACCATCGGTCAGGCAACAGCGAATACTATTCGCTCGAATTGTTTGACGACAAAGACTTTGAAGTGTATCTGAATGAATTTGCGCACAGGATAAACGATCCTTCAAAAACGATTTATGAAGCATATATGCCACTTGATTCGGGAGTTGAGAGCCGTTTTGCGAAAGATTGTGAATCGAGTGAGCAAGTGCAGTTTTATTTTAAGCTGCCAAACTGGTTTAAAATACCTACACCCATCGGCAACTACAACCCCGACTGGGCCATTGTTTTTGAAGGCGATACCCGGGTATATTTTGTGGCCGAAACCAAGGAAACCGGCACCGGCACTGTTGATCTGCAGAAACTAAGCAAGGACGAACAATTGAAGATACATTGCGGAAAAGCGCATTACAGTGAGTTTGCCGACGTTGCCTACAGCGTGGTGAATAGGGTGGGACAATTGAGTGAGTAGCTGACACGTTACAAGTACGAAAACAGCCTTGTGTTTAAGGAGTTTTGGGAAATACACCATGCATAAGTAGCCCCATCAATCCTTGCAGATGAGATGATCATTTGATCCCGAAATTTCGGGATTGATTTCTGAAAGCTTTCGAATGTTTTGAGAGCATGTTTTCTTTGATAATTGAAAGGTTTAAATGTTTAAAGGCCGAGGGCGCAATCCGGAAATTCTCGATAGGCTGGCAGGTTTATAGGTGTGCGACCCCTCCGGGGTCGGTTTGTATCATTTTAAATTCTTTACAACAGATATGTGACTCCTCCGGGGTCGTGGGTTTTGTAGGAATAAATGTTTAATCACCGAGGCTGATGAGCAGACAACAGAGCGCGAAAGGTTGCCGCCTTTATTGACACATGTGACCCCCTCGTTCAATGTAGTTTGCAACTATACTGTCGCAGCATTTCGGTCTCCAGACCGGATGTCAATTAATTCCTGTTGACTTCCGTTCACAATTAAAGCTTTGGCCATTGGTTGAGGCCATTGGCTTGCGACAGCCCTCAACAAATCAACGAATCAACAGATCAACACTCGTTTAGAGTAATTTGCTATTGCCCTGTAAAACTTGATCCTTTTCTCGTCCTTTCCCTTGATGGAAAGTACCAAAGATCATTAAAAGGTGACAGGTGACAAATGACCTGTGACCGTCTAGCCAACGGAAATCTTTGCAAGGGGTGTAAAACGCAATGCATCAGATGGTTCTTTGGTTTGGATGGGGGGGAGCTCATATTTCATGATCATATTTTTGCCGCATTGCATTTTACAAACAGCGCCGCATGGAGGGCGGCACTGCCTTGCCGGATTTTCTGTTGTTTTTTTATTCACCCCCTTCGACTTAGCTCAGGGCAGCGCCTTCGACTTAGCTCAGGGCAGCGCCTTCGACTTTGCTCAGGACAGCGCCGACCGCTGCCCCGCGGGGCGCACCGGCCTGCGCACCCGGCCCGGTGATGTTGGGAAGTGTCTTTAGGATTTGTGATTTCGAAAAAGCCTTTAAATCAAGTGAAAACGAATGGATTAGGTCTGTAGTATTTCGGTTTTGGGTGACGCATTGTCGCTGTCATGAGGATTTTAGAGGTGCGATCCAGAAAAGGTTGAATAGCATTGCAAGACCCTTGCAACGCCCTTGCAATTTCATTTTGTCACGGTTTTGCCTTATATATAAGGAGTGTGTTTTGCGTGATGGCTTATGGCCGTTGAAAAACTGTTAGTAAATTTAACAAAAGTTCAAATGAGAACACATTTGTTGACAGATTATAATTTGAACTTTGCGCGAAAAAATGAGCGTGATGTATGCAAGACAGACGCAAATATGAAAGGGTTGCACAGTGAATCATTATTTATCAACAGTTTTGTGTTGAAAAGTTTTCAGGATTATTACTTGACAGAGGGTCGCAATTATGTTTATTTTTGCAGAATAATTAATTCATTTATCAACAAACATGTTTTAAACTACAATCTAATGAAACATCAAGTTTTCGGCCAAAGGCTCAAAAATGCACGTCTGCTCCGGGAGATGACCCAGGATGTGGTGGTAGCAGCTTTGGGGGAAACGCTATCCAAGAACGCCCTTTCGCGCTACGAGCGGGGCGAGATGATGCCGCGCTATCCCATTTTGATGGCGCTGGCCAGGTTGTTTGACCAGCAGCTGGAATATTTTTTCCGGCCATTCACGGTAGAGGTGAGCCGCTTTGAGCTGCGCACCAAACGTGAGCTGACACAGACTCAGCACGAACGCCTGAAGCTCAAGGTGACCACCGTGATGGAACGTTACCTCGAAACAGAACAGCTGCTCGGCCTTGAACAGCGTTTTGACAATCCCTTGCAGGATTTTCCTGCTGTGACCACCGCCGACGATATCGAGCAGGCAGCCCAACAGCTGCGCCAGGCATGGCAACTCGGTGCGCACGGCCTGCTCAACCTCTACGGTCTGCTCGAACACCATGGCATCAGGGTGATCGAGATTACCGATACTGAAGACTTCGACGGCATGGCCCTCGTGATCAATCAACACATTCCCGTGGTGGTTGTCAACACTGCTATGACTGTTGAACGGAAACGTTTCACGGTGATTCACGAGCTGGGGCATCTGCTGCTGCGCTTTGACGATACCTATGACCCGGGAATGATTGAAAGCCTGTGCAACCGTTTCGCGGGTGCCGTGCTGCTGCCCGCGCCGCTGCTCAAAACCCTGATGGGTGCTCCACGCGAACAGATTGGCCTGCACGAACTGCTGCTGATCAAGAATAACTATGGCATCAGCTTGCAGGCACTCGTTTACCGGGCCGTGAAATTGGGTTTTATCAGCCAGGCATCGGTTGACAGGTTCAGGGACTTCATCAAAGCCAATATGAAGGAAGAAAACCTTGGAAACTACTACGGACAGGAAGTGCCCGACAGAATGACGCAACTGGTGGCAAGGGCCTATCACAGCCACCGCGTCACCCGCAACAAGGCTGCCGAACTGCTGGGGGTGGAGGAACGTGATCTTCCCGAAACCATTGACAAGGTATGGTAAACAGCATGAAAATGAAAACACAAACAAAACAGGCAGGTGATTCAATCACCAACACGGGGCGGGCAATGCACGACAATGTAATGACTGCCGGCCTTATTATTCAACTGAAGAAACCGGAAAAATCTAATTCAATTTTTATTTACAAAATCTCGTATCAAATGGAAACAATGTTTGAAGCACAGACCTCAGCCGCAGGTTTTTTAAAAGAAATTTTTTATTTATTAACCTTTAATTTTCTATCTTATGAAAAGCGTTTTTCTCATCTGCGACCTCCGGACTTGCCGCAGCATGGCCAAGGGCCATCCGTCGGCATGGAAAGGAGGCGAAACCCTGTTTTGGCTTCCTGAGCCAATCTATCAACAATTGACGAAATCTGAAAAAAGCAGGATGAAACCACTTTTGTCGGCACGTATTGTCAGAAAGATCGGCTATCCCAAGGGATTTTTGGAGCGTTATGCCACATTGCCTCACATGGGGCTTTCGATGGCCGACAGCTTTGTAGCCGGGCTCTTTCTCAGGCGTAAGGCGCATTTGATTTGCAGCGACGCGTGGTACCAAGCGGTGAAAACCTATATTGGATTTCCTGCTCTTGAAAGCATTACAACCTACGAAGAATGGCTGCGGATGAAACCCGCGGCTGTTTCGGA
>DISP01000029.1 GCA_002421995.1 Bacteroidales bacterium UBA6207 | reverse complement strand
TGTTCTGAAGAGAAATTGGATTAATTTCGCATCAGATGCAATTGAAATCTATGATATGTCAGGCAGGATAACGACAAAAGCATTTATCAGGGCAACAGAGATGAGTCAGTTACTCCAAAAGGTGCTGGCAACCCCTGAACTGATTGACGCTGACGACAGCGCGTTGATTTTTTACGATATCGGGCTAATCGAAAACAGGATTAACGAAGTAAAAGATGTTTTTCCGGCTACGGCACTTCATGCTATCGCAATGAAAGCCAATCCTTTGATGCTTATTCTTAAAAAACTAGCCAAGATGGAAACCGGCATCGAAGTGGCAAGTCTGCCCGAGTTAATGATGGCTGAAGCAGCAGGTTTTAGTGCCGACAAGATCATCTTTGACTCCCCGGCCAAGACGGATGAAGAAATCCGTTATGCACTCAAGCGCAATATTCGTCTCAATGCAGATTCGTTTGATGAGCTTGAGCGTATTGCTGCCATAAAAAATGAATGCAGCACAACAAGTGTTATCGGTGTCAGGATCAATCCGCAGACTGGAACAGGAACAATCATGTCAACGAGTGTTAGCGGCGAAAGGTCGAAATTTGGCATACCATTGGATGATAACGGTTTACAATTGCAGCAGGCATTTCTGCGTTACAATTGGTTGAGCGCAGTTCATGTTCATATTGGCTCGCAGGGATGTCCGGTTCGTCTGCTAGTTACCGGGATCAAAAAAGTGTTTGATTTTGTTGAGACAATGAATGAAACACTGACGAAAAACGGCAACAGAGAAGCAGTTTCGATCGTTGACATTGGAGGAGGACTGCCTGTCAACTACTTTCAGGAAGAAGGATTTCCAGGCATGCAGGAATATTTATTGAATCTTCGGCAAGCTATTCCTCAGCTATTTGAAAAGCAATACAAGATCATCACTGAGTTTGGCCGACATATTCATGCGAATGCCGGCTGGGTTGCGTCGCGGGTTGAAAATGTGAAACGAGAAAAAGATTACAACATTGCGATGATTCATCTTGGCGCTGATATGTTTCTGCGTGAGTGTTACAACCCTTCGGATTGGCATCATACGATCACTGTGACAGATAGTTATGGCAGACTCAAAACCGGATTAGATAAAAACAAATACTGGGTAGCAGGACCACTCTGTTTCTCGGGCGATGTTGTTGCACGTGATGTTGAATTGCCAGCAGTAGAAGCCGGTGACTATATATTGATCCACGACACCGGCGCCTATACATTGAGTATGTGGTCGCGCTACAACAGTCGTCAAATCCCGAAAGTGATTGGCTATCATAATGATACGAATCAATTTGAGGTATTGAAAAAGCGAGAGACTTATGATGATCTTATCAGGTTTTGGTCCTGACCAGTATTTAAAAACATTTTGCGATGGTGACAACAGATAAGCCCGGAGTTTCAGAAATTACATTCAGGAAGGCTGTGCCGGAAGATGCAGGCAAACTTTGCGAATATTTCGACGGATTAAGTTTGGAGACAAAGCACCGCTTCGGACCTCATAGTTTTGATTTTGAAACACTTGATAAACTTCTGAATGACACAACAGCTCATATTCTTTATGTTGCAACCGATAAGAGCACGACAGAAATAATTGGATACTGTGTTGTAAGAAAAGGTTACCTGGAACACGACAGCCCACGGCTTTCTTCCTTTGGACTGACGTTGGATCACCAAACAGATTGCACGCTGGCACCATCGCTGGCAGATCGTTTTCAGCATCTTGGCATCGGACGCAGCTTCCATCAGTATGTTTCGGAGGATCTTAAAGCACAATCATACAAGAGGATTATACTGTGGGGAGGAGTGCAAGCAAGCAATCATTACGCGGTTCGGTTCTACGAACGACTTGGCTATCAACACATTGGTGAGTTTGAGTATTATGGAATGAATTTCGACATGGTGCTTAACCTCTAATGTTTACTGAATGCGGCAAATACGGTTTTTCCGGCATACATCTCAACCCTCAAAAAACGATGCGAAAACCTTTTGCATCGAGTTCAGCTTTCCTTGATTTCAATTCTTCCATTTCCTCGTTAGTCAGCTTAAAATCATTGTCTTTCAGAATTAAAAGTTCCATCCCTTCTTTGTCAAGCAGTTCCCATGGAAAGCGGTCAATGAGGTTGGCTTGCACATCGAGATCGGTCAACGACTTCATCCCATTGAGGTCGGGCAGATTGATGATTCTGTTTTTGCCAAACCCAACCCGCTGAAGCTGAGGATGTGATGCTACCCAATGCGGAAAAACCGTGAGCCGGTTGTTGTGTACATACAGATAGCGCAAAGCAGTCAATGCTCCAAGTGAATCGGGCAAGGATTGGATTTTATTATAGGACAAAAACAAGCGCTTCAACGATTTAAGTTGGCCCAGCTCTGTAGGTAAAGTTTCAATGTTGTTGTAATAAAGGTCAATTTCGACCAACGATGGCATCTTTGTCAGCACATCAGGGAAGGTGTTGAAATTGTTTTTGTAGCACACGATTTGTTCCAAATTGCGAAGCTTGACAAGAGATGCAGGCAGGCAGCTAAGTTGGTTCCTTCCAAGGTTGAGGTGTGTAACACGCTTTAGATCACTGACATTTTCAGGTAAAGATTGCAATTTGTTACCGCCAAGCGAAAGTTTTTTGATCTTCTTCAAGCGTCGGAACGACTTTTTTGAGAGTTGTAATTCATTGAAATTGAGGTTAAGCTCTTCCAGACTGTCCATATGCACTAAGAACCTCGGAATGTTCTGTATGTTATTCGATTCGAGATCGAGCACTTTCAGGTTTTTCAGTTTTCGTATGCTACGCGGTATTATTGTTATCCGGTTTTGGGTCATAGTCAACACTTTAACTGAAGTATTGCGTGGAAATTTAATTTTCGTAAACTTGTTTTGGTCGAGGTGAAGATGCGTCAGACTGTCGGCTTTCAACAGTTCCAATGGTATGGTTTCCAAATCATTACTTTGAAGTCTGATTGTTTTTATTCGGCCGAAGCGCGTCAAATCAGGCAGTTCGGTAAGTTTCAACCGTTGGGCATCGAGTATTGTCAGAGAATCGCTATTCAAGGTATCCATCATAGTACGCCATTTCAGCTGATTCTCCAA
>DISP01000254.1 GCA_002421995.1 Bacteroidales bacterium UBA6207 | reverse complement strand
ACCATATCGCCGGCTACAATGGCCACAAGTATGGGAATATGAATCCACAAACTATTCATGATGATATAGGAAACCGAATAGGAATTGATGAGGTTTCCTTCAAACATAAAGACATCGGCCATGCTTTTAACCAGGAAATCAAGCAGTTTCTGACCTTCAACAAACATGCCTACCTGAATTATCAGCACGATAAGCATGATGGCGATGAATCCCACATACGTGACCCCCCGGCTGAATAGCTTTCTGAATTCGAGTTGGATTAAATTTCTCATCTAAGTGTTTTGTAAAAAGAAATCTTCGAGGTTATTTCTGGTAATCAACTGTTTAACACCAATACCAGCTTTTACCAGGCTTTCGTTGACGAGCGGAATACTCGTTGCAGGCAGGGTTGCATGTATTTCATCGAGCCGGTTGCGCTCAAAGTTGAGCAAGGGAAAAGCCATACGGAGCACTTCCAGCGCTTTTGCGGAATCGCTTGCCATCAGAATCAGCTGCTGTTCCTCGCTTTCAAGGAGTTTTCTAACCTCGCCCTCAACCACCACCTTGCCTTTGCTTATCACGATCATGCGGTTCGAGATCAGTTCCATCTCACGAAGTATATGCGACGAAACGATGAGTGTTTTACCCATTTCGCTGTTCAGCCGGATAATCATTTCGCGCATATCTTTGATTCCTTGCGGATCGAGTCCGTTCACGGGTTCATCAAGGATGATAAGATCGGGATCATGCAAAAGGGTTTGTGCAATACCCAAGCGCTGCTTCATGCCCTGACTGAAAGTCTTCACCTTATCGTGTGCTCTGTCGGCAAGATGCACGATTTCAAGCAGCTCCATGATACGTTCTTTTTGATGACGGATACCTGAATAGCGTGCAAGAATATTGAGGTTTTCGAAGGCAGACAGATAGGTGTAGAAATCAGGGCGTTCAATCAATGCTCCGATACGGCTCAATACAGCATGGCGGTCGTCGCGCAGTCGCTTTCCAAACAACAAGACCTCTCCCCCATCGGGTTTAATCAGGTTAAGCACCATGCGGATGGTAGTACTCTTGCCCGATCCGTTTGGACCCAAAAATCCGTAAATGTCGCCTTTATAAACCGTAAAACTAACATCCTGAACGGCTTTTACCGTTCCGAATACTTTTGAAAGGTGTTGAACTTCGAGTATTTTTTCCACTTTTCAGCTTTTGTTTAAAACGTCCATACTGCAACCCAAAATACGCAGAAAGGTCTCGATTGCCTATTCGTGTTATCCTCTGCAGAAACTTTTGTAAACAAGACTCNNTTATCGTATAATTTGGTTTTAGGTTCAACAAAACTACAGCCTTTTTGTTCGTGTGACCTGGGTTGAATCAACTAAAAACGCTGCGGTGGCTCTGTTTTCTGATAAGAATTGGAAAACAAATACTTTTGAATTTAACAGGTATGTCACCATTAAAAGTTTAACGATCCTGAAACTTTCCAAACAGGTACTCTATGTTGATCTCATTCTTAATAGCTCCTGTTGGTTTCAATAATCTAATTCGCTTCAGATTTCCTTTATCGTCATAATCGAACTGCCAGTGTTTCAGAAGTGATGTAGTTGTTGTTTCGTTAATTAACTCATACAGCTTCATTTCTGAAACCCTTTCCTGAAGGTTTGGAACAATTCTTACGAGGTATGCTGATTTACTTCCGGAAAGTTTTTCTGCCTTAATGTCCAAATCGTTTATCCCTCTGCGAAAATAAGTGATTCTGCGTGGTTTGTTTTTGTTTTCCCATGTTGTTGAATTGCAGTTTCCGTTGGTGTCGTACGTAAATTCGATAAAACTTTCATTATTTCCAACGTTTTCGATACGAAGCAGTTGTTCGTCATTGTATGTATATTTTGTTGTTTGGGTGAGATATCCGTCTTTGTCCCAGGTTTTAACTTCTTCGGGCTTTTGGTTCATATCGTATGAAAAATCACTAAAAACCATGATTTTTTCAACCCCGTTCATTAAGTTACTCTCATCCATCTGGTGTATTAATCCGTCCTTATACTTTATTACGCGTTTAAAAATTTGACGATGGCCATGTTTAGATGTGGTACGGTTGATTGTTCTTGTTGAATCGCTGGACAATTCATGCTGGTATTTCTTTCCCGTTAATGCATTGTAAAAACTTACAGAAATGAGCGTTTCACCTTTAAACACAATCTTTTTATTAAAGGATTTAGCCGGGTTGCTTTGGGTAAAGATAAGTGTGTCTTTCTTTCGTCTCATTCCAATCTCAAACAATAGTTTTTTCTTATTAAAAAAACGCATTGTCATAGAAGAGTCCTCAGGAATGTATGGAACAAATGTAGATCCTATATTTTCGATGATTTCCCTTTGCAAAAGACCTGCAAGCGACTTGCTCTTTTTACTTTCATAATAACTGGCATCAAAAAACACTGGGTTCGACTCGTCAGGTATTTTGCGCCCGGAGATAAAATCCGGATACACGAAAAAGAGTGGAATCCTTTTTTCGGAAGTATTCATCGCATTAAAAACGACAACACTATTTATTGTCTTTTCAAGGGGTTGATTTAGAGTGGATTGACCAAATGAATTGATAAACACCTCCATTACAAAGATTAAAGAAAGCAGCTTTTTCATTAAAGTTGGTTTTATTGTTGATTGATTACCTGGATGCTGTTTCAGTTTGAGTTTTGTGCAATAATATCCAACAAAAATAATTAAAAGCTTCTGAAAATAAATAAAACAGGGGGCTATTTTGTCTTGTCGCAAAACGATCAAAGCGTATTGTTAAAGCTTCTACAATCCTAAAAGACTATACCAATCAAACAGTTAAGAATAAAAATCTAATCAACAATTTTAACAAGCAGATAAAATTATGTGAGCACATTGGTTGCGACAGGAATTATCTTCCAGCCATCATTGCGCCATCTGACTTGTTTGTGGTATCAAGCCATCCGTTTTATACCTGATGGAAACGCCGCTTCCTTTGAATGCAAAGATTTTAAAGTAATAAACATGCCCCTCTTCAAGTCCGGAGAATGCCACTTTCTGCACACCAAAAGCCACATTTTTGTTGTTAAAGTCGTTGGCCACAGCCATGCCGTCAACCGGGCTTTCAATGGCAGAAAATCCGGAATTACTCATCCGCACAAGATATCCATCGGGCAACACACCGGCTTGTGCATCAACCCATTCGAGCAAGATGCTTTTCCCGCTGAAGTTGGCAGCATGATTTGCCGGTTCTGAAGCAATTTCAGGATTCCAGACCCTGTTCCCAAACTCCGGATGGTCAATAAATGGATTGCGGTTGCCCTGAATGGCATACACACCGTCATTTCTTCTTCTTTCCCAGACATCAACCGGGTCATTTTCGTGCCATTGCAATAAGGTGCTTAACTTGGCATAATACGGCTCATTATTTGGCGAACTAAACGTATAATCAACAAGTTCCAGATTCACCTCCCCATTCTCGCCCTCATAGCGTGTTGCCATATAAAAAAGCATTCGAGCCACATCGCCTTTCACAGATTCGCGCGGCTCCCAGATGTTTGTGCTGTAATAACAAGGTGTTGGACCCGATCCGTCAATGTATTGCGTAGCGGCTTCATCAAAATCTCTGTTGTTTTTTGCCGAATTCACCGATGCGTCCTCCGGCCGCATATGGTGAAGATCCGTTCCTGAGGGCGGATTGTCACCAAAATCGCCATGAGATTTTGACCACACATGCTCCCTGTTCCACTGATTGCCACCATTTCCGAAGCTTGTTTTGGGATAAGACCAACCGGTGTAGATACATATCACATTGTCAGTGTTGAGGCTGTCTTCATCAAGACTCCGCAGGGCATTTGTTACATTGTCATAACTGATTGTTGTGTGCCCGGATATAATATCGTTTAATGCATTTTTTAGTGCAGCACCATTAAGTCCTTCAGCTGCATCATAATAACCTATTGGTATCTGTGCAGATACGCGAACGATCAGCCCTATCACAAGGCCGATTGCAAAAAAAAGTCTCATTTTTATTTCTCTTAGTGCCTGTAAAAATATGTAAAAACTGAGACTCCTGTCAATTTTACTGCATCTGTATTGTAAAAGCCGGCTTAGTATCTCTGTTTCAACTCATGCGGAATAACATATTTAAAATTTTTGTGCATCAAAAAAACAGGGTAGTTGATTATAGCTATTTCATTCTGCTTCTGCATGAAAACAATCAGATTTAATTAATCTGTTTCGAAAACATCAACCTCAACACATCCTGTTTTTGATTAAGTTTGCAGCATAACTATCTTTAGTATCTTATGAAAAAATCACGTCTGGTTCTTGCAATTGCCGGTATTAGCATCCTTGTTGCCGCCTATTTTTTTCTTCCGTTGAAAAACAGCGAAAGTCAGGTAAATCTGCCTTATCAAGCGCTTGGTAATGAACCCGACAGCGAACCCAACGACTGGTTGGCAACGCAAAAACTATATCCAAACAACAACTTTAGCTACGAACACTACCTCTACGCTTTGCGGCAGGCAAAAGCTTTGCACGAAAGCGCTCCCACGCGCGAAGCCCAGTGGGAACTGGCTGGTCCAACCAATATCGGCGGACGCATCACCGATATCGCGGTGCATCCCGACCAACCGGCAACCATTTATTTGGGCGCTGCATCCGGTGGCATTCTCAAAAGCACTGACGGGGGTTTAAGCTGGATGCAGGTGTTCAATGGCTCGCCGGTAGTTTCCATCGGCGCCCTCGCCATCGACATCAACAACCCCGATGTGCTCTTTGCCGGCACCGGCGAAGCCAATGCCTCCAGTTTCAGCTTTGTAGGCAACGGCATCTACAAATCCGTCGACGGGGGCCAAAACTGGGAACACAAAGGACTGGAAGAATCGGCCTATTTCGGCCGCATCCTCATCGACCACAGCAACAGCGAGCGTGTGTTTGCTGCTGCCTGTGGCACACTTTTCAGTCCCAACGAGATGCGCGGCATTTACCGCAGCACCAATGGCGGCAACGACTGGGAGCGTGTGTTGTTTGTCTCCGACTCCACCGCCGGTGTCGACATCGTGCAACATCCCACCAACCCTGACATCCTCTATGCTGCCATGTGGGAACGCATGCGCGGACTCACCTACCGACGCTCACACGGGGTGACCTCGGGCATTTACAAATCCACCGATGGTGGCACCAACTGGACACTACTCACCAACGGCCTCCCGGCAGGCGATCAGAAAGGACGCATCGGTCTGGCCATTGCCCAAAACAATCCTGAAATCGTGTATGCTTCCATCGACAGGCTCGAATGGGGCTCCAGCTACGCCACCGTCTTCAAAACCACCAATGGCGGTCAAAACTGGACGCAAACCAACGACAGTCAGCTGTCGGATATGTACAGCACCTTTGGCTGGTACTTTGGTCAGATTCGTGTTGATCCGCAGAACGACAACCGCATCTATGTGCTGGGCGTTGACCTCTATCGGAGCGACAATGGCGGATCGAGCTACACTCAAATCGGTGGCTACTTCAACATCGATGAGATTTATGTGGACAACCATGCCACCTGGATTCATCCCACCAACGGCATGATCCTCCATGGCAACGACGGCGGCCTCTATAAAAGCAATGACTTTGGCAACAACTGGAACAAGATCAACAACCTGCCGCTCACACAATTCTACGCCATCGCGGTGGACTACCTCAACCCGCAACGCATCTATGGCGGCACACAGGACAACAACACCGTGCGCACCTGGACCGGGGCCACCAACGACTGGGAACGCATTCTGGGCGGCGACGGCATGTATTGTCTGGTTGATTACACCAACAGCAATATCATTTATGCCGAGTCGCAATGGGGCAATCTGACAAGATCAACCGATGGAGGAAATAGTTTCTCATGGATTGCACAATGGAGCGACCGAACCAACTGGTCATCGCCCTTTGTGATGCATCCCACTGATCCGCAAACTCTTTACTTCGGTACTTACCGGGTTTGGAAAACCACCGACCGTGGCAACAACTGGACACCTATCAGTGGCGATTTGACCCGAAACCTTGCTACAAGCGGATTTAGCACACTCACCACCCTTGCCATTTCAAAGCTTAACCCGAATATGCTCCTCGCCGGATCAGACGATGGCAAGGTGCATCTGAGTACAAGCGGCGGACTTTTCTGGACCGACATCACCGCAGGACTTCCACTGCGCTGGATCACACGGGTGGTGTTTGATCCGTTCAACGAAAACACCATTTATGCCACTGTTTCCGGTTTCCGATGGGAAGAAGACCATCCTTATGTCTTCCGCTCAATCAATCTGGGACAAAGCTGGGAAGGCATCAGCGGAAACCTGCCTGCAATGCCTGTGAATGTGATTGTGGCTGATCCTGTGAATGAAGGCTGGCTGTATGTTGGAACCGATGTTGGTATATTCTACACCGAAAACTACGGAGAACAATGGAGCAGTCTGATGCAGGGCCTGAATGCCGTTCCGGTGATTGATTTAAAAATACATCAACCAACGCATACACTTGTTGCAGGCACCTATGGCAGCTCAGCATGGCGCCTCAACCTGGATTTGATTACCGGGCTTCCGAAAAACCCTGAAAATATAACTACCATAGCAATAAAACCTCTTTTTCCAAATCCGGTAAATGGCGGTGAAGCAGTTCATTGCCAGTGGTATCTTGCCAGCCCTGCTGATTGCACACTCGAAATAATTGATATGCAGGGACGCAAGCTAAACAGTTACTTTTTAGAGAAAAAAAGCCGTGGAGATCATCGTTTCAGCTTCGAAGCCAAAGACATCGCCGGTAAAATCCTACAGCCGGGCAACTATCTGCTGCGCCTTTCGTC
>DISP01000255.1 GCA_002421995.1 Bacteroidales bacterium UBA6207 | reverse complement strand
GCCGGCCATTGTCCCGAATATTCATTTTTTTGTTCCAACGAGCCGATGTAATTGTCATATCCCAGCCCGAAATTATCTTTATGATGACTGTGAAGCTGTGCTAATTGGACGCCAAATGTTTGCCATGATTTTTTTGACGGGCGGTGCTCATTAATCATTGAAAGCACAAGAAACTGAAAGCTGCCGTTGTCGCCGTGCCCGATGATTTGAGGAACAAAAACGGTGTTTGTTTCGCTGATAAGGCCTAAACCTAAGGCCTCTTTTGCCAGCATCTGCGGAAAGGCTGCCGATTGATTCCATTTAACAAAATACTGCTGTCCGTCCCAGCTGATTTTTGCAGCTTTGTTGATTGATCCGCCTGAAAGCGGTGTGCTGGCACTGATGGTGCTGAAAGAGGCTGTGTGTGCCTCAAGTATTTTTTCAAGCGAACCAACCAGTGCAAACGGCAGCATGCTACAACAGATTGATCCGCGAAATAACCTTCTTTAGAATGAGTTTTTCAAATAGCAGCAGGGCTGCAATGGCCATGATTGTAAGCAGCAGATAGATTGGAAGTTTTCCGGCTATACCGGCAGCTTTATTAATGCTCAGCATGTTTTGACTGAACATGAGTTGCAGGGTTGTGAATGTTTTGACGAGCCAGTTGTTTATAAACTGCAGATCAATCAGAAAAACCAGGGCAATAAAACCTGCTGTCAGACTTAGCAAAAGGAAGCCATTTTCAAGCGGGACGGTTGTGGCATGCGAGCTGTCAGCCGTTGCCCGGGCCGGTTCTATTCTGGCCATAATGGCATCTTTCATGCCGGCGGGTGCTTTGGCTGAAGGCAGTTGTTGCAGCAATGTTTCGAGTTGTTGTTGGTCCATGGGTCTCAATTTAAGCAAGTGTTGGTGACATTTTCCATCATTTCTAATAACTTCTTCCTGATTCTGAATAGTTTAACTTTGATATTGGGCACACTCAGCTGTGTAATTTCACTTATCTGAACAATGCTGGCATTTTCGTTGTAAAACAAATGTACTAAAAGTTGGTCATCGCCGGGCAAAAGTCCAAGCAGTTGTTCCAAATGCCGCAACATTGTTTCTTTGTCATCATCAAACGTATCCTGATCAGAAAAATTATATCCACCTGCAGCAAGTGCATCAAGCGATGTGAAAACCTGCTTTTGCTTGCGGTATGCACTGATGGCGGCATTGTAGGCAATGCTGCTGAGCCAGGTCGAAAACATGGCGCGGTGGTTGAAGGTATGGAGCGATTGAAATGCTTTGATAAAGACGTTTTGCGCAATGTCCTCGGCTTCGGCTTCGTCGCGGATAATGCGTCGGACTATACCATACACCTTGTCCTGATAACGATCAACCAGCATTCCAAAGGATTGGTGGCGTCCGTTCAGCACCTGCGAAATCCACAAACGATCTTCATCATTCTTATTCATCAGCAATTTGACGTGTCAAAGGATGTTTGGTTACAAGAATCTCGTAAATTTACACTAATTTTGAATAAATTTGTAATCAGCAGATAATTAACACATTAAAATGTCTGTCATGAAAAAAATTCTTTGGTTGTTAATCCTTTTAATTGCTTTTCAAACCCTAAGGGCCGGGTTTGATGATTTTTTTCTGAAACAAAGCCTTCGCGTGGATTATTATCACAGCGGCAATGCAGGTTCGGAATTCTTCTCGCTCAAAACCCTGCTGCACGAACCATTTTGGGGAGGTTCGCTAAATCAACTCGTTGATACAATGAATTTTGGCAACCACAAGGTGGAGGTTTATGACCTTGCCGAAGGCAAACTGATTTATTCACGCGGTTACAGCTCGCTTTTTGCTGAATGGCAAACCACAGCCGAAGCAAAACTGGTGATAAAAACTTTTGAAGAATCAGCCCTGATACCTTTTCCAAAAAATCCGGTTCTATTCAGGATTTGTTCCCGCGACAGCACAGGTGTTTTTACGAACCGATTTGAAATGAAAATAAACCCTAATGATTATTTCATCAGACCCGCCGGATCGCAAAAATGGCCTGTTGCCGACATTCACATCAGCGGTGATCCAGCAACAAGTGTAGATATTGTTGTGATCCCGGATGGTTTTCGTGCTTCGGAGATGGATTTGTTTCTTCAAAAAGCAAGTGACTTTGCCCGGTATTTATTTCAGTTCGAACCCTATGCCGGACATAGTAACAAATTCAATATCCGCGCTGTTTTGGCAGTGTCTGATTCTTCCGGTGTTGCTGTTCCTGCCGAAGGCTTTTGGCCCGAAACCGTTGTTTCGTCCAGCTTCTACACTTTCGATTCGGAACGCTATTGCATGACCACCGCGCATCATCGCCTGCGCGATATTGCTGCTTTAGCTCCCTACGACCAGATTTATATTCTTACCAACACGACCAAATATGGAGGCGGAGGCATCTTTAATTTCTATTGCCTGAGCAGCGCGCTCAATCAGTCGTCGCCGGAAATAATTGTGCACGAATTTGGACATGGTTTCGCCGGTCTTGCCGATGAATATTACGATAGCTCAACCTCCTATGAGTCGTTTTACGAACTCACCCTCGAGCCCTGGGAGCCAAATATTACAACCCTCGTTGATTTTGCTTCGAAATGGCAGGATTTGCTGAAACCTGAAACGCCTGTTCCTACACCTGATAGTGCTGAATGGGAAGGTGTTACAGCCGTTTTTGAAGGCGGAGGATATACTGCAAAAGGCATGTACCGCCCATCGCGTGATTGCCTCATGCACACCTTCAAAGGAAAGGTGTTTTGCGCGGCCTGCAATCGTGCAATTGAAAGGATGATTGATTTTTATACGAAGTAATGTCTCAAATTGCTGCTGCCTTGTCATAATTATTTTGCCAATCGGCAGTAAATGCCTACTTTTGTCCCATTATTGTTAATACATTCACAATCACTCTGCGGAGCCAATAATAGTACCACATGATTACAAAACTCGATCAAATGTTTGATGTGCTGAAATCCAGCAAGAAAAAACGACTCATTGCAGCTTATGCCAACGATGAACATACCATCAGCGCCGTAAATATGGCCATTGATATGGGCCTTGTTGAAGGAACTTTGGTGGGTGATGAACATGAAATACGTAAAGTTTGTGCCGAACATCATATTGATATCAAACGCTTTACGGTGGTTCATGAAGCTGATGAGATGAAAGCTGCGGTGAAGGCTGTAGAGCTTATTAACTCGGGCGAAGGAAATCTGCTGATGAAAGGGCTTGTGAGTACTGATAAATACATGCGCGCCATCCTTGACAAGGAAAAAGGACTCATGAACAAAGGAGCTGTCCTGAGTCATGTAACAGTGATGGAAAACCCAAATTACCATAAATTGTTGGTGGTGGGCGATGTGGCCATTTTGCCGGCTCCGGAATTGCCCGAAAAAGTTGCAATAACCAATTATCTGATTAAAACGGCGCAGGCACTGGGAATTGAAAAACCTAAAGTTGCCCTCATTGCTGCTTCTGAACAGGTTTCGCCCAAAATGCCTGCCTGTGTTGATGCTGCGCTTATCTCGAAAATGGCCGACAGGGGACAAATTAAGGGCGCCTGGGTTGATGGCCCGCTGGCATTGGATGTGGCCATTGACAAAGAAAGTGCCGACATAAAAAAAGTCGGCGGTATGGTTGCCGGCGATGCCGATTGCCTGGTATTCCCGAATATTGAATCAGGCAATGTGTTCTATAAAACCAATACCAAGCTTGCAGGTGGTGAGCAAGGTGCTTTTGTTGTGGGAGCAAGAGTTCCTGCTGTGCTTTCGTCGAGAGGCGACAGCACCAAAACAAAACTCTACAGCATTGCCCTGGCAGCACTGACAGCGCCTTGATTCAATAGTCCAGCTACATAATTTTTCTCCGAAGCTATTGCTATGACCGAAATTCAAAACATTCATATCCTGACGATAAACCCGGGCTCAACCTCCACCAAATTTGGAGTGTTTGTGGGTACCGATCCTGTTTTTATTAAAAACATACGTCATAGCAATGAGGAACTCGATCGTTTTGACAAGATCACCGATCAGTTCAATTTTCGGAAAGGGTTGATACTTGATGAAGTAAACGAAGCAGGCATTCAGCTTGACACAATAAGGGCGGTGGTTGGAAGAGGCGGCTTGTTAAAGCCAATAGAATCAGGTGTTTATGCTGTAAACGAAGCCATGTTGCGCGACCTGAGAAACAGTCCGCTTGGCGAGCATGCCAGTAACCTGGGTGGTTTGATTGCCTATGATATTGCAAAATCTTTGCCCGATGCCAATGCCTACATCGCCAATCCGGTGGTGGTTGATGAACTGGATGAGATTGCCAGAATTTCCGGACATCCTCTCTTACCGCGAATTTCGATCTTCCATGCGCTCAACCAGAAAGCCGTGGCCAGGCAACATGCCAAATCCATCATGCGTAAATACGAAGAGATGAACCTGATTGTGGTTCACCTTGGAGGCGGAATTACTGTGGGAGCACACAAACAGGGCAGGGTGGTTGATGTGAACCAGGGTTTGGACGGCGAAGGACCCTTTTCGCCAGAACGTACAGGAACATTGCCTGTTGGAGCCCTTGTAAGACTTTGCTACAGCGGTAAATACACCGAGAAAGAGGTGCTCAAAATGATTAAGGGTGAGGGAGGTCTTGTGGCCTATCTGGGTACAAACAGTGCCTATGAAGTGGAGCAAATGGTGCAGCAGGGCAACGAAAAAGTAGCGCTCATTTACCAGGCAATGGCTTATCAGGTGGCCAAGGAAATAGGTGCGATGGCCACTGTGTTGCGGTTCAATGTGGATGGAATCCTCATCACGGGCGGCATTGCGCATGACAAATATTTTGTGAATCTTGTGATTGAACGGGTACACCG
>DISP01000251.1 GCA_002421995.1 Bacteroidales bacterium UBA6207 | reverse complement strand
CGAGTTCGAGTCTCGTTTTCCGCTCCAAACATAATCCCGATTCATTCGGGATTTTTTGTAAAGTCTCCTGCCCGAATGGTGGAATTGGTAGACACGAAGGACTTAAAATCCTTTGGCCATTGCGGCCGTGCCGGTTCGAGTCCGGCCTCGGGTACTGATTAAATTCAAAAAGAGTTGTTAATGAAGATATTAGCAGCTCTTTTTTTTATTTAGTTGTCATATAGATAATTGAGATGGTTAATCATGTGGGATTTTACATCAAGATGTGCAGCAATTTATTCGTTTTAAATTTCGTTCAATTTTTTCAATGAACCAAACAGCTTTATTTTTTTGCGAATTATTGGTTTATGGCAGATTATGGAAATGATTTTTCAAATGTCCAGGGCAATGAGTGAATCTTATCCCTCAGGATTTTAAACTCTGCGATTAAATCATCAAAACTTGGTGGATATTTTTCGTAAATCATCAGGTCCAGCATGGTTTTGTAATCTTTCTTCCATGCTTCATAAACTTCCGGGATTGGAATAAAATCTATTGTATCAGGGTTGAGTGTGTTATAATTTACATCACCAACTTTCGTAAAGTGAAAACGATGTTCAACTATTGATTCGTACAATGATTTATCATTCAATGCCTTGTCTGCGAATTCTGTTTTTGCGAGATGGTAAACATCGTACAGGTGACGGCTTAAACGGTCAACTCTTATGTTTTCTTGCTTTTTGTGAAATTCTTCATGCAATAGGAATAACTTTTCGAGAAATGTGCGTTCAGGATTAACAGAAGGAATATTTATGGGATATTGTGCAAAATCTCTGTCTGCATATGCAGCATCTACCAATGATGTAAAAGTTCGCACAGTAAATGGCTCCCGCAATGAGCGCGAACCAATCTCGATCTGAACTCTTGGTTGCTGATAGGCAGATACTTCAATTATATGAGGATAGTAAATTTCGATAATACGGGGATCTTCATCCTTGCTTTTTGGAGGAACTAAAACGCAACGCAATCCTGAAACTTCTTTTTCAACAAAGCTGTTCTTCAGCTCATCAAAAAACTTTTCAGTCACATAAAAGCAGGCTGTTCGCCTGAGATTTGTTCATTGGTTTTTTGACAATACTCCTTTGAAGCCGAAAAATTCCCTATCAATCGCCAAATCAACATCTTCTGAAAACCTTTGAATCAGATTCCATGACTTACTCAGGGAGGTGCCGCCTTTAAAGACCAGATACTGTGCTACATCCATTTCAAAAATGATTCTCAGGGTTTGCACAACCCACCAATCCTTTTCAACTGCAAAGGCGTTCATGCCAGTCTTTTCTGCAATCTGGATGTATGCATTGCGCCTTGTCTGCTCAGGAATTGTCAGCCATTTCTTCATTTTATCTACTTTTCAATGCTTTACGCATGATGATACGAATCCATTCCGGTGCCAGTCGAATATCATGTTCTAAACGATGAGGCTCTTCCGATTCAAGGTGCTTCAGGATGAGCTGTATTTCCTGCTCAGTTGCCTTGTTTTTTCCTATTTCTTTTAATGCCTGAATGACCAATCCACTTATTTCTCCGATAGCCGACAGGTTCTTCGGGCTTGCTTTCTTAAACAGTATTTTTCTCTTTCCGAGATCAATTTTGCGGGCGGCGCCATCCGTAAGATAAACCACATTAATGGGTATCTGTGTTGACAAGCCCAAGGCATTCAATGATGCAGCACCGGTTAGCATTATGCGTGCCTTATCCCTTCGGCGTATTGCTTCAGCAATTGCTTCTGTTGAAGGCCTTAAAGGACCAATGATCGGATCAACATCAATACGACTATAAATACCTCTTGAAATTCTCTCAATCACATCCTTTTTTTCAAGTCTTTCAAGTGCTTTAGCAACAGCCTTTGCAGTGCCATAACTTAGAAAATCTTCAGCAAAATATAGCGTACCCTTCTTCGCTTTCTTTATTTTTGCAATAATTTTATCATCAATACTTTGCATATAGATTATTTTTATAGAATGTCGCAAATATAGTAAATAATTGCGACATAATTAATCTCTTTTACAAAGATGTTTTGAATCTCTTTTCTTTGCCCTGAAATTTCGATCTTTGGTATGAATACCTGCCTTTTCGCTTTTACAATCAGATTATTGACAACTACGCTGCAGGATGCCGGCATATTTTACGTTTTCTAAATCTAATGTTGTTATATCCATTATTGTCTGTCTGATTCCGCTTTCATCGGAGACATAGCCATAGATTTGTTTTAAACCTCAACATTGTAACAAGCAAATTCAAAGAATATTCCCCTGGAAAACAACTTTGAGTAGTAATCCTGGCCTTGGGTCACAAAAAAAAGTCTCTGAAGCTATATGCTCCTGAGACTTTATGTTCTACTATTTAGTGCTTGTCTTTAAAGTCTGATGGCTTCGTTATGCGCGTCATTCATGTCAGTCATTTACTTTAGTAAACTCCTGACATTCATTCCTTGCATGCCTCGCCCTCAAACTTTGAAGCTCAAGCACACGACTTTATAGACAGACACTATTTAAAGAATTAATTACCAATACTTTTAATTACGATTCATTCATGCCTTTTGTCTGGGGAACGATGTCAGGATCATGCCAGCTTGCATAAAGGGTATAAGAATTGGCAATCCGTAGCACCTCGCCTTCGAGCAATTCTTTATCAATTTCTTTGATTTTTTTGGCCGGGACACCGGCATAAACACTTCCCGATTCCACAATGGTGTCTTTCGAAACCAATGCCCCCGCAGCCACAATTGAGTTGCTTTCGATCACTGCTCCATCCATGATGATTGCCCCCATACCGATGAGCACATTGTCATGAATGGTACATCCATGTATGATGGCCCTGTGTGCAATAGAAACATTGTTGCCAATATTTACAGCTGCTTTTTTATAGGTGCAATGCAAAACCGACCCGTCCTGAATGTTTACATTGTTGCCGATTTTGATATAGTGCACATCGCCTCTTACGATGGCGTTGAACCAGATGCTGCAGTTGTCGCCCATTTCAACATCACCAACAACGGTTGCATTTTCAGCGATGAAACAATTTTTACCAAAAACAGGTGATTTGCCTAAAACAGCTTTTATAAGTGCCATTTAATGAGTTGTGTGGGTTTATTAAAGAAGTGGATTCGATGATTCATCGCCATTGGGGTAGTCAATGGAGTAGTGTAAGCCGATACTTTTTTTGCGCTGCGATGCAAACTTTATTATCAGGTATGCCACATTGATCATATTGCGTAACTCGCATATCTCCACCGATATAACTGATTTATCGTAGAGGGCTTCTGTTTCGCGGAAAATAATTTCAAGCCTTTGTGCGGCGCGTTCAAGCCGGAGGTTGGACCGAACAATGCCCACATAATTGCTCATGATGGATTGAAGTTCTTTTCTGGATTGGGTAATCAGTATCATTTCTTCATTAAGTACGGTGCCTTCAGCGTTCCAATCCGGGATATTTTCAGCAAAATCAATACTGCCAATCCTTGATACTGCATCTTCGCCGGCTTTATGTGAAAAAACCAAGGCTTCAAGCAATGAGTTGGAGGCCAATCTGTTGGCTCCGTGAAGACCGGTTGAAGCCACCTCGCCCGAAGCATACAAATTGTGAATGCTTGTGCGTGCAAATGCATCGGTTTTGATGCCTCCGCAAATATAATGCGCTGCCGGAACAACCGGTATCATTTCTTTCATGATATTGATGCCGATGCTTAGGCATTTTGCGTGAATGCCGGGAAAATGATCGAGTAGTTCGCGTTCGGCAATATGTCGTGCATCGAGGTAAACGTGCTCCATGCCCGAAAGCTTCATCTCGTTGTCAATGGCTCTTGCCACAATGTCGCGCGGAGCAAGGGAGCCGCGGGCATCATATTTGTGCATGAATTCCTTGCCTTTGTGATCCTTCAGGATTGCGCCTGCACCGCGAAGTGCTTCTGTTATTAAAAAGGATGGTTTTTCCTTTTGGTTATATAAGGAAGTAGGATGGAATTGCACAAACTCCATATTGTCAACGATGCCTTTAGCCCGGTACACCATCGCTATCCCATCGCCTGTGGCAATTGTTGGGTTGGTTGTTGTTTGATATACATTACCGGCACCTCCGGTCGAAATCATCGTGGTTTTTGCCAAAACAGTATCAATCTGACCTGTTTCCGGGTCAAGTACATAAGCGCCAAAACATTGAATATCTGCATGTGTCCGTCTGACAATTTTCCCCAGGTGGTGCTGGGTGATGATATCAATGGTGAAGTGATTTTCCAGAATTTCAATATTTGGATGATTAATCACCTTTTCGGTTAATGCCCGCTGGATTTCTGAGCCGGTTCGGTCGCGGTGATGCAAAACCCTGAATTCGGAGTGGCCGCCCTCACGGGCAAGGGAATACCTGCCTGACGACTCTTTGTCGAAATGCGCACCCCATTCAATGAGTTCCTTGATCCGCTCGGTTGACTCAGAAATTGTCATTGTGACGATGGCTTCATCATTGAGGTAGCTACCTGCTACCATCGTGTCTTTAATGTGCTTTTTATAGGTGTCGGGATTGTACATCACGGCAGCAATTCCGCCTTGCGCATACCAGGTGGCGGTTTCAGAAATCCCTGTTTTACTTACGATCAAAACCGAACCATGATTGGCCACTCTGAGCGCATAGCTTAATCCGGCAATGCCTGATCCTATAACGAGAAAATCAACTTTGCGTTTCATCTTATAAGCCAAGTAAAACCTCTTCGGGGTTGCGGGATTCGAAAAGCATTCTTACCGGATTTTCAAGCATTTCTTTCACCTTGACCAGAAAACCTACCGATTCTCTTCCGTCAATGATTCGGTGGTCATAACTGAGGGCAACAAACATGATCGGGTGTATTTCAACTTTTCCGTTGACTGCAACAGGACGCTCAACGATGTTGTGCATTCCCAGAATAGCAGATTGTGGCGGGTTGATGATAGGAGTTGAAAGCATTGAGCCGAAAACACCGCCATTGGTAATGGTAAATGTGCCTCCTGCCATTTCGTCAAGTGTGAGCTTGTTTTCGCGGGCTTTGGTTGCCAGTTCTTTGATTTTCAGTTCAATATCTGCCAGGGAAAGTGTCTCAGCGCTGCGAATTACAGGCACCACAAGTCCTTTGGGGCCTGAAACAGCAATGCTGATGTCAGCATAATTAAATGTCACTATTTCGTCGCCGTGTATTTGAGCGTTCACCTGTGGATATTGCTTTAGTGCCTCTGTCACAGCTTTTGTGAAGAACGACATGAAACCCAAACCAACCTGATGTTTTGTTTTGAAAACGTCTTTGTATTTGTTTCTTAGTTCCATGATAGGAGTCATGTTCACTTCGTTGAAGGTGGTGAGCATGGCAGTTTCATTTTTTACGGAGACGAGCCTTTCGGCAAGTTTTTTGCGCAGCGGAGTCATTTTTTTGCGTTCTTCTTCTCGCTGAATGCTGCTCTGATTTGAACGAACAAATGCTTGCGCGGCAGGCTTTTCTTCTGCAGCATCGCTTCTGTTTTTGATTGCAAAATCAATATCTTTTTTTGAGAATCTATAGTGTTTTACAAAATCAATCAGCTCTGCTTCGCTCAGTCCGGCTTCGGCACTGAGTTTCCGTGCCAAAGGGCTCATGTTGAGCATGATATCTGCTTTTGCTTCCTGCTGTGGTTCAGCTATTTTAATGCTTTCTGCTTCCTTTTTTGCAGGCGTGGTGTTTTCAGGAGTTTTTGGTTTGACCGCAGCAGGGTTTTCGCCACTTGCTTCGATGATTGCCATCACTTTTCCAACCTCAACTGTTTCGCCCTGCATCACTTTTAAGCTTATTATGCCTGAAACATCGGCAGCAACACTCAATGTGGCTTTGTCGGAATCAATTTCTGCTATATCCTGGTCTTTTTCAACAAATGAACCGTCTTCAACAAGCCAGTTGGAAAGTAAAACTTCGCTTATTGATTCGCCCGGGCTGGGTACTTTTATTTCTGATGTCATAGCTAATGTGTTTATTCAAGTTTTTTAAGTGCGGAATGAAACTTGCTGTCAATCATCTCAACATTCAATGATTTGAGCTCCTGTTCAAATGAGCGCCATTTATTTCCGATACAAACCATGCCGCATTGTGTGTCAACAAAAGGACATTCGCAGGATTCAAAAGCTTTGTCAATGATTTTTTTCTGTCGGATAACATGGAATTTTGAAGAACCGGTTGCGGGACTTCCACTTTCAGGTCGCGCTATGAGTCTGAGCTTCAGATAGCTGAGTTCATGGTGTATGAAACGCCATGCACCCATGTTCAGCGGCTCTTCCTGAACCCAGATATGTGTTCGTGCCTGGAAGTATTTTGCGACGATATCTTTGATCTGCTTATGCGGTACAGGATACAATTGTTCGAGTCTGACAATGGCAACGCTTTCGTTTGAAAGCCTTTCTTTTTCCTCAAGCAGATCATAATAAACCTTGCCGGAGCAAAACAACACCTTAGTAATATTGTTGGGATCTGCTTTTTCATCGTCAATCACTTCCAGAAAGCGTCCGTTTGCAAGCGCATCAACCTGTGAAACACATTGGGGATGGCGCAACAAACTTTTTGGCGTGAAAATGACCAGTGGTTTTCTGAAGGGTCGCTTCAACTGCCTTCTGAGGATGTGGAAAAAGTTTGCCGGAGTGGTGCAATTGGCCACCTGCACATTGTTTTCGGCACATAAGGTCAAAAACCGTTCGATGCGTGCACTCGAATGCTCAGGCCCCTGACCTTCGTAGCCATGTGGCAGAAGAACAACAAGGTCGTTCATCACGTTCCACTTTTCTTCGGCGCTCGAAATGAATTGGTCGAAGATGATTTGTGCGCCATTGTTGAAATCGCCGAACTGTGCTTCCCAGATTGTCAGGGTGTCGGGCGAAGCCAGTGCATAGCCATACTCAAACCCCAGAACACCGTATTCTGAAAGCAAACTGTTGTAAATGTCAAAGTTGGCCTGCTGGTCATCAACAAATTTGAGCGGGATGTATTCCTGTTCCGAGTCCTCGACCCTCAACACCGCGTGGCGGTGTGAGAAAGTGCCGCGGCCAACATCCTGACCGCTAAGCCTTACGTTGTGTTTTTCTGCAAGAAGACTGCCATATGCCAACAGCTCTGCCATCGCCCAGTCAACAGTATGCTGCTTGAAATAGAGTTCGTTGCGCTGTTCTTGCAATTTGATAGTTTTCCTGAAGAATGTCAGTGAGTCCGGCAGACTTGTGATTTTTTGTGCAATCTGATCGAGCATTTTCCTGTCGAATCCCGTTTCCGGCGATTTGTCGAAATCATCCTTGGTAGCTTTTCGGATATCTTTCCATGTTTCCTGCAGGAAATTTGTGATGGAGGCTTTGAGCTTTGCCTTTGCTCCCGAAAGACTGTTTTCCAATATTTCGAGATGATGTTTTTCGAGATCGTCTAAATATTGCTGATCAACAATGTTTTCTGACAGAATCCTGGATGCATAAATCTCTCTTGGGTTGGGGTGTTTCTCGATCACCTTATAAAGAATAGGCTGGGTGAAACGCGGTTCATCGCCTTCGTTATGTCCATATTTGCGGTAGCAGAGCAAATCAACATATACATCTTTATGAAATTTCTCCCTGAATTCCAGGGCTGTCTGCACAGCATATACAACAGCTTCGGGATCATCGCCGTTGACATGAAAAACCGGTGACTGTGTCACTTTGGCAACATCGGTACTGTAGGTGCTTGAACGGGCATCGAGGTAGTCGGTTGTAAAGCCAATCTGGTTGTTCACCACAAGATGAATGGTTCCACCGGTTTTATAGCCTTTAAGTTCCGACATCTGTGCTATTTCATATACGATGCCCTGACCGGCAATGCTTGCATCGCCATGAATGAGAACCGGAACTACTTTGCTTTGATCACCGGCATAAATGAGGTCGGTTTTTGCGCGTGCAATACCTTGAACAACAGGGTCAACAGCTTCGAGATGGGAGGGGTTTGGCGAGAGGGTTAATTTGATGGTTTTGCCATTCGTTGCCTTACGCACCGAGGTATAACCCAAATGATATTTCACATCGCCGAGTAAAGTTTCATCTTCGTATTCCTTTCCTTCAAACTCGCTGAAGATATCCATATAAGGTTTGCGCAAAATATTGGCAAGCACATTAAGTCTGCCTCTGTGCGGCATTCCAATCACGAATTCTTCGTTACCCAGCTCTGCGCCTTTTTCCATGATGGCATCAAGTGCCGGAATGAGTGATTCGGCACCCTCGAGTGAAAATCGTTTCTGTCCGGGGAATTTTTTATGAATGAATTTCTCAAAGTTTACGGCACGGTCTAGCTTTGTGAGGATATATTTTTTGTCGGAAGAGGTGTATGCCGGTGTATTTCGCCCCGACTCCATCTTTTGAATCATCCATTTGTTGATCTCAACATTTCGGATATACATAAACTCAGCACCAAAACTTCTGCAATAGGTTTGATGAAGTGTGGCGATGATTTGCCGCAGGCTGGCTTTCCCAATTCCGATTTCGTTGCCGGCTTCAAAAACAACATCCAGATCCTTATTGGTAAGGCCGTAGTTTTCGATGTCGAGGCTGGGGAAATAATTCCTGCGCTTGCGAACGGGGTTTGTAGCAGTAAACAAATGACCGCGTTTCCGATAATCGTCAATCAAACTTAAAACTTTGAATTCGCTGGCAGTCTTTGGGTTAGCTTTTGGTGATGCGGAATAGTTGCTCGCGGCAAAATCGAAACCTTCGAAAAATCGCCTCCAGCCCTCGTCAAGCTGTTCGGGGTGATTTTTAAAGAGCAGGTACAATTCTTCGATCGCAGCCGGGTCGTTGCTGTTGAGGAAGTTATAGTTGTCCATGGACTGGTATGCTAATGATTTTGTGCAAAATTAGCATAAAATTCAGGAATGACGCTACCTGAATAGTCATTTAGGGTGTGAAATAAAAAAAGGCCTCCTTGTTGTGAAGGAAGCCTTTAGAATAAGGTATGTCTGATTTACTCAGGCATAATAGCTTCAACAGGGCACACATCGGCGCATGAGCCACAATCGGTGCACAAATCTGCATCAATTTTATAGATATCTCCTTCGGAAATAGCATCAACCGGACATTCGTCAATGCAGGTGCCACATGCTGTGCAGTCATCAGTAATTTTATAGGCCATAATAAAAGCAATTAAAGGTTGTACAATATTTTCGCTGCAAATATATCAAAGTTGATTTCAAGTGATGACCAAAAAATTAATTTATAGCAAATCTAAATTACCCAATGGGTAAATACCACGTTTTTTTGCGGTAAAACATATTTACGAAGCTACATATTTAGACTGATTATAATTTAGCGGTATCTGCAGATAAGGTTGTGTTGATTTATTTGTATCTAACAGATATTATATCAATAGTTTATAAAAGTATTTCAGCGAAACCGCAAACGATTCCGTCAATTCAGGGATAAAGTGATTTTGAGAAGTGAAGTTTAAAACTTTTACCTTTGCGCAAAATAAAAAATCACTTTATGACTAGTAAAAATAGCAAGGTTGTAGAGCTCGAACAGGTGGTGATTCGATTTGCCGGCGATTCCGGTGATGGGATGCAGCTGACAGGTTCTCTTTTCTCAGATTCAACTGCCTTTGCAGGGAATGATTTCGCCACTTTTCCTGATTACCCGTCCGAAATCAGGGCGCCTCAGGGAACGGTGTCGGGGGTTTCTGGATTCCAGATTCATTTTGGTCAAAAAAC
>DISP01000192.1:7335-8081 GCA_002421995.1 Bacteroidales bacterium UBA6207 | reverse complement strand
GAAAAGCCAAATCGTAAGCATTCTATCTCGCAGGTATTTTTTTTGCAACGATTGCGCCCAATTATGTGGCAAAAAACTTGCATTTCTTTTATAGCTTCATCGTATCCAAACTTCGATTTTCTTTTGCATCGGGTGGGATCAATCTCTTCAATTTTCAAAAGATGCAAAAATCGCACGGCATCATGTGTTTTTTTGCCTTTTCACATTTTTAATAAAGCTGATGAATTTAATCAACTATCAAATTGTAATATATTGATATCGTGAATATTATATAAATATACTCGGAAGATTAATCACCATAACTGTTGCATTTGTAAGGTGGTTAGTTAACATTTGAACCTGCAAAATGGCAGGATTATACTATTTATTGTCACAAAATTACCCTCATAATCCTTCTTTAATGTGTTGCTTTGTATCAAAATCTGTAAATGATCACACTGGGTATTGACATTGGTAGTTCATCCATCAAAGTAACGCTTTTCGACACTGAGTTAGGTAAGGCCATTGCTTCAACTGCCTTTCCGGCCAACGAGATGAAGATTATTGCGCATCAACATGGATGGGCAGAACAACACCCCGAAACCTGGATGAACAACCTGGTTCTTGCACTAACACTACTCAAAAACACACATGCCTCTGCACTTTACCAAACAGCTGCCATCGGAATATCCTATCAAATGCACGGTCTGGTTACTGTTGACAAAAGTGGAAAACCACTTCGCGATGCCATCATCTGGTGCGATAGC
>DISP01000192.1:0-7277 GCA_002421995.1 Bacteroidales bacterium UBA6207 | reverse complement strand
GGTGATTATATTGCATACAGGCTCACGAACGAGATGCGCACAACAGCCTCCGGCTTGTCCGAAGGAATTATGTGGGATTACGAGCAAAATGGCATCTCCTCCGAGCTGCTCAATCATTTTGGCATTGCTCCGGATATGATTCCCGAGCTGAGCGAAACTTTTTCGGTTCAGGGATTTCTAACAGCCGAAATGGCCTCCCTTTTGGGAATGAAAACCAATACACCTGTAACTTATCGTGCCGGTGATCAACCCAATAACGCGCTTTCTCTCAATGTTTTGAAACCGGGTGAAGTGGCTGCCACCGCCGGCACTTCAGGTGTTGTATATGGCGTTACCGAATCAAAAACATTTGATCCGCAATCAAGGGTAAACACCTTTTTGCATGTTAACAACACCCAAGACCAGCCGCGCCTTGGGGTGCTGCTCTGCCTCAACTCAGTAGGCATTTTAAACGCCTGGGCCCGGCAACAGTTGATGGCTCCCGGGCTTAGCTACGATGAAATGAACAGCTTTGCCGCCAAAATTCCAGAAGGCTCTGACAATCTGCTCGTTTTACCCTTCGGAAATGGCGCTGAAAGGATGCTTCAAAACAAAAATATTGGTGTTTCAATACATGGGCTTGATCTCACGTCACATAACAAAAGTCATGTTTTGAGGGCTTTACAGGAGGGAATTGCTTTCGCCTTCAACTATGGTCTTGAGATCATGAAACCTCTTGGTCTTAACCTCCGGGTGATTCGGGCCGGCAAATCCAATATGTTTCTCAGTCCTGTGTTTGCCCAAACGCTTGCCAACGTGAGCGAAGCAAGCATCGAACTCTACAATACCGATGGCGCCGAAGGTGCTGCAAGAGGTGCCGCAATCGGTGCCGGAATCTACAACAGCCCCTCAGAGGCTTTTGCAGGTCTCAAATTGCTTCAAACCATCGAGCCAAATCATCATTCTGCTATAAATCAGTATTATACAAAATGGAAGCGCGTGCTAAAAAATGTGCTTCCGGAAAAATAATTAAAAATTCAAATGAAAAATACCTATTTCAAATCAATCGAAAAAATCTGTTTTGAAGGCCCTGAAACCAATAACCCGTTGGCATTCAGATATTATCAACCTGAGCGCATTGTTGCCGGAAAACCAATGAAGCAACACCTCAAATTCGCAATGGCATGGTGGCACACTTTGTGCGCCAATGGCAGCGATCCATTTGGTCAGGCAACGATTAGCCACCCATGGGACGTCATCAAAGACCCTGTTGAAAAAGGAAAAGCGAAGATGGACGCGGGTTTTGAGTTCCTCGAAAAATGTGGTATTGATCATTATTGCTTCCATGATTTCGACCTTGTTGAAGAAGGTACAACGATTGCAGAATCAGAAAAACGCCTGCAACTGATGGTTGACTATGCCAAATCAAAACAAATCGAAACCGGCAAACAATTGCTTTGGGGTACGGCAAACCTTTTCTCGCACCCACGCTATATGAACGGTGCTGCAACCAATCCCAACTTTGAAGTGCTTACTTTTGCTGCAACACAAGTGAAAAACGCCATTGACGCAACTGTAGCTCTCGGTGGTCAAAACTATGTTTTCTGGGGCGGTCGCGAGGGCTATCTTTCGCTACTCAACACAAATATGCAAAAAGAACTTGATCATCTGGCCCGTTTTCTCGAAATGGCGCGTGACTACGGTCGGCGCAATGGCTTCAACGGCACCTTCCTCATCGAGCCTAAGCCAATGGAACCCACCAAGCACCAATACGACTTTGATGCAGCTACAGTGGTCGGATTTCTAAGACATTATGGTCTGGATCAGGATTTTAAACTCAATATCGAAGTGAATCATGCCACATTGGCCGGCCACACCTTTCAACATGATCTTCAGGTAGCTGCCAACGCCGGAATGTTAGGATCAATAGATGCCAATCGCGGCGATTATCAAAACGGTTGGGACACCGACCAGTTTCCTGTTAATCTGTTTGAACTCACAGAAGCCATGCTCGTGATTCTGGAAGCCGGCGGAATACAAACCGGAGGCATCAATTTTGATGCAAAAATCCGCCGAAACTCTACTGATGTCGAGGACTTATTCATTGCTCACATCAGCGGAATGGATGCTTTTGCACGTGCTTTGATCACAGCCGACAACATCATGCAAAAATCAAACTATCTTAGTTTGCGCAATGATAGATACAAATCTTTTGAAACAGAAGCCGGACTGGCCTTTGAACAAGGAAAGATGAAACTCGAAGATTTACGAAATATTGCCCTCAGCCTTGACGAACCACGCCAAATAAGCGGAAAACAAGAGCTCTTTGAGATGATTCTTAACCGATATATTTAACCTGTAATTATTGTATTATGTTGAACAACATAAAAACAGAAAGGTGGATCTACCTGAGCGCCATCACATTTACTGCAACCCTTGGTGGCCTGCTGTTTGGCTATGACACAGCTGTTATTTCAGGTGCCGAAAAGTCTGTGCAGACGTTTCTTATCACGAGTCAGGGTTTGGGCACGCTTGTGCATGGCCTCACCATCTCGAGTGCACTCATCGGGTGCATCATCGGTGGCGCCATCAGTGGTTTTTTCGCATCCAGATTAGGACGCAAAAAAGCACTCATCGTGGCAGCTGTGTTGTTTTTTGTGTCCGCTCTCGGCTCGGGCTATCCCGAGTTTCTGTTTTTTGAAAAAGGCAAGGCCACCATGGGATTGCTTTATATGTTCAACTTCTATCGCATCATTGGCGGCATTGGTGTTGGCATGGCCTCGGCCATTGTGCCTATGTATATAGGAGAAATTTCGCCCGCTCATTTGCGCGGAAGATTGGTGTCGCTCAACCAGTTTGCTATCATCTTTGGTATGTTGGTGGTTTATTTTGTTAACTGGGGTATAGCTACCGGCAAGCCTTTGGACTGGATTGACAGCATCGGCTGGAGATATATGTTTCTTTCCGAAGCAATCCCGGCAGGCCTTTTTGGATTGTTGCTGTTTTTTGTCCCTGAATCGCCACGCTATCTCTGTCTTCATGGGCATGATGAGCGTGCGTTGAATGTACTTTCACGGATCAACGGCCCTTCCAAAGCCACGGAAATTCTAAGCGAAATAAAATCTACTGTTGTTCACCACTCCGGGAAACTGTTTTCTTATGGCAGGATTGTTATCATAATTGGGATTTTACTATCTGTTTTTCAGCAGTTTGTGGGAATTAACGTGGCTTTGTACTACGCGCCGCGTATCTTCGAAAGCATGGGAGCCGCCAAAGACGCTTCGATGCTGCAAACAGTGGTGATGGGTTTGGTAAACGTGATCTTCACTGTCGTAGCCATCGTCACGGTGGATAAATATGGACGAAAAATATTGCTGCTCATCGGCTCAGTCGGGATGGCTATTGGCATGTTTGCCATTGCCGGATTGGCCTGGTTCGAGGTGATCGGAATGGGAACCCTCGTGTTTATTATCATCTACACGGCTTCGTTTATGATGTCGTGGGGTCCTATCACCTGGGTGTTGATTTCCGAAATTTTCCCAAACAAAATCCGTGGACAAGCAGTTGCCATTGCCGTGATGGCTCAATGGGCCGCCAACTATTTCATCTCATCCACTTATCCTGTTATGATGGAGTTTAGCGGCGCTTTCACTTATGGCTTTTATGGCGTAATGAGCCTGATTTCTTTCCTCTTTGTGATGAAAATGGTTCCTGAAACAAAAGGAAAATCACTGGAAGAAATAGAAAATATATGGAAATAATTTTGTGTTTTTATAATGTTTAGTGAGTGATTTGGTTAGAAGGCAGTTCGAAAGGGCTGCCTTACCTTTTTCATGATTTTTGACAAAAATTTACCCTAATAACGCACCGTTTTAAAAATTAATGGTAATATTATGCCAAAATTTGATTTTGATGCTATGACCGAAAAAGCACTTGGCCTGAATTATTTCAAGAATGCCGGCTGTGCTGTAAATCTGAGCCGTGTGAGCCGGCGCCAAAACCTTACACATCCGCACGACCTCACCGAAACAGAGCACTTTCATGATTTTATCGAATTGGTGTTTATCATCAACGGCCAGGGTACTCAGGTGCTCGAGGGCAACGAATACCAGGTTTCGGCAGGCGATGTATTTGTGCTTCAAGGCAATCAAAGACACTATTTCAAAGATGTTGGCTCGGTTGAAATGGTGAACCTCATGTTTGATGTTTTCAATAATCCCGATCTCATTTCAACAAAAATTAAGCAGCTGCAGGGCTACAAGGCTTTGTTTATCCTCGAACCGCAATTCAGAGCCAATTATAAATTTAAAAATATGTTGCGGCTTACGCGCGATGAGCTTGCCAACATCGAACTGATTCTCAATACCATGTTTCTAGAGCAGGACCAAAAAAAAGAAGGGTATGAAATCATCCTTGTCAACAGGCTCGAAGAGCTTATTGTGCTGCTTTCGCGTCATTATTCGAACATAAAAACCACTAAAGCAAAAGCTCTTGTCAGAATCGGTAAAGTGATTGATTTTCTGGAAAACCACTATGCCGAAAACATCTTTATTGATGATTTATCGGAATTGGCCAATATGTCGAAACGCAATTTTATGCGCATCTTTCAGGGGGCGGTGGGCCTGAGTCCGATCAACTACCTGAAACAGATTCGTTTGCAAAAAGCACGATTTCTACTCAGAGAAAGCAATCACCAGATAGCCGACATTTCGATGATGTGCGGATTTACTGACAGCAATTATTTCATAAAATGCTTCAGACACGCCTATGGAACTACACCGCACAAATTCAGAGCACGATTTCAACAGCTTCCTGTCGAAACGTTGATTGCACACGACCGGGAATAATGCCCGTTTTCCCACTTGCCGGTGATGCAAGACATCAAAAAATCATCCTGCTTCGCCGCCATTTTACTCTGTTTCAAACCCAAATTTAACCCCTTTTTTGGTAGCCGGAACTCCTTTTGCCATCCACTCAGGCATCTGTGTGCCTTTGAGATAGTGATCGAAAAACTGCTGCAATCTGCGGCTCAAATCCATGGCATCAGCCCTGCGGCTGAGGTTGTGCGGTGCGTTGTTGTAAACGAGCATCCAGGCCGGTTTTTGCAGCCTTCGCATGGCATTGAAGAGTTCAATTCCCTGGTACCATGGCACAGCCCCGTCAGCATCGTTCGACATGATGAGCAATGGTGTTTCTATCCTGTCGGCATAGAAAAGCGGCGAATTCTCGATGTAAGCGGGCAGGTTCTCCCACAAGTTTGCACCAATTCTGCTTTGACCTTCTTCATATTGAAAGGCCCTCACCACGCCACTTTCCCATCTTATTCCGCCATAAGCGCTGGTCATATTGCTCACCGGAGCACCGGCCATCGCAGCTTTGAAAAGCTTTGTCCTTGTGATGAGCCAGGCCGTTTGGTAGCCTCCCCAGCTCTGTCCTTGCAGGCCCATCCGGTTCTTGTCAATCTGTGGCACACGTTCTATCATGCTTTGTGTGCCGCTCATAATGGCATCGTACGCACTTTGCCCCGGAAAACCGGTCCGGTAACGGATGTCGGGGGTGAACACAAAATAACCCCTGCTTGTGTATTCACTGATATTGATGGTTGATCGCGAAGGCCTCGGCACAATATGCCGGTGCAGGTTTTCGCTGTGCGTTTCATAGAAATAAACAATCATCGGATAGCTGCTGTCGGCTGAAAAATTGGCAGGATAATACAGCAAACCTTCTGTTTTTTCACCGGTGAATGTGTTCCAGTTCACCAATTCAACATGACCGAAGCAAAAATCTTTCTGCTGCGGGTTGGCATCGCTCAGGCGCTCTGTTAGTGAAAAATTGTTGCTGGTGAAATAAATATCCGGGAAAGACTGAAATGTTTCTTTCCTATAAATAAACACATCTGCTTTTTCAGCTTTTATAAGTGAAGAGTGCCAATTATCTTCGTTTGTAAGCGGTTTTTGCTCGTTTGTTTTGAGGTTGAAAAGAGAGTAGTTATTGGTTTTTGCCTCTCTGTCAAATGCTGCCAGATACATTTGCTCCCCGATAAAAGGGTTTTTTTGATCGAGTTTGACATATCTGTAGCGAATATCTTTTTCTGTTTCTTTTGTAAGTTTATAGGCAGGTTTTTTACCGGCAGGATCAAGAAGCCACACATGATTCCGGCTGTAAACTACCGCTGATGAAGCACTTGTCCAGCCGGCAAATCCATATGGACCAGCAACACCCGGAACATTGTTTTCGAGATCATAGAAGTAATCATCACGATTTGTCGTAAGTTGATTCTTTTCAAGGTTTCTTGTGCTGATTGCATTCCAGCTGCTATCAGCTGTATTGTAAAACAGTAGAAAAGCTGCATCGGGCGACAAGCTGTAAAAGGAAGCGTGTTTTTTGAGCAACAACTTCTTTTCGCCCGTGATTCTGTTCACAAGATAGATGTCGCGATAGCGTTGTTGATGCCAACTCGAAAGCAGTTCGTAAGGTTTGTCGTCAGCACCTAAAAAGTAGTTGCTATGCAGCTTCAGATCGGCAGTTATTTCAGGAGTAGTTTCATCTGCAAGTCGAATCAGCTTCTGTTTATCAGGATAGTAAACACTCAAGTAACTGGATTTCTTGTCTTTATCCAATTCTTTTTGTTGTTGCGTTTGCAAGCGTCCATCCTGCCAGTGCCAGATGTCGAGACTCACTTTTTCATCGGCTGTGAGGCTGTCTTTTGGAGCAATGGCCGGCTTTTCTTTCAATCCCAGATAAAGGGCTGTTCCGTCTTCAGAAAAAGTTGGATTTCGGTGCTCGCTGATTGTAAAATTATTGGGTAATTGTGTCGAGAGACTATCCAAAACCACTTTTGCCAGCTTGTCTTTTTCATGGGCATAAACCAATTGATACAGCTTTCTGCTGCCGGTATCGCTTGTGTGCAAAAAAGCAAACTGACGCGCTTCAAGATCAAAAGCCGGCTGACTGGCTTGTCCTTTTTCCGAAAAAATCATGCTTGCAGCTTCACCTTTCTGGAAGCGCCACACATAGGTTGAGTCAATGCTGTCACCTTTTTGCTGCATGATGGCCAGTGCATTGTTTTTTTCCGAAAGCCCGTAAGCACTCACCTTTTCCCATTGATCAATGTTGATATTTAACAGGTCAACAACTTTCAGCGTGGATGTTTTGTTATCTTTTTTCGGCGATTTCTTTTTTGTCGCTTTTTTCGGTTTCAAACTATCAGCGACCGCGGTGTCGGCTTCAATTTTATAGCTTTCGTCGTGCAGCAGTGCCAAAAAATGTCCTTCCTCACCGGCCAGGGTAAATGCTTT
>DISP01000245.1 GCA_002421995.1 Bacteroidales bacterium UBA6207 | reverse complement strand
TTTTTTTATCGGACAACAGTGATTTGAAATTTGAAAATTTGACCCGAAAACTTCCGGATTTGAAGATTGGAGTGATACAAATTTTCAAATCAGAAATTTTCAAATCCCAAATTGATTGATAGCCAAGAGCCTTCAGCACCACCCACATCCTGAAGACTAAAGACTAAAGACCAAAGACTAAACATTATTTCTCCTTTTTCTGTAACTTTTCAGTATCATTGTACGTCCTTTGTCTGCATTGAATGACCTATGACGCGAAAAGAATACAATTACTGTGTGGAACAATATGCTGACGGACTCTACCGCTTCGTGCTCAAGAACCTGCACGACAGCGAGAAAGCCCGCGACATCGTGCAGGAAACCTTTACCAAAGTGTGGCAAAAAGTCAATGACATCAATTTTGCGAAAAGCAAGTCATACCTCTTCACAACCGCCTATCACACCATGATAGATTTTATCCGACGTGAAGAACGCCTCACGCCACTCGAAACCCACCACCAAAACCAACGTGCCGACTACAACCGTTTTTCCGACCTGCGCGAGGTGCTCGACGAAGCCCTCAAGACACTGCCGGAGATACAAAAAGCCGTGGTGCTGCTCCGCGATTATGAAGGCTATGCCTACCATGAGATCGGCGAGATCACCGGGCTGAGCGAGGCGCAGGTAAAAGTGTATATCTTCAGGGCACGTACCACACTCAAAAACTATATTCAGAAACTTGACTTAGTGTTGGAGGAAAGGGCATGACAATAAATAAACACAACTACGAGGCTTTTCTGCTCGACCAAATTGATGGTCGCCTGAGCAAACAGCAATCGGCATTGCTCAAAGCATTCATTGACAGCCATCCCGAACTCGGAAGCTGGCTACAGCTCACCTCCTCACTGCCTGTGCTCACTGCCGGCGAGCTGCACTTTCCCGACAAGGAAATGCTGCATAGTATTCCATCAGAACAATTCGATGCCGACGAAGCAATGATTGCCGCGCACGAAGGCCTTGCCACTGACAACGCGCTCAAACACCTTCACAACTACCTCACTAACAACCCTGAAGCACAAAAAAGCTGGAAGTATTATGCCCTTGTTTTTCTGAAACCTGACAGAAGTATCGTTTTTCCTGGCAAACATAAATTGATGCGCCCGCTGTTTCTGCTCCATGGCAGGCAGTTGCAGACGCTTGGTGTGGCAGCAGCAATTGCACTGCTGATTGGCTGGGGCTGGTGGTTTATGCGTGTTGACAGCCTGCAACAACCGGAAATGTTGCAGCTGTCGGTGGTTGAAAACCATCCGGAGGATCAACTTCCGGCCAAGTCCGAAAGCCTCGATACAGCAAAGGAAAAGGGAGCAGCACCTGGTGAAAATTCAGCAGCAACAAAGAAAACACCGCAAAAGACCGGAAAAAGCAAGAATACTTCTTCCACTCCTGCAAAAAAGCAAAGCAATGCTCCGCGACAATCTGCGCTGCCACCCATGCCCAATGGCAACGGCCTGATACAGCTGAACCTCAGCCTGAACGAAACCCATTTCATGTATTACGAGCCGAGCCTTGACGAGCGGCTCGCGCTTGCTTCAATCCTGGAGCAAATGCCTGAGTTTGCACCGCAGCGCCACCGAAACGCAACTGAAAGGGTAGCCGGAAACCTCTTCAGCAAAGCACTCGCACGCCTGCAGGCACCGGCAGGTATCAGAAAACCTGCAGAAACCTTCAGCCTCTGGAACCTGGCAAGCAGCGGGGTGAGCGCCTATAACTTTCTGACCGATAAAGACGTACAACTTATCAAGGCCACCGGCGAAAACGGTCAAACCGCTGTTTTCCTCGATAGCGACAACTTCAGTTTCGACAGGAAAAAAGTCACAGAATAGGTTTCGAAGTACTAAATAACATACAGCCCTTTCTACCTCTAACAAAAAAATTGTTGATTCTGCGATATAGTAGTGATTAAATGGTCAAAATACAATCTTAACATTTTTTAACTTCTTTCGGTATATAGTTAATCCTTAAAATGAATTTGTACTTATCTTTGTAACTTCAGCGGAAGCCGAAAAGCTTAAAGAGTAGGCAATAAATAAACTATCAAGTTATGAAAAAGTTTCTAATCGGGGTTGTAGCAATCTTCTCAATTGCTGCTTTGAATGTATTCTCAGTGGAAAATTTAAATGCCGGAGAAGCTCCACCACCAATGAAATACAGAACGTACCTTACAAGTTGTCCTGACGGCATGCTTTACTATGGATGTAGGCTTAGTTATAGCGGTGATCTTTGTGAACCGCATAATGTTAATGCACCATGCTAAACCCACGTTCCTTACAAATTAACTGATACTCAATTGAGATACCAATCTTAAAGAAATTCCTTTTTGGTTGGTATCTCTTTTATTTATGTATTTATGATCAAGTATCTTACGTTTTCTGTTGTTTTACTTATGTGTTTAAGCTCGTGTCGTAATGAAAATAATGTCGTAGAACTGACAGATGTTACTATCCGTGAACTTAGTCAAAGGGAACATGTTAATTTGCACGATTTATGCGTAGATTATTCTTACATTAAACTTCATAAAATACAACCCGAATTTAATAGTTTTCGGATTAATAAAATATGTTTCACAAAAAAATATTTAATTGTTTTATGGGAAAATTCAAACAAAGTTTCTATTTTTAATAGAGACGGAAATCATATTCTTGATGTTTCTGATTTGCTAAGTCAAACTGATTCATTTAAATCGATTGATTTAAAATGTGATTTTGCATTAGATATCCTATATATTTTGATTGAAGGAAACCAACTTCTCGTTTTGAAATTGGATTCTCAAGTTGAAAAATTCAAAATCATAAGTGAGATATTTTTAGGTTCAGTAGAGGTAAATGAGATCATTAAAATACCAGAGTGCGATACATATGCACTATCAACTTTAGGATTCACTTCTGATTTTGCGATGGTAAGATCATTGCCCATTAGAAATAATAACCTTTTCGCTCAAAAAATTGTTTCTTCGAGGTATAATAAATATGTGAAAATAAAAAACTCATTTTTAAGTGATGGAAATGATGTCTACTATATGAAATATCAGAATGATACAATATATTTAGTTGGTTGTAAAGGAATTACTCCCAAATTTGCATTTAACTTTTCCGGATTAAATCTAAAAGAAATTTCGGATACGTCAAATTATTTTAAACAAAATACTATTTCAAATACAACAATTCTTGCTTTTAATATTGTTAAAGATAATTACATACTAAAATATTCTGTTGATAGTGAGATTTACTATTTATTCAAAACGGTAAATAATGGATTTATCAACGTCAATTCAACAAATATAGTCAATAATATTTTCGGTTCCAAATCTTTAAATTGTATCGGCATAGATCAATTCAGTGGTTCCTTTGCATTCCAAATTCCCTCCAATACATTGAAAAGATTTCGGAATAAAGAAATAGATATTATCGAAGAAGATACTTTTGTAAAGATTGATAGTTTGAGAATCACAGAAAACGAAACCCCAATTGTCATATTATTAAAACTTAAATGAAATGTGGCCAAAGTTAAAACTAATTAATATAATTGTAATTGCACTACTTATTGCTAATATTTATCAGGTTTATCTTAATCGAATGCTAAAAAAGGAAATGTTAAATTACCTAAATACGAGTTTGTCAACTAAAAATTTAAACGAGAATTTGATTGATTTTTCTGAGATTCATCCAGAGGAATACTTTTTGCAAAAACAATTTTTAACAAATGATTTTCTAATTTATGATATTAATGACAATGAAGTCAATCTTTCAGAAATAATCAACAAGAATGTGTTAGTATTATATATTGATGAAATAAGTTGCACGGAATGTAATGTAAAAAAGTTAAAAAGATTATTAGATGATTTGAAAAGTTCAGGTATTAAAGATATAATTGTACTTGCAAATTTTGAAAGTCATGCTGAATTTAAACAAATGGTCATCGAAACTAATTTGGATATATATCCTGTTTATAATTCGACGTTAAAGCTACGATTTAGATTTGTAGATAATATTTTATTATTCTATTATGTAAGAGGTGAAATAAATTTTCCATTTGTTGTGGACGACAATTCAAAACGTTTGGTTTCCTATCTTAATTTTTTAAATCAATTTTTATCAAAATGATTGGTTATGTTTTTATTTTTTAAACATGCTTAACTTTTCGTTTCTTTCTTAATTGTGTTTTGTTTCAGCTATACGAAATCCCCAAACATTTTTTTTTATTTTTTGCACAGCTATTTAAATTTTAATATTTTTGCACTGACTAATTATTAGTAACACAAAACTTATCCGTTATGAGAAAATTTGTACTTTTTTCCTTAGCATTAGCTGTATCCGCAGGCGCATTTGCCCAAAATGGATACAAAAAACTTAAACATCCAGATGCCAACAAGGCTGTAAAAACTTCGCTGATCAATTACAAAGAGGCAAAAGTTGCCGAAATGAGTTTCACTCCCGAAACCAATATTGTTCAGGCAGTTACAAACAAAGGCGCAAACGGAGTATCAGATGCAGTTATCATGGTCACACAGTATGACCTGCAAACAAACGCCAGCATTGGTAACCGTATGGTAGCATGGCCTGATGGTTCACTGGCCGCCGTAGCCACATGGGGTGTAGCTTCAGCTCCTTCGTTCCCGGATCGTGGTGCCGGCTACAACTATTACAATGGCAGCAGCTGGGGTGCACAACCAACTGCACGCGTTGAGCCGTTCCGTTCCGGATGGCCCTCAATTGCACCACTCGGTTCAAATGGTGAGTTCCTAGTTTCGCATGGTGGCACTCCATTCGGAATTTATGCTTACAGCAGAGAAACAAAAGGAAGCGGTGCATGGACTGAACGCGGCATTATCCCTGATCAACCAGCAGGCCTTGAACTTACTTGGCCAAGAGTTGGAACTACAGGCTCTGACCGTGGAAATGAAACCGTACATGTGATCGCTGCCGACCAGGACGCTTCGAATACAGCACTTAATTATGTAAAATATAACCGTTCAGAAGATGGCGGACAAACCTGGCAGGGTTGGGCTGATCCACCGGAAGTTGACGTCAATTTTTACAATTTGAATATTTCTGCTGATGATTATGTGATTGCCACCAATGGTAACAATGTTGCTATTCTTTTCTCAAGCTCTTGGTATGATTTATTCTTCATCAAATCAACTGACAATGGTGCAACCTGGACAAAAACGGTCGTTTGGGAACATCCATATCCATCATTCGACTTTAATACAACAATTACAACTGATACCCTTTGGGCACCGGACAACTCATCCAATATTGCCATTGACAACAATGGTATGGTACATATTGTATGGGGAACTTCACGCGTAACACACGAAGAAGTTGGCACCACCTTTAGCTACTTCCCCTTTACCGATGCAATCGGATACTGGAATGAATCAATGGGTCAAATCCCGACAAACCCAACAAATCCTCACAAAACCCTTGATCCTGAATACCTCGAAACATTGGGTATGGGTAATGTTGTAGGTTGGGTGCCTGACATCAACAACAATGGAGAAATTGACATCGAATCAACCGGCGTTCTTGCTTACCGCACACTCGGGTTATCAACCCAGCCTTCAATTGCTATTGACAACAACGGAAGCATCTCCATTTTCTATTCCACAATGGATGAAACCAGGATGATCGAAGAGTTGAACTACAGAAGCATGTATGTAACATACAAAGATGGCATCTACGGAAGCTGGTATCCTGTTTATGAAAACATCTCGGGTGGAATCTTCCACTTATTCGAAGAAGTTTACTCAACCACCTGTGCTCCAATTGCATACGATGGAACTTTCTTTGCCATGTATTCAGCTGACAACCTTGTTGGTCTTGCCCTTGATGATGACCATGCTTACCAGGACAACAAAATCTATGTTGCAAAAGTTACTCCGGTTGTTATTGGCGTAAACGAAAACGTAAATCCTGTAACTGAAATTTCATCTGTTTATCCTAACCCTGTAAACAATGAAATGAATATTGATGTGAACCTCAGCAAATCATCAAAGAATGCTGAAGTAAGCGTGCACACCATCACAGGTCAGCGTGTTCACAACCAAACCATCAACAATATGGTTACCGGAATGAACCGCATCAGTGTAAACGTAAGCGACCTGAACACAGGCGTTTACTTCTGCACCATCACCATTGACGGTTACAAAGAAACCCGCAAATTTGTTGTGAGATAATACCTTGCTTCAACAAAGCTTTCAAAAAAGCGCATCAGAAGACTGATGCGCTTTTTTTGTTTTCTCCGGATAAGCTTAAGTTGCACCCTTGAAGATGCATTTCAAGGCAATTGACAGTTTTTTACCGTGAAGGATTTTACATTGGTGTTTCAAATGAATTTATCGTTAACTTTGAATAAAAATATGACTATGTCTCTCCACATAAGTGAGGTTTCGAACCGCAGGCAATGGCGCAGCTTCGTATATCTGCCCGAGAAAATTCACCATGATCATCCCGAATGGGTTCATCCGCTCTATATGGACGACAGGAAGTTTTTCGATAAAAACAAAAACAAAGCTTTTCAAACAGCCGAAGTGGTGCTGGCCCTTGCCTGGGAGGGCAAAAAGGTCGTCGGGCGCATCATGGGCATCATCAACACCCGCTACAACCAAAGTCGCGGCGAAACCAATGCACGTTTCTGCTTTCTTGAATGCTACAACGACTTTGCAATTGCCGAAGCACTCATTTCCTTTGTGAGCCAATGGGCCAAAGAAAAAGGCATGAGCCGGCTCGTCGGCCCGCTGGGATTCTCCGACAAAGACCCACAAGGGATGCTCATCGAAGGCTTCGACCAACAGGTGGTTCTTGCCACCAATTACAACTTTCCATGGCTGCCTGCATTCTTAGAACGACTGGGTTTCACAAAAGAAGTGGACCTTGTTTCATACCTCATGCCAGTTGAACAGCCTGATGGTGAACGCTTTGCAGAGATAAGCCGCCGCTTGCTCGAAAACAACGCCTTCCGCCTGCTTGAGTTTACGCAGCGCAAAGCCCTCAAACCCTGGGTGGTACCCATCTTCCGCCTGATCAACGAAGCTTATGCCGAAATTTATGGTTTTGTGCCACTCGAAGAAGCCGAGATGCATGCTTATGCCAGGCGCTACCTTCCCATCCTCGACCCGCGCTTTGTGAAGG
>DISP01000244.1 GCA_002421995.1 Bacteroidales bacterium UBA6207 | reverse complement strand
ATCCTCGACCCGCGCTTTGTGAAGGTGATCGTGGACAAGGATATGCAGGTGGTAGCCTTTATCATAAGCATGCCCGAAATCAGCAACGGCATTCGCCAGGCAAGGGGACGGTTGCTGCCTTTTGGCTGGGTACACATTTTGAAAGCAGCCCGCAGCACCACGCTGCTCACCTTGTTGCTGGGCGGTGTTGCAACACGTCACCGAGGCAAAGGCCTCGACGCCGTGCTTGCACAATCTATCTTTGATGCAGCAAAGCAATCAAGGTTGCAATTCATTGACAGTCACCTTATCCTCGAAAAAAACCGGCTTATGCGCGCCGAATGCGAACGCCATCATGGAGTGCTTCATAAGAGGTACAGGGTGTTTGCAAAGGTGTTGATGCGTTGATGCGTTGGTTTAGGGTTTAAAATTTAGTCCCTATGTTTGTAACGTATTAGGGTTTACGGCTGGCGCACAAAAGCTCAAAGTTCAAAGTTCAACCGGTTACCCATCACGCATTCCGGCTTGTCTTTAGTCTTTAGTCTTTGGTGGTCTTTGGCTTGACATCGGCGGTAACCACAACTTTTCACTTTTCACTCTTCACTTTTCACTTTTCACTTTTCACTCTTCACTTTTCACTCTTCACCCAACACCCATCACGCATCACCCATCACGCATCACCCATCACAGTCCCCGCCTCAAGGTTTTGAACAATATTTTCTAATGACGGCATATGCTTCGGTGATTCCTTTTTCGCCGGCTTTTGAAAGATCGTCGCAAGCTAATCGGTTTTCGTTGAGATAGAGCAGTATAAGCGCACGGTTGTACCATGCTTCTGCCAGTGCAGGGTCGGCTGCAATGGCTTCGGAGTATGCATCAATAGCCGGGTGATAGTCTGACTGCTGTAACAAAATGTTGCCAAGGTTAAAGCGCACGAAGGCATTTCCGGGTTCGCTTCGTTTCAGACTTTGCAGCAGCTCTCTTGCTCCGCTGAGTTGTGGTTTCTCGTCAGGTTTGGGTTTGAATCTGTCGGTCGAACTATTGTCCTGACTGATGGTGACCGACCGTACGTATTGCTCCTCGAGCATGCGACTCAGCTCCTTGTCGAGCAAGGCAATGGCTTCGTTGAATCGGGCAAAACTGCTCAATGGATCGTTGATGGGCACGTTTCTGTAATGTTCGATACTTCGTGTCAGGTTGTTACGATTTTGTTCGGCGATACCGCTGAGTAGCTGCGCTTCGTTGTATGGCATCTTTTCAGGCAACTGAGGCAAAAGAATCTCGTTGTTTTCGTTGCTCGTAACGATCTTCGACTGGTTTATATAGGAGAGCCGAAGTCCGGCCGGCAATTGTCTGTTAAGCTGTGAGAGTTCGCTGTCAGTATAAGTCTGAGACAATGTGCCTGCCGTAGTTTTATCAGCCGCGACAAACGCAATGACAAAAGAAGGAAAAGGTTTTATCTCGATATTGCGAAACTGTGGACGATTAGCTGCTATGTTGCCACTGATAAAATCAGCTTCCAGGTCCATGATGCGGTCGAAATAAGTGGAGTCGGCATAACGGTTGAAGAGTTGCTCGGGTTCATCGCCGCTTTGGTCCACTTTTTTGATGATAAGCATTGCCTGCTCATAGTCAGCCTCTGCTCCTGCCCTGTCGTTAAGTTCCTTGCGCACCAGCGACCGGTTCACAAGTGCACCCACAAAGCCCGGAAATAAACTGATCGCATCGCTGAAGTTGTTGTCCGACTCGCGGTAGTTTTTCATCTGAAAGTTTATAACGCCCAGGTTGAAGTGACTGTAGATGTTGTTTGGGTTGATACTGATCACCTCTTTGTAGAGCGCCCTCGCTTCGGGCAGTTCATGGCGCAGCGAGTGGATGAGGGCACGGTTGTAATAGGTGAGCGCGTTGCGTGTGTCGCGCACGTTGACTTCTTCAAAATCGCGCAAGGCAGCCAACGTATCTCCGTTTTGCAGATGTATATGAGCCCGTTGAAAAAAAGCAGCAGGATTTTGGTTATCGAGCCTGATGGCTTCGCTCAGATCGGTGAGCGCCCCCTGGTAATCGCCTGTTTCGGAGCGCAGCAATCCTCTTCTTATCCACGCTTCGCTGTCGAAATGATCGTGAAGCACCGCTTTGTCGAGGTCGGACAATGCTGCAAGGGTATCGCCCAGCAGCCGTCGGGCGATGCCGCGGTTGAGCCATGCAGCCGAAAGGCGCGGATGGATGAGCAGGGCCATGTCGTAGTTTCGGATTGCATCAACAAACTGGTTGAGATGCATGTCGGTAGCACCTGCGGCCACATAGAGGTCGGCGTTATAGGGATCAATTTCAAGCGCTTTGCGAAAGTCGGCACGGGCATCATAATAGTTTGTCAGTCTGTCGTTTACGATGCCACGGTAGTGATATGCCCTGGCATAAAGGGGATGCAGGCGGATGGTTTCGCTGAAATCGGACAGAGAGCCGTTGTAATCACTGAGTTGAAACTTGGCAATTCCGCGGAAAAACCAGGCTTCAAAATGATCAGGCCTTGCAGCGATGGCCGTATTGAAGTTGCGGATGGCCTCGGTGTTGCGGTCTTCTGACAGTTCGATGCGGCCCATGGTGAGAAAATGGCGAAAGTTGACCTGTGTCATTGCAGCCATTGAGCTCAAAAGCAATGAGGCCAGCAGAAACTTTCTGATCATGGCAATTCAGAAGTTTTGGTTTTGGAAAGAAGACGTATATCGCTCATAACCATATTTTTATCAACGGCTTTGCACATATCATACACAGTAAGCAGTGCAATCTGAACGGCTGTAAGGGCTTCCATTTCAACACCGGTGTTTCCGTTGCAGCTAACTGTAGTGTTTACCGTTACACCCTGATCGGTGAGTGTCGCAGTCACCTTTACCAGATTGAGCAGAAGCGGGTGACAAAGCGGAACGAGTTCTGCAGTTCGCTTGGCAGCCTGAATGCCGGCAATTTCGGCCACTGTGAGCACATCGCCTTTTTTAATTTCATTGTCGCGGATAAGGGCAATGGTCTCCTTCTGTAAAAGGATCATTCCTTCGGCAGAAGCTGTGCGGTGCAATGGTGCTTTGTGACCAACATCAACCATGCTGGCCTTGCCTTTTTCGTCAGTATGTGTGAGTTTCGACATCTTTTCAGCAAGATTTTCGGCAAAGGTAAAGGCATTGCACATTCATTCGGCAGAATTAATAGTTTTTGACATTTATGGAATATCTTATTCATGGCAGCCTGCTAACCTGTCTCAGAGGCATTTTTGAATTCAATTTTTCAGATCCCCGGCGTTTCTTGATGGAACAAAATAGTTTTCCGGGCAAACTTTCTTTATTGTTTCGAAAGCCCGGTTTGATGAAATGTAAAGTTTTTATCCAAGGGGAAAGAATTGCAAATAAACTTGCTAAAAGCAAATATAATTTGTATCTGACTATACTGTCTGGTGCTGGAGCTATAATTAATTGACATTTATTGCTTTATGTGTGTTTGAGCAAGCCATAATAAAATTTTGCAGCTCTTTTTAATTTTTCATCAGGATATTCGTATCATTGCTTTGAAATTAGGTAGTCAAGTACTTATTTAATCTTTCCAAATAATGCCTCGGATCTTTTGGTTATTGATCAGCCTCTTTGCCTTTTCAGCATATGAGTTGCAGGCACAGCAAGGAGTTTGGCGCAATATCGGTATTGAAGAAGAACTGCCTGATCCGAACATCACTGCGATAGTAAAAACACCCGATGGCGAACTGTATATCGGTTCTTCGACAGGAATTTTCAGGTATGATGGCTATCAGTTTATCATGATAAAAATGCCGTCTGAGCTGCAAATCAACCCGTATGTTACCAGTCTTATCTGTGATGGCAAATCGGTTTATGCCGGCGTCAGAAATGGAATTGTTAAAATTGATATTGCTTCTCAAGAGGTTAATCACTTGATAAGCAAAAACATAAACAGTTTATATAATCTGTATTTTAATCACGACACCAGCCGGTTGATTGCTTCAAATTTTGATGGCATTTCAATTATACCGATCAATCAGGCTGATTTCAAAGTCACTGATTCAATTCAGCTGAATGGCAAACTGAACCTAATGGTAAGACCTGACGATGCGATAATTTTTTGGAACAAGAGGCAGTGCATCAAAGCAGAGAATCATACGTTGACACTATTGCATAGCGATCCTGACGTGATTGAGGCAAAGTGGTGGGAAAAAGAAAAATGTTGGCTGCTAATAAAACAGGACGGCATTTACACCTACGACGCCGAAACCGACAGAAGCAGCCGGTTGCAGATCGCTTTTCAATCAACTATTTCTGAATTTCAATATATTTACTCAGATGGCGGTAGTTCCATGTGGATTAAAACACCAAACGGTGTTGGGCAGCTAAGTTCGGTCAATGATACAACACTAAAAGTTTATAGTAAAGAGAATGGAAACATAACAACGATAAACTCAAACAATCCGCAAGCTTTCTACACTGACAATCAAGGAACAACCTGGGTGGGAGGCGATGGAAGCGGTTTGGGGTATCTGACGGCAAAAGCAGCCAAAATTTCGTACATCTCAAATGCATCGGCTGAGGTGGCGCATTTCTGGCATTTTTATAATTGGCCCGAAAACGGACAATTGATGTGTGGAAGCTCTGATGGATTAGTTTCAGGGGATGCTTCGGGAAATGGTTTTTACAAGCTGAAACGTTACAATCCAAAAGCTCCTGATCATTTTTCTGTAACGGCAATTGCGGATTTGAACAAAAACAATTGGATTGTTTCGGTTTACAATGAGGGACTGTATTCCGTCAACAAAAAAACATTCGGATTCAACAAATTGCAATCATTAAATGACAAGTTACCAACAAATTACATCTATGGACTGAAAGAATTATCAAACAATAAGCTGGCTGTGCTCACACATTCCAACGCATATATTCTCGACAAAAAGACCTATGAACTTTCCAGTTTTAAACAAAACAACTACCATCGTTACAGCATTTATTCGGCGTTTGAAGATTCGAAAGGCAATTATATTTTTAGTGGCTCCTCCGGAATTCAAATCTTTGACAAACATGGAATTGAGTATCCGTTTTCTGATTTATCAAAAGGCTTTGACAAGGGTCTGAAAAGCAATATTGTAATGTGTGTGCACGAAACAACCGATAGCAAGTATCTGGTTGCCACCATGGGTAGCGGTTTGTTTACATACGATATGGCTCGCGACACCTTTCAGAAGGTTGAACTCATCACCGATCCGGTCAATGTATTTGGGATAGTAGCAGTAAACGACAGCCTCTGGGTGCTGTCAACCTCAAATGGATTATGTGGTTTCAATAGCGCCGACAAGCGTTCGGTGATGCTAAACAAAACCAATTTGCTGCCTTTTAACGATTTCAACCAGTCGGCATTTGCCAGGTTTGGCCAAAAGCTCTATTTTGGTGGAGAAAGCGGCATGCTGGCATTTTCTGTCAACGACGCAACATCGCTCTTTAAAAACATGGATGAAATCGTAGTCTGGAAAGATGCAAAAACAATTCAGGAAATAACACTCGGTCCGGGTGAAAACAAGCTGAAACTGAGACTTGGTTTAAAAAGTCTGCACAGATTCAAAAAAATGCAATTCGCGACAAGAATTGCCGGACTTCAGGAAGAATGGAATTATCTCGAAAACGGTTATAATAATTTAGAATACAACTATTTACCACCTGGTGAATATCAGCTGGAAATAAAAACCTACGACCCGGCAGGTTTCTTAAACACTCCGCTGAAAACCATAAAACTCACAATACAACCTCATTACTACCAAACCAATTGGTTCAAAGCGATTCTAATTTTTCTATTTGGCGGACTCTTGTATTTCATCCTTCGGTATTTCTCATTCCTCAGGCTCAAATGGAAGCTTCACAGGCTCGAGGCAGACAGAAAAATCATGCTGGAGCGTTCGCGTATATCACAGGAATTGCACGACAATCTGGGCAGTCAGCTCACCTACTTAATTTCAGGTCTTGAGATGACCGAATTGCTGTTGAACAGAAAAGAGCTGGAAAAGACGAACCAAAGCATCGTAAAAATGCAGACAGCAGCAACCGAAAGCATGCAACAACTCAGGGAATCAATCTGGGCACTGAGCCCTGGAAAAATGACACTGCTTTCGCTTGCCGTTCAGTTTGAAAAATGGTGCAGAAGAATTTGTGAAAACAATGAAAATCTTTCATCAGAATTCGACTTCAGTCTAATGACCGATGAAACCATTGACCCAACAACCGGGCTGAATATGTTCAGGATAATGCAGGAATCCGTGCATAACGTCCTCAAACATGCCGACGCCAAAAAGCTCATTTGCACGATTGTATGCACAAATAGCGATGTGATAATCACAATTCAGGATGATGGTAAAGGTTTCGATCAGGATGAATCATCCGGACACGGACTACTTTCGATGAACAAAAGAGCAGAAAAGATTCATGCACGACTCGAAATTCAATCTGTTGTTGGCAGTGGAACAGAAATTGTGTTCACAATCGCGAAAAATAAGCTGAAAGACGAATAAAAATCAAGAAATTCTGCTGTAACATTGTAGCAAATTAGTGAAAATGAAAATTGGAATAATTGATGATAATCATTTAATCAGCAAGCAATTGATTCAAAAATTAGAGCTTGCAAGCGATGTCACAATCTTGTTTTTTACCGACCGGGGACGCAAAGCCATTGATTGGCTCGAGCGAAGCCATCAAAAGCCTGATTTGTTGTTGATGGATATCGAAATGCCCGATATGGATGGAATTGAAACAACCTTCCGTATAAAACAACGCTTTCCTGAAATTAAAATTCTGATGCTGACGGTTTTTGAATCCGATGATAAAATTTTCAACGCCATAAAGGCGGGGGCAACCGGCTATTTGCTGAAAGATGAGAAACTTGAAAGAATGCTTACAGCGTTTGATGAGATAATGGAAGGAGGCATCCCGATGTCGGCAGTCATCGCCTCCAAATCGCTGAAAATGATGCTTTCAGGTTTTAAACCCGAAGAAAAAACGGGCTTTATAAAGGAAACAGGCGAACAACTTACAAAACGTGAAATTGAGATACTGGAATACCTCTCGAAAGGAAATCGCAATCAAGACATTGCAGATCAATTGTTTATCTCCAGATCAACAGTAAAAAAACATATTGAGAATATCTATCTTAAGCTGCAGCTCAAATCAAGGGTGGAGCTTGTTAACTGGTATAAGCAAGCCTAAAAAAACGAAAGAAAGCCGGTCAAAACTTCCGGCTTTTTTTTATGACTGGGAAACAAATATTTAAGCACAAACTATCTCGGACGAACAACAAGTCCCACATTAAAATTAAAGGAAGAAGAAGTCATGGGATTTCCTTCACCTTTGAAAGTTCCCTTTTCAAAAACCGGATTCAAATTAATTCCCAATCTTTTGCTAATTGGAATAATACAATGGCTTCCGACAGAAAATCCCGGTCGTGTAGTTCCTGTTGTGTTGGCAAACGAAAGCGCGTTGTATTCAAAGACAGGCACAAATAATAAAGATCCAATATTGATTTTGGCATAAAGCAGCGGGCTCAGCGTACCATATGATTCAAGCGAAGCACCAAAACCCTCAATTCCTTTCACATCTATCAATACTGTGTTAAGTGAAGCACCCATTCCAATGGAAATTACTTTGCCTCGCACAATGTCCCACCCTCCTTTAACGTACAATAAAGGCACTTCGCCGCTGTCGTTTGGAAGTTTTCCTTTGGCAATGACACCCGATAAAACGTAACCTGCCACAGGAATACCCCATTCGAGATAGCCTTTTTTTGCAAAAAGCACGGCACGCACATCAGCATATGTCAGCGATGCTGTGATTTCGTTGCTTCCGCTCGCATACCGTGATGAAACTGTATGAAGCCCAATGGCTCCATACCAGGGCGTATAATAACTATTGCCATGCTGAGCCATTGTCAAAAGCCCTGAGAATAAAATGATTGCGATTAAAAATGATCTCATGGTAGTAAAATTTAGTAATTCGATTGTTTATTGAACCAATATGCTGTGCTGTATCATATGTTTTGAACCGAATGAGTCGTCAAGCTCAAACCGGTGAATGATGACAGATCCGGCAGGCAAATTCGGCACCAGGTAATCCATTTCGCGCAACCAGCCAACCTGATAATAGAAAAAATCGGCCGACCCGAATGATGCTACCATGGTTTCTGCCCCAAAGCCGACTTTTTCAAACACTTTCATCGAGCTAATTGTCTGATTCACTGTCATTGGCGAAAAATACGGTCGCATAGTAACAAGTTGACCTGCCTCAAGTGTATCGCTGCTGTCGAAGTCAAAAAAGCGAAACTGAAACGGATAGCTTATGGGTTGAACTTCATATGTCATATGCGACTCTTTAGTTGCTCCCTCAAATGTAACTGCTTCAACCTGCAGCGTGACAAAATGGATGCTCCCTGCCATGTTTTTATAATCAATCGAATAATTGATCGAATCTATCAAAAAAGCAGTGCCTCCGATGGTATGCGAGGGCGTGTAGTTATATTCCAGCGCCTGAGAATAGTCGAAAAATATCCGCAAGTGGATAAACTGCACATTTTCGATGGGTGATACCAGGGCACGGTAATGAATACCCAGATCCGATGCCACATAAATTGTATCTGGCAGCACCTCGGTATCTGAATAGGGCTCAAGAAATTTAATTGTGATATCGGCTGCCTGCTTGTCATCATCTTTCTTACATGAAGTGATTGAAACAGCAAGTACACAGATAATCAGAGAATAGATGTAGAGATTTTTCATTTGTTGAATCCTGAATTTATTTGATTTCGATGATATCTACCGGGCTGCGAAACACTCCGTTGTCGGCCCTGAAAACTTCACATGCCGCCCATAAGCTTGTATTGTCCGAATAAACGCCCCTGAGCGTGATATTGCCGGCACCTACTGTTTTATACACTGTAAATGCGCTGCCGTTGAGCTGATAAACCGAATGCGGATCGTTGAGCAGCCCGAGCGAATTGCCAAAGCCAAACGTTGTGAGTTTGTTGTTGTGAACACATAGATCAGTTTTTGTGGTGACGGTGAATGATTGTGTAGGATTGAACGGGTAAGGCACATCATCGGCAAGCAGTTGCAAAGCCACTCCATCAAATTTGAAGACTGCAATAGTGTTATTCTCCCTGAAAAGTACGATAAACGGATTGTCTCCATTTCTGATTATTCTGATTTGATAGGGTTCGAAGAAGTTAACAATCAGCTTTCTAACCGCAGGTAGCGGGATGCTGCCAAGGTTAACCCAGCCCGCACCATTGCTTCCGATAAGATTCATGGATCCATCCACATTATCGCCCGATTGGGCATCGGTATATGCTATGTATGTGTTTCCATTTTCAGAGACATAATAATCATAGTTCTGGATTTTTGGTTTAAGTCCTTCAATCGCTGAACTTGTCCAGGATGAGAATCCATAAGTATAATATTTCAAGAATGGATATTCATAACCATTATATAAGGATTGTGCGCCCACCGCAGTTACAATCTGATTGTTTTCCGCAATTTTCATTTGATAATCGCGAAATTCATCCAGCGAAGCAAGCCCCGAAGAGCAACAGAAACTATGAAACCACGTTGGGTTCATCGAAGAACTCTCACGATAGCGATAGGAGGTAAAAAGGTTTCCCTGGCCATCAAATTCATGATTCAAAACGCGCCGAAAATCAGAATCTGTTTCCTGGTTTCCACATGCTTCATAATTTGACTTAACAAACTTCTTATCTTTCAGGCTGCCTGAAAACACGTCAAAACTGGAATAAAACTGCTGTTCAATCTGCCATGATGCGTACAATGTGCCATTTATTTTCCTGACATCGAGCGGAGTAATGAAATAGCTTCCAGGTACGTCCGGCATAAAAGTGTCGAACCTGCCAAGAAACGTAAAACCTGCTTTTTCGTATAGTGCAGCTATTTCACTCAATGGGTCATCCGGTTCGGTATCCACCCTATCTTTTTTACATGAGCTAAAGGCTATGATGATCAAAAGAGCCAATCCTATTTTTTTCATTGCTGTCAAATATTTTGCCTGAGCTAAGCTAATTAGAGGCTTCCCATAATGTCTGTTATTTGAGCTTTAATTTTGAGGGCGAGGCATGTACGGAATGAATGTCAGGAGTTTACTATTGTAAATGACTGACATGAATTACCATAACAAAGCCGCCGGGTTTTAAAGACAAGCACTATTTGTATTTAAACGTTTTCCATTCACCTTTTATCCACATATTAAGCTCATAATTGGCGCCGAGAGCCAACTTATTGATGAGTTTGCCCACATTATTGAAATTCGAAACACGTGATGTCTTGCTTTGCGCAGCTACTACAATGTTCAATCCTTCTTTGGTCTCGAGCAAGGCATCCAAATCAAAGGCTCCAAGTTTTTTGGCTGAGTAAACAGAATAATCGTGATATCCTGTGGCCGGGTTGATGGCAACGTATTTCTTGCCGGGAACTTTCGCAACAGGGTTTGGACCATAAAGACCGTAGTTTATTGATTGAATAGAAATTGTACCTTTCTCATCAATACCCATTTGTATTTTTATGATACACACAGCATCAAGACCCAGCTCAGTTGCCTTAGGCCCGATGGCTTCAAGAAAAGAAGGAGTTGAAAAACTTTCGGCATAATACAACCGCTGTCCTGCAGGGCACGCAATGGTTTGATAAGAACCTTCCTTGCTCATCCATTTTCCGATACCCTTTTCTTCAAAACCGAAATTATTGTAAGCCTCGCGAATAGTCTCTGATGTAATAAATTCCTGAGGAGTAAGCAATTCAGCTCCAAAGCTTTTGAAATTCTCTTTCAGTTCGGGCATTGCCTCATTGTAAAAAAATTCAGCGAGCTCAATAGTGTTTTCCAGCTTCAGCGCAGCTCCTTTATAACTCGTAACTTTATAACCAATGTCCGGCCCTCCGTAACGTTTTGTTGAAACCTCAAAAAAACCGGGATCAAAGACCATAAATGACAATAATCCAACGCGTTTAGGAAATGCTTTCATGGCAGGTGGCCACACCCACATTCCATGTCCATCTTCAAAACCCTGACGTTCGTATAGCACAGATTTGCTGTAGTTCCAAAAATCTGCATCAGGTAGAGCAAGAAACTTATCAATTGTCATTGCCTTTTCCATAAACTTCTCAAGTTTTGGATCAGCACCGCTTGACTGAGCCTTCACCAGCAGGCCAATTGCCATCAAAAACAATAGTAAATTCGTCTTTTTCATGTTAGTATTATTTGGAGTTTTTTGATGCAGCAAAAATGATCAGCCTTTATGATATTCACCATACGTCATTCGGCCTATTTTCAAGGGCGCTTTCTTTATTTGACAGTCAATAGGTTATGAAATCCGGATCATATATTACAACTTGTTCCTTTGCAAAGGCCTTCAATCAACAAAACCAAGCATTCTGTCATCTTGCCGGCTGAAATGCCATAGGTTTGCATCAATATGATATATAAACTTCACTTTGATTATTAAGCTTTTATCTTTACTTTTGCAGCAAGGGTTAAAATTAAGCCTGAAAAAGCAATTTTCTCATTATGAGTTACATAGCATTCACAAAAACACAACTCATCAACCTGGAGTTTGCGCTTTCGCACGAACTTGTGCGTTCAAACAGGTCGGGAGCATACTCAAGCACCACCATTGCAAGCTGCAACACCAGAAAATATCATGGTCTTCTAGTTGTGCCACAGCCCTGGCTCGACCACAACAACCACATCCTGCTTTCTTCGCTCGATGAGACAATCATCCAGCACGACGAAGAGTTTAATTTCGGCGTAAGAATGTATCCAGGTGGCACTTACAACCCAAAAGGCCATAAATACCTGCGTGAATTCACTGCCGAGCCTATCCCAAAAATTACTTACAGGGTGGGTGGTGTTGTCTTGAGCAAAGAGCTTTTGTTTGCAGAGAATGAAGGCCGTATCCTGATACGTTACACACTCGAAGATGCCCATTCGCAAACAACGCTGCGGCTGAAGCCTTATCTTGCTTTCCGCAATGTGCACCAGCTCACCAAGGCAAACATTGACGCCAACACAAAATACGAACCCACAAGCAATGGCGTTTCATGGCAGATGTATCATGGCTATTCAAGGCTGTATTTCCAGATTTCGAAAGAAAACGAATACACGCATATTCCTGACTGGTACTACAATGTGGAATACATCCGTGAAAAAGAAGCAGGACTGCCTTCGCAGGAAGACCTCTTTGCACCCGGTTTCTTCGACCTCGACATCAAAAAAGGCGAAAGTATCATCGTTGCTGCAGGCCTCGAAGAAGTGAAAGCCGACGGACTTAAGCGGTCGTTTGCTGCAGAGGTAAAGAAGAGAACCCCGCGTAACAACTACCACAATTGTCTTGTTAATGCCTCAGAACAGTTCCTTGTGAAGACAAAGAACAAAACAGAGCTGATGGCAGGTTTTCCATGGTTTGGCACCTGGGGTCGCGACACCTTTATAGCATTGCCGGGCATCACACTCAGCCGCGGCGATGAAACGAGTTTCAAAAACGTGCTCGACACCATGATTGCCACCATGAAAGGGCCTCTATTTCCCAACATTGGCCGCGACAATAAACCTGACTATGCTGCTGTTGACGCTCCATTGTGGTTTTTCTGGTGTCTGCAGGAGTATGCCGGCTACAAAAACAATAAAAGCGAAATCTGGAAAAAATACCGCAAACCAATGCTTGCCATTCTCGAAGGTTTCCGCAATGGCACTGAATACAACATCCACATGGACGAAAACGGTCTGCTCTACGCAGGCGGCACAGGTATGGCGCTCACATGGATGGATGTTTTCAACAATGGCAAGCCCGTCACAGCCCGCTCAGGCTATGCTGTTGAAGTGAATGCACTGTGGTACAACGCCATTTCCTTTGCACTCGAGCTTGCCTCTGAGGCTGACGACAAAACCTTTATTAAAGAATGGGAAAATATCCCGTCACTAATCAAAGATTCTTTCAATCAACTCTTTGTTAACAACTCACGCGGCTACCTTGCTGACTACGTGTTTGATGGCTATACCGACTGGACTGTCAGACCCAATATGCTGCTCGCTGTAGCACTCCCCTACACCATTGTGGACGAAGAGATTCAAAACAGCGTTCTGAAAAAAATTAAATCAGACCTCCTCACCGAGAGAGGATTGCGCTCACTCACACCCACTGATGTGAATTATAAAGGTGTATATGCCGGCAACCAAAACGAACGCAACCTTGCCTATCACCAGGGCACTGTGTTTCCCTGGCTCTTGTCGCATTTCAGCAAGGCCTGGCTCAGACTTAACGGGAAGTCAGGTCTGCCGCTCATCGAAGAGTTGTATGCCGGTTTTGAGCCTACGCTCTTTGAAGCAGGGCTCGGGACAGTATCTGAAATCTATGACGGCGACCCGCCGCACGACCCCAAAGGGGCCATTTCGCAGGCCTGGAGCATTGCCGCTCTCATACAGATGAAACAACAGATTGATCAAGTAAAAAATAGCTAACACAACAAAAACGATCGTAAGATGAAAGTACTGATGTTCGGTTGGGAATTCCCCCCACACATCACCGGTGGACTGGGAACAGCCTGTTTCGGGATGACAAAAGGGCTTGTGAAGCATGACGTGGAAATACTTTTTGTTGTTCCAAAAGCCTATGGCGACGAAAGCGAAGAAGCAGTAAGAATCGTTAATGCCAGCGATATTTCGGTTGACCTCGACAAAGAAGAAAGCAAAACTTATTGGGAACGTGTGCAATACATGGAGATCGGCTCTAACATCATTCCATATGTGGGTCCTGAGCAGTTTGAGACTTTGCACGAACAACAGCACAGTGTGACCGAGAATTTCAAAAGCCCGGTATTCAGTCAGAAATACGAATTCTCTGGCAAATATGGCAGCAATCTCATGGAAGAAGTGGCACGCTATGCACTTGTCGGCTCTTCGGTAGCTACGAAATATGACTTCGACATTATTCACGCCCACGACTGGCTTACCTATAGTGCAGGTGTGGCAGCTAAGGAAACCACCGGCAAACCGCTTGTTGTTCACATGCACGCCACCGAATTTGACCGCACGGGCGAAAATGTAAACACCGAGGTGTATGCCATCGAGAGGCGCGGCATGGAGATGGCTGATAAGGTGATCACAGTGAGCAATCTGACGCGGAAGATCGTTATCGAAAAATATGGTATTGACCCGCGCAAGGTCGTCACGGTGCACAATGCCGTTGAACCTGTTGACAAAAGCGAATACGACCTGCCCGAAAAACAAGTCAAAGAAAAAGTTGTTACCTTCCTCGGAAGAATCACCTTTCAAAAAGGCCCGGAATATTTCGTTGAAGCGGCCAGAAAGGTCCTCAAACGCGACGACAATGTGCGTTTTGTGATGGCCGGCACCGGCGATCTGCTCAACAAGATGGTATTACGCGTGGCTCAGTTGCGCATCGGACACAAATTTCATTTCACGGGATTTCTCAAAGGCGAAGACGTGGACAAGATGTTTGCCATGTCAGATGTTTTTGTGATGCCCTCGATATCAGAGCCTTTCGGGATTGTGCCGCTCGAAGCCATGCGTTCAAACGTGCCGGTGGTTATCTCAAAACAATCGGGTGTGGCCGAAGTACTCAAACACGCACTGAAAGTTGATTTCTGGGATGTTGACGGACTGGCCGATGCCATCTATGGACTTTGCCACTACGATGCACTCTCCAAGACCTTCATCAACCATGGCAAAGAAGAGGTTGACAACCTCAAATGGGAACATGCTGCCAAACATATCAAAAAAGTGTATGACTCAGTGCTTCAGTAAGTAAGCATATATTTAGAACAAACCATCAGGAAAAAATAATACAGGAAAATATGAAATCTGTCTGCTTTTACTTCCAGGTACATCAACCATTCCGGCTGCGGACCTATCGTTTTTTCGACATTGGCAAGAATCACTACTATTACGATGAGTATTTCAACCGCACCATCATGCGCAGGATTGCTGAAAAATGCTACCTGCCTATGAATGCCATCCTGATGGAACACATCAGGGAGTTTGGTGCTGCTTTCAGGGTAAGTTTTTCGATCACCGGCATCGCCATAGACCAAATGGAATTGTATGCCCCGGAAGTGCTCGAAAGTTTCAAAAAACTTGTGGCTACAGGCAATGTGGAGCTGTTGGCCGAAACCTACGGACATTCGCTGAGCGCACTCAAAAACCCTGAGGAGTTTCGTGCACAGGTTGATGCACACAGCCGCAAAATAGAAGAGACCTTTGGTGTGAGACCGGTGAGCTTCCGCAATACCGAGCTCATCTACTCCGACAAAATCGGGGCGCAGGTGGCCGATATGGGCTACAAGGTGATGTTGACCGAAGGCGCGAAACATGTGCTTGGCTGGAAGAGCCCCAACTACATGTATGCCAACGCGGTAAATCCCAAGTTGAAGGTGCTTGTACGTAACTTCCGCCTGAGCGATGACATTGCTTTTCGTTTTGGACAACAAAGCTGGGCAGAATGGCCACTGACAGCTGATAAATTTGCCGGCTGGCTCAATAAGGTGAACCCAAAAGAGGAAGTGGTTAATGTATTTCTCGATTATGAAACCTTTGGCGAGCATCAATGGGCAGCAACGGGCATCTTTGATTTTATGAAAACATTGCCGGCTGCCATCCTCACAAAAACCGATTTCAAATTTGCCACTCCTGCCCAGCTGGCAGAAGAGCTGCAGCCCGTTTCGGCAATTCATGTCCCCTACCCCATCTCTTGGGCCGACGAGGAGCGCGACATAACAGCATGGCTTGGCAATCATCTGCAAGACGAATCGTTTGATAAATTGTATGAGCTGGCATCCAAAGCTGCCAACAGCCATGACGAAAATATCCGCCGCGACTGGACATACCTCCAATCGTCAGACCATTTTTATTATATGTGTACAAAATGGTTTTCGGATGGCGATGTGCACAAATACTTCACGCACTACCCCTCGCCTTATGAAGCTTACATCAACTACATGAATGTGTTGGCAGATTTTGCCATCCGCGTACAGGAAAGTTCGGCAGGAACACGCGAAATTGTGGACGAGCTGCTTGAGTCCGGCGCAAAAATAGGTGCAGATATTGGAAAAGCTGTTAAAAACGAATTGATGAAAACAGCCGAAAGCCTGCAAAAACGCATCAAAAAAGAGACAGATAAGATCGAACCCCAGTTGGATGCACTTATCGAAATGTCGGATAAGAAAGTGAAAGAAATTGTGAAAGACCTTGAAGCCGAAGAACTTGTGGCAGCACTTGCCGATGCACGTCAGGAGCTCGTTGACAAGGTTTTGCCAAACCTTTCAAAAGCAAGCCGCAAGAAATACGAGGAGTTGAAGGCCGAAACCGGCAAGGTGAGCAAAGCACAAATGAAGAAAGTGCAGCAACTCATCAATGAGAAAATGAAGCAATTCCTTAAGTAATTGATATTCTTTTATTCCATTTATAGCTGCCTGGTTACCAAACAACATGGTGACAGGCTTCGATTTTGAACTATTATAACAATTGAAATGACTAAAAAACCTGAATACCTTTTCGAGATAAGCTGGGAAGTGTGCAATATGGTGGGAGGCATCTATACGGTGCTGTCAACCAAAGCCAAGGTACAGAAAGAGCTTTTTGGCGACAACTACATCACCATTGGTCCTGATGTGTGGAAAGAAACAACAAAAAATCCATACTTCGTTGAAGATCAGACACTTTTTGCAGAATGGCGGCAGCAATCTGCCCTCAAAGGCTTGAAGTTTCGCGTGGGAAGATGGGTCACTGAGGGCAATCCGATCGCCATTCTAATAGATTTCACTCCACTTTTTAAAGAAAAAGACGACATCTTTGCACGTTTTTGGGAGACCTACCAGCTTGATTCCATTCACGGCCCATGGGACTACGTTGAACCGGCCATGTTTGGTGTGGCTGCAGGACGTGTCATCGAAAGCTTTTACCGCTATTTCCTAAGTGGCTACGACCGCGTTGTGGCTCATTTTCACGAATGGATGACAGGTTCGGGCATTCTTTACTTAAAGAAGTACAGTCCGCAGATTGCTACAGTGTTTACCACCCATGCCACCTATATGGGCAGGGCAATTGCAGGAAACAACCTGCCACTCTACAGCGACCTGGCCACCTACAACCCCAATGTGATGGCCAACCGCTTCAACATCACCGCACAACAATCACTCGAGGGGCTTGCAGCGCGCGAAGCCGACGCCTTCACAACAGTGAGCGAAATCACTGCCAATGAGTGCAGGCAGTTTCTCGGACGGAACCCCGACGCCATCACAATCAATGGTTTTGACCCACGTATCGTGGGCGACCGCCGCTTGCTGCCCACGAAAAGAAAAATTGCCCGTGAACGCATCCTCAAAGTGGCATCAACACTCAGTGGAACAGCATTTACCGACGATACCCTATTGGTGATCAGCAGTGGCAGATACGAATTCAAAAACAAAGGGATTGATCTGTTCCTTGAAGCTCTCTCCGCTTTACGCAATCAAAATATTGACCGTCAGATTGTTGGTGTAGTTGCAGTGCCGGCCAACAGTGCAGGCCCCAACAAGGTTCTCCGCGACTGCCTCAACAACCCCGGCTGTTCAGAAGTGCTGCCTCATGCCTTTTCGACACATTTTCTGCATGATGCCGCCAACGATGCTGTGACCAACAAAATTCAGCAGCTTGGTCTTGACAAAGACGACAGCAAGGTGAAAGTGGTGTTTATTCCGGTTTACCTCAAAGGCGAAGACGGCATTTTCGATCTCAGCTATTATGATTTTCTCACCGGTTTCGACTTATCAGTCTTTCCATCTTATTATGAACCATGGGGTTACACCCCTCTCGAAAGCATTGCCTACGGCATTCCAACCATCACAACAAGTCTGGCAGGCTTTGGCATTTGGGTGCAGGAATCGGGTGCAGCCGGAAAGTCCGTAATCGTTGTAGATCGAAAAGAAGACAATAATGCAGATGTTGTGGCCGTCCTGGCCAAAAATATAGCCACATTTGCAAACTTTGATGCGGAAACAATCAAGCTACTGAGTCAGGATTGCCAGGCAATAGCAGAAAAAGCGTGGTGGAAAGAGTTACTTAAATTCTATCTGCAAGCCTGGGATACAGCACTTTCAAAACTGGAAGAACGCAGTGAAGTATTTGAAACGAAAAGATTAATGGACACTTTAAGACCTTTAGATTTGGAAAAACAAGATCAACCTACCTGGAAAAAAATACTTTTCCAACCGGTATATACCAAAGAACTCCAAAAACTACACAAACTTTCGCTTAACCTGTGGTGGTCGTGGAACGACGATGCCATCGCCCTGTTCGAGTCGCTCGACCCGGAAGCATGGCAGGCCGTGGAGCACAACCCGATTCACCTTATGGAAGGGCTTTCAATTAAAAAGATGGAAGCCATTGAAAAAGATGTTGCTTTTGTTGAACGGATCAATCAGGTGTATAGCCGTTTCCTCAAGTATATGGATGGCGCATCCAAAAACCCCGACCGCATTGCTTATTTTAGCATGGAGTATGGCCTCCACAAAAGTTTGAAAATATACTCGGGTGGGCTTGGCATACTTGCCGGCGATTACCTCAAGGAAGCCAGCGATTCGGCTGTTAACATGGTCGGTATCGGTTTGCTTTACCGCTACGGCTATTTCCAGCAGGACATCTCACTCAACGGCGATCAAATTGCAGATTATATTCCGCAGAAATTTACGCATCTGCCGCTTGAACCGGTCCGTGATGAAAACGGTGAGTGGATCACTGTAAGTCTGGCGCTGCCGGGTCGCACGGTGATTGCCAAAGCCTGGAAGGTTTCTGTTGGTCGCGTTCCGCTTTATTTGCTTGATACCGATATCGAAGAAAATCAGTCAAACGACAGAAGCATAACCCATCAGCTTTATGGCGGCGACAGCGAAATGCGCTTCAAACAAGAGATGATTCTGGGTATTGGCGGCATCAGACTTATTGAAAAACTTCAACTCGAGCCCACAATCTTTCACAGCAACGAAGGCCATGCTGCCTTTATCGGTCTCGAACGTCTGCGTGTGCTGATGGACGAAAACCAGCTCAGCTTTGATGTTGCAAAAGAAATCGTAAGAGGATCAACACTTTTCACAACACACACTCCGGTGCCGGCAGGGCATGATGCTTTCGAAGAACATCTGCTGCGAACCTATATGCCACATTATGCCGAGAGACTTCACATCAGCTGGGACGATTTTATCAACCTTGGAAGATTCAGAGCCAACGACAGCGGCGAGAAATTCTCGATGAGTGTGCTGGCAACCAACCTCTGCCAGGAAGTGAATGGTGTGAGCAAGATTCACGGCCGCGTTTCGAGAGAGATGTTCCAACCGCTCTATCCCGGTTATTTTGCCAATGAACTCCATGTGGGTTATGTGACCAATGGCGTGCACTATCCAACCTGGACCGACCATGCCATGAAGGAACTCTACAACAGCAGCCTCGACCCGGATTTTGTTTTTGACCAATCCAATGCAGAGAAATGGAAGGGAATACATGATGTGCCTGCCGAAAAGCTTTGGGAAATCAGGAAACAGCTCAAAGAAGAATTGGTCGCCTACCTGAAATTCAGGATTAAACAAGACCTTACCAAAAGACAGGAAAGTCCGAAAATAATCCTGAAAACCATCGAAGCCCTCAGCAGCAAAGCCTTGATCATTGGTTTTGCCCGTCGGTTTGCCACCTATAAAAGGGCACATCTGCTCTTCTCGAACCTCGAAAGACTTTCGAAAATTGTGAACAACCCCGACAAACAGGTGTTGTTCGTCTTTGCCGGTAAGGCACACCCCAACGACAAAGCCGGACAGGATTTGATAAAGAAAATAATTGATGTGTCTAAGATGCCTGATTTCATTGGAAAAGTTGTATTTATTGAAAACTACGACATGGACCTCGGCAAAAAACTCACAAGCAGTTGCGACATCTGGCTCAACACCCCTACACGTCCGCTCGAAGCCTCAGGTACAAGTGGCGAAAAAGCCGTAATGAACGGCGTGCTCAACTTTTCGGTTCTCGATGGCTGGTGGGCCGAAGGTTACAAACCCAATGCAGGCTGGGCTATTCAGGAAAAACGCACCTATGCCAACCAGCAATTTCAGGATGAACTGGATGCCGAAACAATCTATACCCTTCTCGAAACAGAGATCGTTCCTGCTTATTTCGACCGCAATGCAAACAATGTTCCCGAAAGATGGATCAGCTTCATCAAGAACAATATCTCGGGAATCGCTCCACATTTCACCATGAAGCGTATGTTGGACGATTATTTTGACAGGTATTACAACAAACTCATCGC
>DISP01000220.1 GCA_002421995.1 Bacteroidales bacterium UBA6207 | reverse complement strand
GAATGGTTTTTGAGGGCTTATGACTATGATGGCAATAAAGTTGGCAGCAAGGAAAATGATGAAGGTCAGATATTTATCGAGTCGCAGGGTTTCTGCGTGATGGCAGGAATCGGGCACGAAAACGGTATGGCTCAAAAAGCACTTGAAAGCGTTGAAAAACGCTTAGCGACACCTTTTGGGATCGTATTGCTCAACCCGCCTTATACCAAATACCAGCTCAATCTTGGCGAAATTTCGACTTATCCGCCCGGATACAAAGAAAATGCAGGAATTTTTTGCCATAACAACCCATGGATTATCATCGCAGAAACCGAACTCGGCAACGATGACAAAGCTTTTGACTACTACACACGCATTTGTCCTGCCTACCTTGAAGAGATAAGCGATCTGCATAAAACCGAACCTTATGTGTATTCGCAAATGATTGCAGGCAAGGACGCTTTTAAGCCGGGTGAAGCAAAAAATTCGTGGCTCACAGGCACCGCAGCATGGAACTTCTACACCGTGAGTCAATACATCCTTGGAATAAGACCCGACTATGACGGACTGCATCTGAAACCCCATTTACCTGCCGCTGTACCTGAAATTAACCTCATCAGAAGTTTCAGAGGCAATACATATAAAATACACATCAGACGTTCGGAGGATGCTGTTAAAGAATTGAAAGTGAATGGAATAAGCTGGAATGGCGCACTCCCTTGCCCTGACACAGCTCAGACCTTTGAAGTAGATTTTATATATTAGCTTATCTTTACATCAAAATTGAAACGAATGAAAAACCTGATTAAAAATTTTGTGATTGCCTGCATGATTCTGGTTGCAGGTGGCGCTTATGCTCAGACCAACAAACTTATTTCCGATCCTGTTGAACTCAAAGTGCAGGAGTTACTTTCGAGAATGACGCTCGAAGAAAAAGTGGGTCAAATGAATCAGTACAGCAACCCTTATGTTCAAACAGGAGCCGGAGCCAACAGCCGCGAAGCCCAGAGTTTCGATAAAATGATCGAACAGGGTCAGGTAGGGAGTTTTCTCAATGTGTTGGGTGCCAACGAAACCCGCCGACTTCAGGAGATTGCAATAGGGAAATCACGCCTTGGCATCCCGTTGATTTTTGGCTTTGACGTAGTTCATGGTTTTAAAACAATCTTTCCTATTCCGTTGGGCGAGGCTGCCAGCTTCGATCGGGCTGCCATGGAGCAGAGTGCGCGCATTGCAGCTGTTGAATCGGCAGCAAATGGTTTGCACTGGACTTTTGCTCCGATGGTTGATATTTCGCGCGATGCCCGCTGGGGCCGCATCATGGAAAGTGCCGGCGAGGATGTGTATCTTGGCGAACAAGCTGCCATTGCACGGGTGAAAGGTTTTCAGGGCGATGATCTCTCAAAAGCGAATACCATCGCTGCCTGCGCAAAGCACTTTGCTGCCTACGGAGCCGCTATTGCCGGTCGCGACTACGCTGCCGTTGATATGTCGGAAAGAGCCTTACGCGAAGTGATCTTTCCACCCTTCAAAGCTGCACTTGATGCCGGTGTGGCAACCTTTATGTCGTCGTTCAACACAATCAACGGCGTTCCTGCTTCGGGAAATGCCTGGCTGCTCAATGATGTGTTGCGCAAAGAGTGGGGTTTCAAAGGCTTTGTTGTTTCCGACTGGAATTCATTGGGCGAAATGATGGCACATGGCAATGTGGAATCGCATTATGAAGTGGGATTGCAAGGTATTGAGGCCGGCGTGGATATGGACATGGAAGGCCGGATTTATATCAGCGAAGTGAAAAAACTTTTAGACGATAAAAAAATCAATATTTCCCAAATTGATGAGATGGTGGCACGTATCCTCCGGGTGAAATTCCAGCTGGGATTGTTTGATGATCCATATCAATATTGCGATGTTGAAAAACAAAACAAACTCACGATGCACCCAGACCATTTGGCTGCTGCACGCGACATTGCCAGAAAATCGTTCGTGTTGCTGAAAAATGAAAAGAACGTACTGCCTTTGTCTGAAAAGACAAAAAAGATTGCTGTTATCGGACCATTGGCCAATGACAAAGATGCTCCGACAGGCAATTGGCGCGGTGTTGCCGAACCCAATTCTGCCGTTTCTTTGCTCGAAGGCATCAAGGCGGCTGTTGGATCAAAGGCCGAAGTGCTGTATGCCGAAGGTTGTAAGTTAGTAACCAATCCTTCGCAAAGTTTCTTTACACAGCTCAACGTAAACACAAGCGACCACAGCGGTTTTGCCGAAGCTGTTGAAGTTGCGAAAAAAGCCGATGTTGTTGTGATGGCTTTAGGCGAAACAGCTTATATGTCAGGCGAATGCCGCAGCTATGCAGATATTTCACTGAAGGGGCTTCAGGCCGAGTTGCTGCGCGAAATCCGTAAAACCGGAAAGCCAATCGTGCTGACACTTTTCAACGGCCGGCCGATGGTTTTGACTGATATTATTGATCAAACAGATGCTTTACTTGTTTGCTGGCTGCCCGGAACAGAATCAGGACACGCCATCGCCGATGTGCTTTTTGGCGATTACAATCCTTCAGGAAAACTCCCGGCTTCTTTTCCTTATCATGTTGGACAGGTGCCTGTTTATTACGAACAAATGACTTCTGGAAGACCTTATGATCCTAATCCGGAAGGTTTCAGCACCAAATACCGCGACATCCCGAATGCACCCCTTTATGCTTTTGGAAAAGGATTGAGCTACACCACTTTTGAATACAAAAACCTGCGTTTGAGCAAGACTCAAATCACAAAAGATGGTTCGCTTACTGCTTCGGTTTTGGTTACCAACACCGGCACTTTCGATGGCGAAGAAGTGGTTCAGCTCTATATCAGAGATGTTGTTGGAAAAGGAATTTCACGCCCTGTTCAGCAGCTCAAAGGCTTTGAGAAGGTGATGCTCCGCAAAGGCGAAACCCGCGAAGTTACATTCAACATCGCAGCTTCCGACCTGGCTTTCTGGCGGCTCGACAACACTTGGGCTCCCGAAGAAGGCGATTTCATGCTCATGGTTGGCAGTGCCTCCGACGACATCCGCCTGAAAGAGAAATTTGTGCTTAAAAATTGATTTTCTTTGAATAAACAAAAGAGGCTTTCCTGTTCAGGAAAGCCTCTTTTGTTTTATAACGTATTGTTATATAATAATCTATAAGTTATTTCATTTGAGCAAAATGGTGATAAAACCAGGTGATGGTTTCGATGCCTTTATAGAAATGCTCAAGCGGGTAGTTTTCATTAGGGGAGTGGATGGCATCCGATTCGAGGCCAAAGCCCATCAAAACTGACTTAATTCCAAGAATTTCTTCAAATGTTGAGATAATCGGGATGCTTCCTCCGCTGCGTGTGGGGATAGGTTGTTTGCCAAAAGTTTGTGTGTAGGCTTTCTCGGCTGCCTTATAGGCCGGGATATCAATCGGACAAACGTAAGCCTGACCACCATGGAGGTATTCAACTTTAACCTTCACCGATGGTGGAGCAATTTTCTCGAAATGTTCTTTTAAAAGTACTTCGATTTTTTTGTGGTGCTGATTTGGAACCAGACGGCACGAAATTTTCGCAAATGCTTTCGATGGCAACACTGTTTTTGCTCCTTCGCCGGCATAACCTCCCCAAATGCCACAGAGGTCGAAGGTGGGTCTGATGCCTGTTCGCTCGATGGTGGTATAGCCTGCTTCGCCCTGCACAACCTCAATATCAAGCGCTTTCTTGTATGCTTCTTCGCTGAATGGAGCTCTGTTGAGCAGTTCGCGCTCGGCTGCCGAGGCTTCCAGAACATCATCGTAAAAGCCGGGAATGGTTATGTGGTTGTTTTCATCGGTGATGGAAGCCACCATTTGCGCCAGCGTATTGATGGGATTGGCCACAGCCCCACCAAAAAGTCCGGAATGAAGATCACGGTTTGGACCCGTAACCTCAACCTGCCAGTAGGCCAATCCGCGCAAACCGGTTGTGATTGATGGTATGTCGGTGGCAATCATGCTGGTGTCGCTAACAAGGATGATGTCGGCCTTGAGCATCTCTTTGTTTTCGCTACACCACTTGCCAAGGTTTGGCGAGCCAATTTCCTCTTCGCCTTCGATCATAAACTTCACGTTGCAAGCCAGGTTTCCTGTGTTTACAAGGGTTTCAAAAGCTTTGGCGTGCATGAATGCCTGGCCTTTGTCATCATCGGCACCTCTTGCCCAGATTTTTCCGTCGCGGATTTCCGGCTCAAAAGGCGGACTCTTCCACAGTTCGAGCGGGTCAACCGGCATCACATCATAGTGGCCGTAAACAAGCACTGTCGGCAATGTGGGGTCAATTAATTTTTCTCCGTAAACCACAGGATTACCATCACTTGGCATAACCACTGCTTTGTCGGCACCTGCCTTAAGGATGCTGTCGCGCCAGTATTCGGCAGCACTTACCATATCGGCTTTGTGTTCGGACTGCGAACTGATCGAAGGTATGCGGATCAGGCCAAAAAGTTCTTCCAGAAAGCGGTCTTTGTTGCTTTCGATATAGGATTTTATTTGCTCCATAGCGATTAAATTTAATGATTCGAGCCGTAAAGATAGCTAAAAGAGGTTTTAGTGAAGCTATATCAAATTTTGCCACGTTTCGATTTAACTTTCTTTATAAAATCGAAAAAAAAAACGGCTATACATACTTTTGATGCAGAGCCGGTCAAGTTTTTCGATTCTGTTGTGGCTATTCTTGTTTTTCCAAAACTGTTTTAAGATTGCTTAATCCTGTTTCAAAATCACCGGCAAGCATCGCCTCAAAATCCATAACGAGAAGCATCAGATTCATCGGATACTCCATCCTGCCTTTGAAGCCCCATTTCACGAGGGTTTGATTGTCTCCCGTGGCTTCTGTGATCATGTATGCTTTCTCTTTTGACTCAAATGGTTCGATGAAACGCAGTTCATAGTCAATACGTTCGGGTGGTGTTATGGCAATTATTTCCTGTTCGCCTTTGCCGACATCGGGATTTTTACTTTCCCATGCCGAAACAAAACCGATGGTTCCGTCTTCGCCTTTGAACGATTTCTCCATAAGCGGATCCATTCCTGCCCATTTGCTGTAGTTATCCTGGTTTTTGAGGTATTTCACATAGTCCCAAACCTGTTCAAGAGGTTTGTTGATAGTTATCTGCCTTTCAACGGCATAGTCTTTGGCTGTGAAAAGCGCAACAATCAGCGGCACAACAATGATCACAGCGATGATGATCAGAATGATTTTCAGTGTTTTCATGGTCTTCTAATTTTTTGTTTACCAAAGATATATACTCATTGATTATAAATCAATCAGTTGCTTTGGTTTTAACAAATTATTGTGATTCAAAGAGTTATTCAATGCTGATGCTGATAATTCCAAAACTTTGCGCTTTTTGCTGCTCCTGATCACCCAAACCCGGTCCTACAGAAATCTGAATGCCTTCGATTTTTGACAAATCAAGTTTCGATGTGTTTGCATGATCAAAATAGTAAGGCAGGAAGCTGGGGTAGGGGCGTGGCAAGGTTACGGTTGCAACAGGTTTCAAATCGTTGATATTGATGCTTATGAGTGTTGTTTGTGGTTTAAGAGTCACAATTGTTCCCCAGGCTGATCCATCGTCTGAAATCAGGGCGATCTGTATTTTGGTATCAAGATCAGTGAGTGATTTTGCTTTGATTATCAGGTTTTTCTTCTGCTCAAGCGCGGTTTTCCTGTGTTTTATCTTTGTTAAAATTCCGTGCCTGAAACTGTAGTCGTAGATGGGTTTGGCGCTCAGGTTTTCGATGTCGGGGCTGAAAAGTTCTTTCAGATTGACTTCATAAACACATTCAAAAGCTTCTTCGGACGGCTTGAGCTGAAGTCCTGGTTTCCATTCTCTTACAAGCTTGTCGGCATCCTTGCAAGCATCAAAAAGATGTATTGGAAATGAGGCTGGAACCACTCGCGTTTGATAACTTGTTGTTCCGGTAAAATTCCAGTCCCACGGATGACCTTTGATTGCTCCGGGCCAGGTCGTTACTTCTTTGTTTGGGCCGGTAATAACAATATAATAATGCAAAATTCCTTTTTTCATCATGTCTTTCGGAATGCTTGCCGTGTATTTGCCGGGAGCTACATATTGCACGGGCAGGTTGCGGTAGTCATTGCCAAGATAAGCAATCAACTCGGTTTTTACAGGACGCGAAACAGCGATGTAGTTGATTTGCAGCTGAAGTGTTTCATCTGCATCAGCTTCATCCACAGCCTGATGCGAATACCATGCTTTTTCAACATCAGCAGCAGGTGCATAAAAATCGTTCAAGTGATTTTTGCCCCAGACGGCATTTGTTTCGCTGATTAACAGAGCATCTTTTCTCATTAACAGGTAAGTGCCCGGACCAACAACAAAATACCCGCTTGTGGTGATGTTTTCCAGCTTGTTGCCTTCGTTGATGCCTTTGATACTGAATTCCCGCCCAAGATTTTTCAGGTTGATTTGCATGGGGTGAAAAGTCCACTGAATCAAACTCACTTTTTTATCGGGACTGTTGCGTCCGAATGGGTTGTCAACAGCAATGGGATCGGGCATCACTTCGAGTCGCCACACGCCTTCGGAAAGTTTGTCAAGAAAGTAAGCGCCTGTTCCATTGTAAGTTATGATAGGCGAACTTCCGCAACCGGCAATCTTTGTGAGTTTTTCTGCTGCTTTTGGTGCAATTGCTGTGTTGTTGGTGTGAATATAGGTTTCTGCGGTATTCAGAAGTGCCAAATCATTTTTGTAACTGATCGTAACATCCTGAAATATTGTATCATGTGGATATTTTCCAAAACTTGCATAGAGGGGCATTTCATGAAAAATATGCGATGCAATCATCAATGCCAGGGCTTTTCCGGGCGTATAGGCCAGGTTCATATAGTGGGTATTGTACTCGGTATTGGTAGAAGCTAAAAAGGTGGGATCATACGCAAAATGTGTTGCGAGTTGAATTCCTGCCGTTCGAAAGCTACGTGCCATGGCAGGATAGATATAAGATTTGTTCACGTCGGCGGCATCAAACTCATAAACGATTTTTGCACCATGATGTTGGCGAACGACCGAATCGAATGGGATGTCGTATTTGTCAACATTGGGCAGGAGATTACCTTCAAGCTTATTTTTATAACCCAGACCTGTCGGATACCATTGGAACGTGCCGCCCTGAATGCCACCCTGAAAATAGGCGTCGGCAAAATGCACCGCGTGGCTGATGTTGTAAAACACCGGTTTCGCTGTTCCGGTATTGCGGATGGCTTCAACCATAGCAGAAACAAACCGTGTAACTTCTGCAGCCTCACCGCTGTGATGTGGCTCGTTGCTCACTTCAAAAGCAAGAATCATCGGCTCATCCTTATAAGCTAAACCTGTATAAGGATTCACATGATTCAAAAACTGTCTGAGGTAGTTTTGTTGGGCCTTGAT
>DISP01000118.1:24376-25116 GCA_002421995.1 Bacteroidales bacterium UBA6207 | reverse complement strand
TCAGCAAAGGATTTTCGGGTCTCGGGAGGAATGCCCACGAACGCCATCCTGCACCTTTCTTCAATGGTTTCCAGAGCTGTCGGCATGTCTGCTTCAGGTCCCCAAATCAGCAGGAGTGCATCATCGGTTCCTGAATTGATGGCTTTTGACAGATGCTTCCATTCATTGCAGCTCAATTCCTGCAGAAGCGATTCAGAATGGATCATATTCGGTTTCTCAAGACAAGCAATCACTTTCAGGCGGTCGCTCAGCTCATCGGCAAATGCTTTTCCGGGTTGAGTGAAATGTGACAATGCTCCTTTGAAGCCCGGAAGTTTAACCAAAAGTATAGGTTGGTTTCGGGCAAGTGCCTGAGCCAATGGTGGGTAGGTCATCTGGTCGTCTTCCGGTGTGATTTTAACCGATTGGATGCGCCAGCTTTGGTAATTGGCAATACGTGTTTTGAGTTCGTCGCGCAATAACAACAACGACCATTGCCTGAAGGCTTCGTTGTGTGTGAGTTCAGGTATCCAACGTGTGTGAGCGACGCCTTTTATTTCAACACGTGTTCCGCCTTTACAGCTAACGTTTACGTCTTGGCGGCCACTTCCGATGCCTGTTCTCACTTTTGCCGTGCTTCTGTTCAGGAAACGGATATAGTCGCAGGCTTCTTTCACTTCGTCGGGATTCACACAGTCAGGATATGTTACAGTTTCGATCAGTGGCATGCCCAATCTGTCGGTTTTGTAGATTCTTGTATG
>DISP01000118.1:19808-24348 GCA_002421995.1 Bacteroidales bacterium UBA6207 | reverse complement strand
GAGAGTAAGGCGATTTCGATGGCAATATCGAGTGCTTCGCGGTTGATAGGGAAGGGAGGTGTGTCATCAACTTCGTAGGTGCAGGCGGTTTCGTTTTTGATGCGGTAGATAATCTCTTTGCGCGTCTTAAACTCCATCAGGGCTGTGCCATCATACTCGCCAAGCTCGCTGAGTGTTGGGCGCATATGCCTGATCAGTTCGGCATCAAACGCATCGTGCCTGTTGTAAATTCCTGCAGGACAGTGGCAAAAGAGTTTTTCTTTTGTTAGCAGCTGTTGGTGAACCTCAAGTCCCGACATAAATCCGATACGGTCATAGGCCTGCTGGCCGGCAAGTTTTCTGGCAACATAACCTGCTTTTCGTTTCGACGCCTCATAGTTGGCGTGTGCATCAAAAGTTGCATCCATAGCGTTTTGCTTTATCTTNNCTGAGCCTTCAATGGCAGTAAAATTAAGAAAATTGCTCATTGACGAACATGATAATCATTCTAAATTAGCTGCCCGAACTTTGCTGTTTGATGAAAGTTGTTTTCAATGCCAATTGCCTGAGCCTGACCCCGGATTGCTAGTATTGAGGCTACGTCCGGCAATTTTGCAATTTTTGCTACGTTAGCTCCTTATCGGGTCGCGGTCTTATCACGTTCCTTCCGTTGTTGGTTCGGATTATGTATTAATTTTGCAACTTAATTGAAAACAATGCATAGCACAAAGCATTTTTTGTTAACCGGAATTTTGCTGATGATAATGGTATTGTCTGCCTTTTCGCAGCAAAAGACCGTGATCCACATTGAAAAGGCCAAAGAGCAGCAGTACAATAAGAATCTCGGGCCGGATATCGAGCGCTTGATCGGTAATGTGGTTTTGCGTCAGGATTCAACCTGGTTTTATTGCGACAGCGCCCATCTGAATGAAAAGAGCAAAAACTTCGACGCTTTTGGCAATGTGCACATCAAGGTTAGCGACACATTGAACATCTATGGCGACCTGCTCAAGTACAATGGCGAAAGGCGTGAAGCTGAGCTTTTTAACAACGTGAAGCTGATAGATGACACAACAATACTCGAAACCGAGTACCTGATCTATTACCGCATGAAAAAGCTGGCTGTTTATCCTGATCACGGAATTATAACAAGTGGTGAAAATGTGCTTAAAAGCAAGCGGGGTTATTATCAAAGCGATCGTAAGGAGTTCTATTTCAGTCAGGATGTCGAATTGATCAATCCGGAATATACCACTTATACCGATACCATGATGTTCAACACACGCACCGAAACAGCCTGGTTTTACAGCCCGACGCTGATGCGTGGCGAAGACAGAACCGTTTACACCGAATATGGTTGGTACAACACCCGGACAGATATTGCCCAACTTGAACGAAACAACCAATTATCCGGAAAAGAACAATATGTTGAGTCGGATTGGATGTTCTACGACAGAAACACGGGTTATGGCTATGCCAAGGGAAACGTTGTGGTGACTGACACAACCCATAAAATGATACTCAAAGGCAATACGGGAAGGATTTGGGAAGACGAAGGCCGTTCGTATGTTACTGACCATGCATCGGCAATCACTTACGACAAAAAAGACAGCCTTTACCTGCATGCCGACACCTTGTTTATGTTTTTCGACTCTTTGCGCGAAGCCCGCGAAATGAGGGCTTACTTTAACGTGAGGTTTTTCCGGACCGACTTGCAGGGTGTTTGCGATTCATTGGTTTATCACAGCATTGACTCAACCATGCGCATGTACAAAAGCCCTGTTTTATGGTCGTCGAAAAATCAGCTTACGGCTGATTCTATTTTCATTATCATTGCCAACGAGCAGCTTGATTCGCTGGTCATGTACAACAGTGCATTCATCGTCTCGCGCGACAGCATTGAAGGATTTAACCAGATAAAGGGGAAAAACATGGTTGGTTTTTTCCTTGAAAATGAATTGGATAAGATTGATGTTGACGGCAACGCGCAAACGGTATATTGGGTGCGTGAAGATGACGGAAACCTTGTTGGAATCAACCTCGCACGGTCGAGCACGATGTCAATCAAACTTGAAGAGAATACAATCAAAGGCATCACCTACTTTTCGAGTCCTGCCGAGGTGATGTATCCGTTGAAGGACTTGCCTAAGGAAGAAAGCGTATTGAAAGGATTTAAATGGCTATCGGATCAACGGCCTTCAGATAAGAACGATATCTTCAGAAAGGTTGAAAAAGAACAACTTATACTTGAAGAAAAGCCCGGAAACGAAAAACAGCCTGATTAAAACAAGCTGAATTTCACATAGCGTTTGGGGTTGATCCTAACGTCTTCCAATAGCTTGTTGAGTTGCTCGGCAGAGCGTTCCAGCTGGTAATACAAAGTGTCGTTTGTCATTATTTTTCCCACCGAACCCTGTCCGCTGTTGATGGTTGAGAGCATGAAGTTGAGCTCGGCAAGCGAAGCGTTGACGTTCTTGACAGTGCCAGCAACATCTGCGTTTACAAGTGTATCCGACAAGTTCGCCGCGTTTGATAATATTTTGGAAATCTGCCCGTTGTTTTCTTCCAGATTGCGAGTGATTAACTCGATATTGTAGAGAATAGATGCCAGACGCGATTGCTCTGCCGTGACGATATTGTCAACAGTCGCAGTGGTTTTTTCAAGGTTTTTGATGGTTCTTGCAACGCTTTGAAGACTTTCGATAATGTTTCCCTGTGCATTTTCGTTGAGCAGGGTCTGCATGATGACCACCAGTGAATCAACCGAAGAGATTAAACCCTCGGCTTTGTTTTTGAGTGGCAACACCTGTGCATTCACCTCGTCCATAAGACTTGCTTCAACCGCCGACATGAGTGTGTCGTTGGGATTAATCAATGTTTTGGCACTGCCAAGTTGTATTTCAACGGCTTTTGATCCCATCAGGTCAGAGCTGTAAATACGCGCCACACTGTTTGACGGAATTGGAAAATCACTCGTGATGGCAAGCTGCACGATGAGTCGTCCGCTCATATCCGGGTGAAAATTAATATCACGAACCTGGCCGATTCTTAAACCGTTCAGCACAACAGGGTTGCTCTTGATCAGTCCGTTTACTGATTCATATTCAACATAATAGATGTCTTCGCTGTTGAAAATATCTTTCCCTTTCAGGAAATTAAACCCCCAGATAAAGAGCACCAGTGCTGCGATAAACAATAATGCAACGAGGTAAACTTTCTTTTTTTTCATAGTCTTTGTTTTTATCAATCCGGCACCATTCAAAATATTTCAAATTATAAAGACACATACAGGATGCCGAACGTTGCAATCTGCAATTTTATCTTGTTTTAAGTTGCAAAGATAAGTGAATGGGCTGAGTTGAATCAAGCTTATTTTCACAAGCGGCGTTGCGACAGCAGCAATCCGGCATCAATTGCCGCGCATTTTAGCATCAATGTCAATTCTGACGCCTTTTTCGAACGCCACAACAAAAGCATCGGTGTAGCCTGCAGCACGCATTTTTGCTTGGTGCCTGGTGGCTTCCCTGAAGCTTGAAAACGAACCGGAAGTGTATTTATACAATCCATTATGGAAGTACACATCTGCTTTTTCAATGTTGGCGAAACGCTTGTCGGTGAGTGCTATTTTGGCCGGGGCTGTCGAAAACTGAACCTTGAAAACCACTGCTGCCGGTGGTGAAGCGGTTTCGGGTTTCGCAACGGGTTTTGATGCAGGTTTCACGATGCTATCCGCTTTGGGATTTGTTTTTTGGGTGGTGTTTTCTGTCGGTTCATCTGATCCGGCACGTCGGATACTGTCCTTCTTTTTTTCGTTTTTTTGAGCTTTTGCTGCATCAGGCGCCAGAATCTCTTTCCATTCTTCAGGAATGTCGGGTGCAGCCGAATTTTCGCGGTCATATTGTAGCTTGTACTCCCTGAATGCCCTGTAAATAGCCGAAGCCATGTATGCTTTCCCATCTTCCGACATCAGAAACTTTTCTTCGGTTGCATTGGTGATAAAACCAAGCTCAACAAGAATACTTGGCATGGCTGTTTTGTATAAAACCAGAAAACCTGCCTGCTGCACACTGCGATCCTTTCGGCCAACACGCCGGGTAAACTGCTCCTGCACCTGCTGTGCAATTTTGATGCTTTGTTGTTTGTTTTCGGTTTGGTAAAGCGAAAGGGCAATATAGGCTGCGGCACTGTTTGGATCGAAACCACCATAGGTCTCACTCACATTCTCCTCGAGCAGGATGGCCGCGTTTTCAAGTTTGGCAACTTCAAGATTGGCTTCTGTTTTGTGTTCTCCCATCACAAAAGTCTCAGCACCATAAACCTTTGTGTCGGTCGAGGCATTGCAATGTATCGAGATGAAAAGGTCGGCGTTGTTTTCGTTGGCAATGGCTGCTCTGCGATGCAGCTCGATAAATTCGTCTTTCGACCGTGTGAAGATTACTTTTACATCGGGCAGGTTTTTACGGATATAAGTACCTGTGAGCAAGGCTACATCGAGCACAATGTTTTTTTCCTTACTCTGTTTTCCCACGGCACCGGGATCGCGGCCGCCATGCCCGGCATC
>DISP01000118.1:0-19643 GCA_002421995.1 Bacteroidales bacterium UBA6207 | reverse complement strand
GATAAATTCGTTTTCAAAGATACCTTGCCTGCTGTTTCGGCAAACGATAGCAAGGCAGATTCAGTTCAAAAAAAACCAAAGACCACCCTTGAAGCCAAGGTTGAACGCAATGCGACGGACTCCATTGTGCAGGATTTGAAAAACAAAAAGGTGTATCTTTATGGCAATGCCAATGTCACCTATGGTGATATTAAACTCGAGGCTGCCTATATTGAGTTTAGCTTCGAAACCAATCAGGTGTATGCAAAGGGAGTCCCGGATTCGAGTGGTAAAATTATTGGAACACCAAAGTTTACCGATAAAAATCAAACTTTTGATTCAAAGGAGATTCACTACAATTTTGAGTCAAAAAAGGGCATTATCAATGATGTTGTTACGGAAGAAGAACCTGCCTTCATTCATGGTTCTTATGTCAAAAAAATGGAAGATAACACCATTAATATAAAGTCGGGTGGCTATACGACCTGCAGCAACCACGATCATCCTCACTTTGAATTTCGTTTCAGAAAATCAAAGGTTATTCCTGATAACAAAATCGTTACAGGGCCTGCTTACCTTGTCATAGAAGGAATGCCAACCCCGCTGGCCGTTCCTTTCGGTATGTTTCCAAACAAAAAAGGTCAGCGGTCGGGCATCAGAATCCCAACCTACGGTGAAGCGGATAAACGTGGTTTTTATTTTGAAAACGGGGGCTATTACTGGGCAATCAACGACCACATGGACCTGGATATTCTCGGGGATATCTACACGCGCGGCAGCTGGGCCATCAAGCCAACATTCAGGTATATAAAAAGGTATAAATACAGCGGAAACCTCAATACCTCCTATGCCATCAACATCACGGGAGTGGAAGGTACAGCCGACTACCAGAAAAGCCGCGATTTCAGGATCAGATGGACGCATCAGCAGGATGCCAAGGCACACCCGAGCAGTCGTTTCAGTGCCAATGTAAACATTGTAAGCAGCAACTTCAACACATTTAACCCTGTAAATACCGAAAGCTACCTCAGCAACGAATTCCAGTCATCAATTGCATATCAAACCAATTGGAACAATAAATATTTTCTAACCCTGAATGCAAGTCACCGGCAGAATACCAAAACAAAGATCGTGAACGTGACCTTGCCTTCGCTCACCTTCAATACCAATAAGATAAACCCGCTGAAACGGAAAAATAGCAGTGGAAAAGCCAAATGGTACGAAGAACTGAATATGGGCTACACCATGAAAGCCGAAAACACAATCAGTCTGCCCGATAGTGTTTTGTTTGAACCCGGTTCAATGTCAAAGCTCCGAAACGGTATCCAGCATACCATCCCTGTAAATCTGCCTTTGAAAATTCTGAAGTATTTTTCACTTACCAACAGCATCAATATCACCGACCGCATGTATTTTGATTCGCGCAAGCGCTATTGGGTGAATGATACGCTTTTTCAAAACAACGATACCATTGTCGGCTATGCCAAAACAGATACTGTGGCCGGTTTTGGAAATGTTTTTGACTACAATCTCTCAACCAATCTCAGCACCAAGGTCTATGGTATGGTGATGTTTAAAAAGGGCCCGCTGCGTGCTGTGAGACATGTGTTTACACCACGGATCGGCTTCACTTATACACCCGATTTTGCAAATAGTATGTGGAACTACTACGATAGCTACATTGATGGTAACGGTAACGAAGAAGTGTATTCGCGCTATGAAGGTGCCATTTATGGCTCACCTTCATCCGGAAAATCAGGCAGAATAAGCTTTGGATTTAGCAACAACCTCGAAATCAAGGTGAGGTCAAAGAAAGATACAATCTCGGGCATGAAGAAGATTCCGCTTATTGAAGATTTTTCTGTGTCGGGAACTTACGATCTGGCCCGCGATTCGCTACAGATGAGCTATATCACCATGAGCGGCCGAACCAGGTTGTTCAAAAACCTGAACCTGAACTATTCAAGCAGCTGGGACCCCTATGTGCTTGATTCGCTCGGAAAGCAAATCAATAAGTTTGAATGGACAGAGAACAAACGCCTGCTCCGCCCGACACAATCAACCTGGAGTTTCGGCGCAAGCTGGAAACTGAGTCAAAAAGACTTTGCCAAAACACCTCCAAAGAAAACGGAAGCTAAACCCGGGGGAATGGCCTCCGAAGCTGAAATTCAGGATATCAACCACAATCCTGATGACTATGTGGATTGGTCAGTGCCCTGGTCGGTGAATATTAACTACAACTTTCGCTATTCAAACAATGTGAGCTACAGGGATTATACCCGTACCGACAACCGGAAAATAGTTCAAACCCTCGGACTTTCTGGCGAAATAAACATCACACCCAAATGGAAGTTTTCGGCCCAATCAGGTTGGGATTTTGAAAACAAAGGGCTTTCATATACCAATGTCAACATATACCGCGACTTGCATTGCTGGGAAATGCGCTTCAGCTGGGTACCCATCGGTCCGCGAAAAAGCTGGAACTTCTCAATCAGCGCAAAAGCGCCGGTATTGCAGGATTTGAAGCTCACAAAAAAGAAAGATTTCAGGGATATTTAATAAGGGTTTGATAACTTTGTCCGAAATAAACTTTGACACCCATGAAAAAAGTAATCTCAACAACTGAAGCACCTTCGGCCATCGGGCCATACAGCCAGGCCATCGAGGCCAACGGAATGTTGTTCATCAGCGGGCAGGTGCCAATTGATCCGGCAACAGCAAAAATCGTTGATGGAGATATCACCGCTCAAACAGAGCAAGTGATGAAAAACATTGCCGCCATCCTTCAGGCTGCCGGTTATGGATTTGAAAACGTGGTGAAATCTACCTGTTTGCTCAGCGATATGGCCAATTTTGCCGCGATGAATGCAGTCTATGCAAAATATTATCCTGCTGACCCGCCGGCAAGGGCAGCTTTCGCGGTTAAAGGATTGCCACTCAATGCTTTGATAGAAATTGAAACGATTGCGGTGAAATAGCACCGGTTTTTTTTACTTCAGATTTTCATACAGCGAAATTAATTTCAGCACGCGGATAGCGTTCTACTTGTTGGTAATCCATTGTTTATCAATGATCTGTATCATCATTACTTTGTCTTCATAGCGGACTTCAATACCCTTTAGCGGGCTCCGGTGATTTTCCTGCCTGCTTTTTTTGCTGCCGGTTATCGGTATTTACCTTCACTTTAACATCTCTTAACGTAAACTTTGGAAACTTTTAAAACAAAAAACGTTTCCAATCGTTTCGTCTTTGTAATTTTGCAGAAAATTTTGAACACAAATTCATTTCATAATAATCATTGTATGATCAGTATTAAGAAAATCCTAAACACAACAGCCCTGATCCTGCTGCTCTCGCCTGCCTGGGCGCAGCAAGTGGTTGATCTGAGCCTTGATCAGGCCCGCAATTATGCGCAGCAATACAATTACAACCTGCGCAATGCAAGGCTCGACATTGAAACAGCCAAACAAAAAGTGAACGAAACCATTTCAACCGGATTGCCGCAAGCAAACATCAATGTTGGTTACAACGACAACATTGGTTTGCCGGTACAACTCGTTCCGGGAGATTTCTTCGGAAGACCTGGTGAAGATATTGAGGTTCAGTTCGGAACAAAGTACAGTGGAAGCTTGGGTGCTTCGGTGAGCCAGCTTTTATTCAGCGGCAGCTATATTGTTGGGTTGCAGGCTTCGGAAGCTTATTTGGAGCAGGCAAAGAAAAACATGGTAAAAACCGGCACTGAAGTAAATAAGGCAGTTTCGGAAGCTTATTTTCTGGTGCTCGCCACCGGCGAAGGTTTAAAAGTGGTTGATTCAACCTTGTCGATCACCTCAAAACTGGCTGAGCAGACCCGCATCTTATACGAAAACGGCTTCAGCGAAGAAACCGATTTTGACCAGTTGAACCTGTTGATTTCTGACCTTGAAGTGAGCCGAAGCAACATTCTCAGCCAGCTCGAAAGCACAAAAGCCATGCTTAAATTCCAACTTGGGATGGAGGCCGGGCAGCAAATCCGACTCACTGAAACACTGCAAAGCCTGACCGAAAAAATGGCTGCCGAGCAAATGTTGCTTAAACCTTTCAAATTGCAATCAAACATTGATTATCAGATACTTCAGAATCAACAAGAACTGGCTAAGCTGCAGCTTAAATTGGAAAAGAGTGCATTTTTGCCAACACTTTCTGCTTTTTTGAATTACCAAACGCAGGCACAGCGAAGCAGCTGGGACTTTTTCGATCAAAAAGGGAAATGGTATAGCAGCTCCGTTTGGGGCATCACGATGAACATTCCTGTATTGAGCAGTGGCGAACGCATTGCGAAAGTGAAACAGGCCAATTTTCAGCTTCATAAAACATTTGTTGCCGAAGAAATGCTCAAAAGCAGCCTTAACCTTAAGCATCAGACAACGAAAGATGAATTGGCAAATGCCCTGCATACCTACCAGAACACGCGCTCAAACAAAGAATTGGCTGAGAAAATTTTCCGCCGCACAGGGATAAAATACACCGAAGGTATTGCGTCGAGCCTCGATTTGCTCAATACCCACAATCAATACATCAGTGCACAATCTAATTTCATTAATTCGGCACTGAACCTCCTTAACAAGAGCGTTGCCATGGAAACTTTGCTCACCGAAAGTGTTGAAAACTAATATGGCCATGGACAACAAAGCAGTTGAAATCATTCAGGAAGCAATGCAGATTTTCCAGCGCTTTGGAATCAAAAGCATCAGCATGGAAGAACTTGCACGGCAATTGGGTGTGTCAAAAAAGACTTTGTACCAGTTTTTTGCCGATAAAACAGAACTTGTTGAAAAGGTTGTGTTGAAAATTGCTGAAAAACAAAACTGCGATTTTCTGAAAATCAACAACGAAAACCTAAATGCCTTAGACGAGCTGTTCAGATTCTATAAAGCAGCGCACGACATGATAAAAGACCACAATCCCGGACTGGAATTTGATTTGCAGCGTTTTTATCCGACAATTTTCAAGAAAGTCCGCGACAGCTACCGTGAACGAATGTTTGAATCAACAGTCTCGAACCTCAACAAGGGTAAGGCAGAAGGTTTTTACAGACAAAACTTTGACACAAACATCATTGCAAAACTGCATATGATTCGTATCGAATACCTCATGCACAGCGACCTTGTGACGCATGATGAGTTGCACTCTGAACACTTCTTTAATGAAGTCTTTAAATACCATCTGCATGGCATTTTGTCATTCAAAGGCTTGGAATACATCAAATTGAATTATCCTGATTTTGCAAATATCGAATAACCTTTAAACAATGAAACACATAAAAATTACAGCTTTTGCGTTTATCGCAATCTTTTTGGCTTCATGTGGCAGCAACGGAACAACAGAAAATGACCCTGCCGGCCAGCTCGAAACCTATCGGAAACAACAGACAGAGCTTAACGAAAAAATTGATGCGCTTCAAAAACAAATGGCAGCAGACGGAAACGGCCAAAACGTGGCAAAAATCCCGGTGGTAGTTTCGGTTCTCGAAGCAACAACTTTTCATCATTTTTTCGATGCAAGCGGTGCAGTGGTTGCTGTTCAGGAAGCAATGATATCACCTGAACTCAACGGACAGATTAAGGAAATTAATGTCAAAGAGGGTGATCATGTTGCCAAAGGACAGCTTCTGGTGAGGCTGAATACCGAGGTCACTGAAAAGACCATCGAAGAAGTGAAAACACAGCTTGAGCTGGCGGTGGATGTTTACAACCGTCAGAAGAGATTGTGGGAACAAAAAGTTGGCTCTGAGATGCAATATCTGCAAGCAAGCAACAACAAATCGAGCCTCGAGAGCCGCCTGGCAACCTTGCAGGCCCAGCTCGACATGGCAGTGATCAAAGCACCTTTTGATGGCGTTGTCGAAAAAGTGAATCAAAAGAAAGGCGAGATTGCATCGCCCGGCATGGCGATTATTCATCTTGTTAACCTCAACCGCATGTATGTAAGAGCTGATGTATCAGAAAAATACCTTGCCAGCGTGCACAAAGGCGACACCGTGGTTTTGACACTGCCATCCTATCCCGACTTCAGGCAAAAAGTGCTGATCAGCCGCACAGGCAATGTTGTGAATAAAAACAACAGGACCTTCGAAGTTGAAATCACCGTGGACAACAAAAATCAAATGTTGAAACCAAACATGATTGCTGTTGTAAATATCAATGATTTCAGTGCTCCCAACAGTGTTGTTGTGCCATCGAAAGTGATTCGCGAAGACATCAAAGGCAAGTATCTATATGCCGCAGTGAATGAAAACGGAAGCCTTGTTGCACGAAAAAAATACGTTGTTCCGGGCCAAACGTATCTCGAACAAACTTTGATCACCTCAGGCCTGGCCGTTGGCGAACAAATCATTGTTGAAGGCTACAACCGCGTGAGCGATGGTTCACAGCTTAATCAAATGCAATAAATTTTCACGGAAATGGAAACATTAAAAGAAAATCAGCCTGAGTTGGAAATCAGGGAGTTTGCTCCTACAACCTGGACGCTGAAAAATACAAATACCGTTTTTCTATCCATTCTGATCCTCGCATTGTTTGGCTTTTATGCCTACCGTTCAATGCCCAAGGAGCTCTTTCCGGATATCGTCATCCCAACCATCATGATTCAGACGATCTATCCAGGCAATCCTCCTTTGGATATTGAAAACCTTATTACAAGGGAACTCGAAAAAGAAGTTGAATCGGTGACCGGAGTCAAAAAAATGACATCACTTTCAAGTCAGGACGTCTCAAACATTTTTGTTGAGTTTAATACAAATGTTGATATCAAAGTGGCTTTGCAGGATGTGAAGGATGCGGTGGATAAGGCGAAGAAGAATTTGCCGGACAACCTGATGGAGGATCCGATGGTTACTGACATTGATTTTTCCGAGTTCCCTATTCTAAACATCAATCTGTCAGGTGATTACAGCGTTAATGAACTAAAAACCTTTGCCGAGTTTCTCGAAGACGAGATAGAAACATTCACCGAAGTGTCGAAAGTTGAAATCACCGGAATCACTGAAAAAGAGGTGAAAGTGAGTGTTGATCAACACAAATTGGATGCTTACCGGCTGAGTTTCAATGATATTGACGGAGCAATACGCAATGAAAATATTTCAATCTCGGGTGGCGAACTCAAATCCGGTAAAACACGCCGGACGGTGCGGGTAGCCGGAGAGTTTAGCTCGGTGAAGGAGATCGAAGACATCATCGTGAAACACGAAGACCAGCGTATTGTTTACCTGCGCGACGTGGCCGATGTGAGCTTTGGTTTTGAGGAGCCAACAACCTTTGCACGTCTCGACGACCAGCCTGTTGTTTCACTTCAGATCATCAAAAAAGGCGGCGAAAACCTGTTGGATGCCACCGACAAGGTGTTCAAACTGCTTGACCAGTCGAGAAAGGAAAACCTCCTGCCTTCAGATTTGCGCATAACACTTACAAATGATCAGTCAGAACAAATCAAACTGCAGCTCACCAATCTCGAGAACAGTATGATCATGGGGGTGATATTTGTTGTTTTCATTCTTTACTTCTTCCTTGGAACCCGCAATGCGCTTTTTGTTGGCATCTCAATTCCTTTGTCCATGTTCATCTCATTCATGGTCATGGGATTGATGGGTTACCAGATGAATATGATTGTTTTGTTCTCGCTTATTCTGGCATTGGGGATGCTGGTTGACAACGCCATAGTGGTGGTAGAAAATGTGTACAGGTTTGTGGATAAGGGTCACCCGATAGGCGAAGCGGCAAAACTTGCAGTGGGCGAAATAGCAGTGCCTATTATTTCATCAACGGCTACAACTTTGGCAGCATTTTTCCCGTTGCTTTTCTGGGATTCCATCATGGGTGAGTTTATGCAGTATCTTCCAATGACACTGATCATTACGCTCACCGCATCCTTGGTAACGGCTTTGATGCTGGTGCCTGTAATCATGAAAACATTTTTCAAAAAGGAAGACCCGGACGCGAGACCCGATGTCAAAAAAAATCTGATCGTTGCCGGGGTGATGCTTGGTTTTGCAGCGTTAATGTATTTTGTCAAGCAAAACACACTGGGCAGTTTGCTCGTTTTGTTTGCCTTGATCGGACTTGCAAACATTGCTTTCCTTAACCGTCTTGCACGTTGGTTCCAGAATAGCTTTCTTGTATGGCTCGAAAATGCATACCTTGTTACGCTGAAATATGCCCTCAAAGGAAAAAATGCTATTTGGGTTGTAGCTGGAACTTTCATTTTGATGGTTCTTTCGATCGGTTTCTATTTCTCAACAAAACCAACCGTTGAGTTTTTCCCTTCGGGCGATCCAAAATATGTGAATATCAGTGTTGAATTGCCTATTGGAACAGATATAACAGCAACTGATTCCTTGACGAAGATCATTGAAGCACAGGTAAACAATGTGCTGAAACCCTATAAACCGCTTGTGAAATCAGTGTTGGCAAATGTTGGAAAAGGAGCTGTTGGCGAAAACGAAGGCTTTTCCGGTCGTGGAGGCACCCCAAACAGGGGCCTTATCACTGTAACCTTTGTTGATTTTCAGGACCGTGGCAATGTGAGCACTGTGGACATTATGAAGGAACTGGCCGATGTGCTGGTTGGTAAATATCCCGGAACTATCGTAACGGTTGAAAAGCAAAATGAAGGCCCGCCGGTCGGAAAACCAATCAACATCGAAATTAGTGGTCGTGATTTTAATAAACTTATTGCACTCACTGACACTGTTATCAATGAGATAAATAAAGCGTATATTCCTGGTATCGAAGGACTTCAGATTGATCTTGACCTTGGTAAACCCGAGATTAATGTCACCATTGACAGGGAAGCTGCACGTAGGTTTGGGCTTTCAACCGGACAAATCGGAAGCACTATCCGCACAGCCTTGTTCGGTTCGGAAATCACAAATTATAAAGTCGGAGAGGATGATTACCCCATTCAACTCAGAATGAAGGATGAATACCGCTACAACATCGCTTCGCTAATGAATCAGATTATCACATTCAGGGATCAGGCAAGTGGAAAAATCGTTTCGATTCCAATATCCGCAGTTGCTGATGTGTCGCTCAGTTCAACTTATGGTGCTGTTTCACGTATTGACAGAAATCGTGTTATCACAATCTATTCCAATGTTTTGGAAGGATACAATGCTACTGAAATCAACAACAAACTCAAGCCAATTCTGGCTTCAATGGATCTGCCCGAAGGCTATCGCTATGCTTTCACCGGCGAACAGGAAGAGCAGGACGCTTCAATGGGCTTCCTGATGAACGCCATGCTTATTGCACTTGCGCTTATCGTATTGATACTTGTAGCACAATTTAACTCAATCATTAAACCTCTGATTATTATGACAACTGTCATGTTTAGCACTATTGGTGTTTTCGGGGGATTGGCAACCTTCAGTATGGACTTTGTTGTAATTATGACCGGTATCGGCATCGTCTCTCTCGCCGGGGTTGTTGTTAACAATGGAATCGTACTGATTGACTACATCAGCTTGCTCAAACGCAATAGAAAAATTGAGCTTGGCATTGATCCCGATAAGGGCGATCTGCCAGAAGATGAATCATTATTGGCAGTTGTAACGGCAGGAAAAACACGCTTGAGGCCTGTGTTGCTCACTGCTATCACAACCGTCCTTGGTCTTGTTCCTCTTGCAGTAGGCTTGAATATTGACTTCATCGGATTGTTCGAAAACTTTGATCCGGACATCTATTTTGGTGGCGACAATGCCTTGTTCTGGGGGCCAATGTCCTGGACGGTGATTTTTGGACTCACCTTCGCAACTTTCCTCACATTGGTAGTTGTTCCGGCTATGTACCATGCGCTTTACCTTGCACGTTACAGGTTCAGAAAGCGCTTTATGAAAACTGTATAACCTAAAAAAATCAGGCCGGACGATTTGTATTGTCCGGCCTCTTTTTTTTATCTCGAATCTAATCGCTCAAAAGCAAAACCGTTTTTCATACCTTCCTGCAAAGTAGCCTCAAGGGATGGAAGCATGTTTTTTTGTGCCTTTTTACTGTCGTGAAAAACAATGATGGCACCATCGCAGAGGTTGTCCAACACATTTCGGGTGCATTGTTCAACGCTTGTTTCATGATCAAAATCATAACTCAGAATAGTCCACATTACAATCCTGAATTCCTTTTTAAGCGACTGAATTTGCGTGGGTGTTATCCTTCCATAAGGTGGTCTGAACCACTCAGAATCAATCAATTTACCTGCTTCCAACACATTTTCGTAATATTTTGAATGCGCCGTTTTCCAGCCATTAAGGTGATTGAAACTGTGGTTTCCTGCAAGGTGCCCGGCTTCAAGCAGTTGCCGGTAGGTGTCGGGGTGTTTCCTCACATTGTCGCCTACGCAGAAGAATGTCGCCTTTGCCCCATACTTCTCAAGCATAGCAAGCACAAGTGGTGTCACTTCGGGGTTTGGCCCGTCATCAAAGGTCAGATAAAGCGTTTTTTCACCCTCAGGCATCTGCCAAAGCAACGAAGGATAAAACATCCTCAAAAATGAAGGTATTGTTGTAGGTTTCATAGCGCAAAAATAATAGCAGGATGAAGGCTTTTCCTTATTTTTGCAAAATAAATAGAAATTTAACGTGCTACTTTGTTAGTACATTGATATACAATTATATATAATATTATGAAAAGATTGGTTCTCATTCGCCATGGCGAAAGTACATGGAACAAATTGAATGTTTTCACTGGTTGGACTGATGTGCAACTCTCCGAAACCGGTGTTGAAGAAGCTAAAAAAGGAGGTCGTCTCCTAAAGGAGCAGGGTTTTGATTTCAAAATGGCTTACACTTCCTATCTCACAAGAGCTATCAAAACCTTGTGGCTTGTGCTGGAGGAAATGGACCTGATGTACATCCCCGAAGTAAAATCATGGCGTTTAAACGAAAAACACTATGGTGAACTGCAAGGATTAAACAAAACCGAAACAGCCGCCAAATATGGTGATGAGCAGGTGCTTCTGTGGCGTCGCAGTTTTGATGTTCCACCTCAGCCACTCACAGAGGAAGATAGCCGGAATCCACGGCTCGACAAGCGCTATGCAGGTGTAGATCCGTCTGATCTGCCCCTTACAGAGTCGCTGAAAGAAGTGATTGAGCGTATGTTGCCCTACTGGAACAGCGATATCAAACCTTCGTTGCAGAAGCATGGCGAAATCCTTGTGGCTGCTCACGGAAACAGCCTTCGTGCACTCGTTATGCACCTGAAAGGAATGAGCGAAGAAGAAATTCTTGCTTTTAATATCCCTACTGCCGTTCCCTATGTTTTTGAATTTGATGATGATATGAACTTTGTGAAAGACTATTTCCTGGGCGATCCCGAGGAAATCAAAAAACTTATGGAAGCAGTTGCCAATCAGGGCAAGAAGAAGTAATCATAAATTATTCTGAATAAAGGTTGGAATTCATCTTGGATTTTAACCTTTTTTTTTGGTGATGCCGAAGCGCCCGGCAGGATTCTGCAAAAATTCTATCTTTGTAGTCATATTAATACCGACCGGTGTCATGAATGAAAAATGTTGGATCATCCCCGATATTCATGGTTGCAGCAAAACGCTGAAGAGTTTGATCGAAACACAGATCAAACCCTCTTCAAGCGATGAATTGATTTTTCTGGGTGATTATATTGACCGTGGCCCCGACAGCAAAGGCGTGATTGATTATATCATGCTGCTGCAAAAAAAAGAATACAGGATCAGACTGCTAAAGGGAAATCATGAAGACTATTGCGTGAAAGCCTGGGATGAGGATAAAAGCAAGAAAAAGTTTCTTGGACTTTCGTTCCGCACCAAAACCCAGAAAATGTGGGAGATGCATGGCGGAAAAGAAACCCTTGAGAGTTTTGGTGTTGAATTTGCCTCAGAGATTCCGCAGGTTTATATTGACTGGATGCGCGACCAGCGTCTGTTTATTGAGACAGAGAAGTATGTTATCGTACATGCAGGCCTGAATTTTAAGGTGGATGATCCGCTCACTGATACTTTCGCAATGCTTTGGACCAAAGAATTTAGTGTTGTACCGCAAAAGATCAGGAATAAAAAAGTGATACACGGTCACACGCCGGTTGATCTTGAATTTATGTTTCATGTGATTAATACCGGCTCCTATAACTTTATTGACCTCGACAACGGCGTGTATATGCAAAACCGAAGCGGTTATGGCAATCTGATTGGGTATGAAGTGAATACGGGCGAACTTCTTGTTCAGCCAAATATTGACCTTTAACCCTTTTTGCTTATTCCGGCAGGAACAAACAACCATCGCCATAGCTTAGAAACCTGAAGTCGTTTGCCAGTGCATACGCATATGCTTCCTTCCATTTTGGTCCAATCAGTGCAGCAACGAGCAGCAACAATGTGCTTTTCGGTTGATGAAAATTTGTGATCAATCCTGTTGCCAGTCTGAAGCGGTAGCCGGGCACAATCATCAGGGAGGTTGAGGCTGTGATCCCATCCAAATTATTATTTTCCAGATAGTTGATGATAGCTTGCAGTGCTTGCCCTGCCTCTGTGGCTACAGCTTGCAGCTTTTCGTAAGGCTCCCACTGGCTCACCCGGAATGTTTTTTGTCCTTCGGGATTTTCGAGCAATGAAACCCCGATCCAGAACAGGCTTTCGACCGTACGCATACTTGTGGTGCCAACCGGAATCAATTGTTTTCCTGTATGTTGCAATAGTTGTTCGATGGTTTTCTTTCCAACAAAAATTTTTTCGGCATGCATGCTGTGTTCGCCGATTATGTCGGAGCTGACTGGCTTAAAGGTGCCTGCCCCCACGTGCAATGTAACTTTTGCAAAATCAACAGCATTGTTTTTTAGCTTGTTGAGCAGCTCATCAGTAAAATGAAGCCCCGCTGTTGGAGCAGCCACAGAACCTTCATAGTTTGCAAACACAGTCTGATAACGATCAAGGTCTTCCGCTTCTGCTTTCCGGTGCAGATAGGGGGGGAGTGGCAGTTCTCCGGCTATAAGGAGTAAATCGCCGAAACTCAAGGTGTTGTCGTCCCAACTGAATTCAACGATGCTGTGGTCATCTTCTTTTGAAATCCTGTGAGCCGAAAGATTCACCTTTTTGTCAGCATTGGGCAGCTGCATTGTTAAAATTCCATTCTTCCAGCGTTTTGAATTTCCCACGAAACACCTCCACTGAACCGGCGAGCAAGAGGCCATTTGACTTCCTGCCACAACAGCATCATTAACAGGCTCTAAACAAAAAACCTCGATCTTTACGCCTCCGGGCTTGAAAAACAGCAAACGCGCTTTGATCACTTTTGTTTCGTTGGTGATGAGCAGGGTGTTTTCCGGCAAATGTTCGGCCAACTTACTGAAGTATGACTCTGCGATTGCTGACCCTTTCAATAGTAAAAGTTTGGAAGCATCGCGTTTTTCGAGTGGGTATTTCGCAATCAGTTGGTCATCAAGCTTGTAGTCGTATTCTTCGATCGAAATATTTTTTATTTCATGCATATGAATCATTTATTTGTCGCTTCTGTTTTAAATAGAACAGGCTTAAATGTTAGCATCACCCAACCAAAGTATGGTTGACCAAGCGATCCGGTTTCAATTTCTCTCATGCTTGCATAGGTTTCATTGGTAAAATACCAGCCGAAGCCCGTGTGGAGGTTCAGTTCCTTGCTAAAGCTATGCGTCCACACTACATCAAGCTCCGAACCAATCGAACCGCTTAGGTATTGATCGGCCTGTAACGGGTTTTTGATGGATTGCTGAAGAGAGAAAAAATGAAAATCAACAGAAATTTTATTTGATTGATCAGGCAAAAACTGAATGCGCGGATAGATGTCAATGAGCCCGCCGTTTCCGGTGTTCGACTGCACAACGTATTGATTCATAAGTCCGTATTTCGCATACCTCATGCCGTAGAACAGGTCAAAACTATGGTCAGCTACCAGATAACCGGCATCCATGTTGCTTGCATCATGTCCGCTTAATAGGTCAATTCCGGCGCCGGCCTTAAACTTTTTCAGTTTGTAATCGGCTTCGGCTGTAAACATCCAGGCCTTCAGCTGCTTTCCTTTTTGATTTTTGCCGTTTTGACCAAAGAGGTTAATTCTGGAGTCAATATTGCCATTGCTGAAATAGCTGTGTATTCCATAAGTGCCTGCAAGATAAATTGTTGAAGTGGTTTTATCTTTTTGGTAGCCGGTGAGCAATCCTGTTGCTGACAGATACCAGTTTGTTTTGATTTCTTTTTTCAGGTAGATAAAATTGAGGGTTCGCAACCTGCGACTGATCGGATCAACAGTGAATGTGTTGGTGCCAGTGCCCGCGGCAGTGCCTTTTGTAGCATCATTGTTCCATGAAAGACCAAGGTCAAAGGTCCAGCCCATGTTTTGGTGATGGTAGAGCAAAGCATCGTAGGTTACGCCGGTTGTAGTCCAGTTTCTAGCAGAAAGCAGGCGTTGATCGTCATAGGAAAACTCTTGCCTTCCGATTTTTAGAAAACTGTTGTCATTGAGCCTGATCCGCATCCAGGCCTGGTGAATGCCACTGCTTGAATTGTTGAACAGAGCGGTTGTTCCGCTTGCCACATTGTCGTCGCCCCATACCCTGGCATCTTGCAAACTCAGAAAATATCCATATTTCGCATGATCAAAAGCGAGATTCAGCCGTGATCGCTGAACCACATAAAAAGTTGTTTCGGTGGTTTTTGCAGGTGTAAAATTGAATCCATTGTTGGCTTCAAAACGTGGTCTCAGCTCGGCTGAAATTTGGAATTGAGCATCTAAGTGGTTGAAAGATAGTATAATAAAAGAAAATAGCAGGTATCGCAGCGCTTTCATTTTTTTTCTGCAAAGTTATGGATTCCTTAAAATGTCGGTTATTTATCCGGTTCAATTTCGGATATTTCGTTGTGATCATTTTACTTCGTCGAAAAGGAGCTTATCTTTGCCAAAAATCAAATCATGGGCATCACAAAGCATATTCCGAACACAATCACATTATTGAATCTCTTGAGTGGTGTGATTGCCATTGTTTTCTTTTCGCGTCATCAGCTTGATTTGGCGGCTTATATGATCTTTTTAGCTGCGGTGTTTGATTTCATGGATGGTTTTTCTGCACGGATGCTCAAGGCCTATTCTCCGCTTGGAGCGCAGCTTGATTCATTGGCCGATGTGGTTTCTTTTGGTGTAGCGCCTTCGCTCATCCTGTTTGCACTTATCGAGAAAAGTCATGGTTTGCCGGATGTGAGTCTTGGACAAACGAATCTGCTGCCTTTTTTCGCGCTTATCGTTCCGCTGTTTACAGCCTTACGACTTGCCAAATTCAATATTGATGAGCGTCAAACAGAGTCGTTTATTGGTCTGCCCTCGCCTGCAAGTGGATTGCTGCTGGCTTCGCTGCCCTTGGTACGCGAGCAGCTATATAGTTCACAATCATTGTTTTATATGATTGTGACAAATACATATTTTTACCTGGGAATGGCCTTGTTAATGAGTCTTCTGATGGTTTCTGAATTGCCTCTTTTCGGCTTGAAATTCAAATCGTTTAAGTTAAAAGGAAACGAAATCAGGTTTTTCTTTTTGATTGCTTCGCTTTTAATGATTGTATTTCTGCAGTTTGTTGCTGTTCCTTTTATCGTGCTGCTTTACCTTATTTTGTCAATAATCGTATATCTGGTTGATATTCAATCCTGATATTTAACATTGCAGCATTATTTTTTCCTGAGTTCAAAATTCTGCCCAAGATAAACTTTCCTCACATGCTCGTCCGAGGCTAATTCTTCGGATGTACCGGCTTTCAGTATTGACCCTTCGAATAGCAGGTAAGCGCGATCGGTGATCGAGAGGGTTTCGTGCACATTGTGATCGGTGATGAGTATGCCGATATTCTTGTTTTTTAGTGTTGCCACAATGGCCTGTATATCTTCAACAGCAATGGGGTCAACACCAGCGAAGGGTTCGTCAAGAAGTATAAAACCGGGATCAACAGCCAGGGCTCTGGCAATTTCGGTGCGGCGGCGCTCGCCTCCCGAAAGCTGAATGCCTTTGCTCTTGCGGATATGCTGCAACCCAAATTCATCGAGAAGACTTTCGAGTTTTTGCTTTTGGTAATCTTTTGTGTAGTTCTTGAATTGCATCACCGACAGGATATTGTCTTCGACCGACATTTGCCTGAAAACACTTGCTTCCTGCGCAAGGTAGCCAATGCCGCGTTGCGCCCTGCGATACATCGGCTCGTTGGTAACATTCAGATTATCAAGAAAAACATTTCCTGATAAGGGTTTGATCAAGCCAACAATCATGTAAAAAGTGGTGGTCTTTCCTGCTCCGTTTGGACCAAGCAAGCCAACAATTTCGCCTTGATTAACATGCACCGACACATCGTTGACAACGGTTCGCTGACGGTATTTCTTGAAAAGATTCTCTGTTCTTAGTTGCATGAAAAGCTGATTATATTGCGTAGTTCGCGTGACAAAGGTAGCAAGAATATCTGTTTTTTTTAGAAATTAAACCGCAGCGATACGAAAACCGCAAACGGACTTGCACCTTCATTGCTGTTATGCGACAGCCGCCAAACGCCGTCAACTCTTACGATCCTGAAGATGTTTTCGATGCCGGCGCCTGCTTCAAAATAGGGTTTGTCCAACATAAAGGTTGCTTTGGGCAGCTCGCTGAACTGCAGGTTTTCGTCAGAAATTGTCCCGACAAGACCTTTCACAAAAAATACTTCCCGCCATTTCAGTTTTCTGAAGAACGGCACCCGGTTGAAAAAGAAACCATCAAAATGGTGGGTGTAATAAACACTTGCATAGCGGTCGGAGATAAACTCATAATAGTTCATCAGGTTGAAAGCAAACTCATCAAAAACAAAGGTCTCGTTTCCGGGATGCAAGATAAGTAAAGGGAAAGGCACTGTGCCGAAAACCCTTCCTCCCTCAACGATATATTTTGACCAGCCTAAACTTCCAACATTAAACCATTGAGAAACCCCGGCTTGCAGACGGTGATAACCATAGTCACCGTTGATAAGTCCGGGTACCCCAAAACTGTAACGGAATGTAAACACCGGGAAAGGTGTTCCCAGGCTCACCCTGTCAAATGAACGGACAACAACTTTTTCGCGGAAAGCAAACCTGCCTTCGATGGCAAGTTCTGTTGTGATCAATGAGTTGTGATTAATGGTATCGCCCTGTGCATTAAAGGTTTTCAGTTTGAAATCGCCCACAGGAAAGAGCTCCCTGTGCAGCAACTCAAACTTATTGCTCAGTCCGATAAACCATTCATGATCGTAGTAAAACTTGAATTCTCCTGTCAGGTTCAGCTTATCGGCCGGCTGTCGTCTGAAAAGTGAACCGATGAGGTTGTCTTCGCTGAAAGCATTGAAACTCGATCCGAGCTGCTCCATATCATATTTAAAACTGATGCCTGCGGCTCGCAAAGGATTTTTTGCGAAAGTGTAATAAATTCCGGCTCCATATTTAACCTGCTGGTCACGCAGCGCATAAGCTACATGTCCGTCGAGACGCAAATTATTGCTGAACAGTGTACTTGTTCTTCCACCGATTCTGAACCGATGCCCTTCAACGGAGTTAAAACTTACCAGTTTATTCAACGGCCCGAGCTCGAGTTTGCCATAAGGCAGATAGCCGTAGATGAAGGTGTAAACAGCGTCGGAATAGGTTCTGAAAATCGGAACTCTTTCAATGCTGTCAATCATTTGGTAGATCTTTTGCTCTTTCTCGCTGAGTTCAACATGTCTGTGCTTATCCCAAAACTCCCTGTCCATTTTCATGCTGTTGTCGTCAATCAGCACATTGTTGGGCTGGCTGTAAAACTCGTCTGATAGTGGCTCGTTGAGTGTAAAATTTTTAAAAGTAGTGGTTCTTTGTCCATAAAAACCCGGAAGTTTTCTGTCTTTTTCTGTAAGACTGAAATCGGCAACCATATAGTCTGAAACCAAAAACCAGTATTTCCCATCTATCAGTCTGAACTCCTGACGAAGTGATAAGTCATTGATAAAGTTGAGGTTGGCATCCTTTGCAATGTCAAATTCAAGTTGTGTGACGGCAAAACTACTGTCCTGAATCCACATGCTTCCTGTAAAAGTTAATTCTTGCTTTCGCCTTGGTTTAAACATGAGCTTGTAGCTTTTCGGATTGGATATAACGAGGCTGTCAACCAAATAAAACCTGTAATAAGCAAAAGTGAAATCTGCCAGCGGGCTCACAAAGTTTTTCTCGAAAATGGGAATGTAGCCCGAATAAACATCAATATCCTGATACATCGTTCCCATGAATTGGGCAATGGTGGGATTTTCGACACCGCTTGCTTTGGCTGCCTTTATCTTTTCAATTTTTTTATCCGGGTTTTTCTTTGTATAAACATCTGATAATGTTTCGGATATAAAAACAGGCAGATAGGTTTTTCCGTTCACCGTGGAGGTATCAATGTAATCAAAGATGAAACCGAATTGTTTGAGCAGTCTTTTGTCTTTTAGTTTATCATCAAAATTGTTTGCATCAAACTGTATCTTGTTATACACCTCACAGGCATAGGAGCTCAGATGCTTATTGGTGTTCAACTCTTTGTTTTTCAATACATTCCGGATAATGATATCTGCAGGATTTTCTCCTGCAACCACAACAACTTCATCAAGTTGAAACTGATCGGCTTCCAATCTGAAGGCAATTTCCTGGTAGCGATTGAGCTTTATTGACTGGCTTTGACGTTGGTAACCAATGAATGAAGCAGCGATGGAGTCGGCTTTCACTTTTGTTTCAAAATAAAACTTACCATCAAAATCGGTGGTTGTGCCCACTGTCGTCCCTACCAAAAAGACATTCACAAAAGGTATTGGCTCATTGGTAGCAGCATCGGTCACAGTACCGCGAATCTTGGTCAGCTGTGCCGAAACATTCACCACGAGCAGCAAAAATACCAGCACCGAACCCAAATGCTTCATCTTGGCAATTATACTATTATTCTGCTATTTGGTTGAGGGTTTCCCAAAACTCCAATGCCCTGCGTGTGTGTGGAATAACAATGGTGCCTCCAACCAGGTTGGCAACACCAAAAATCTCCATCATTTCTTCTGTCGTAACGCCAAGCTCATGGCATTTTTGAAGATGATAATAAATGCAGTCATCGCATTTTAAGACCATCGAGGCCACAAGACCCAGCATCTCTTTGGTTTTTCCATCCAGGGCTCCATCTTCATAGGTGAGTGTATCAATGCTGAAAATGCGCTTAATTATTTTGTTGTTCGGCGCTGCCAGCATTTTTTCGTTCATTTTGGCTCTGTACGAATTGAATTGTTCAACGAGATTCATCAATATAAAATTTAGATTATTCCTTCTTTTATGATATCATGGATGTGGATCACGCCTTTATATATTCCGGCGTCAACAACGGGAAGTTGCGTTATATTGTGCTCACGCATTACCTCAAGTGCGTCGACGAGCAAAGTGTCCGGACTGGTGGCTTTTGGATGAGGCGTCATTATTTCTTTGGCTGTAATCTGGTCGAGTAGAGGTTTTTTAAGTAACATACGCCTTAAATCACCATCGGTAATGATGCCCAAAAGCATTCCATTGTCCAACACTGCAGTAGCTCCCAGTCGTTTTGCTGAAATTTCGACGATAATTTTTGTGAGGTCGTCGCCGGGTTTAACAACCGGAAC
>DISP01000058.1 GCA_002421995.1 Bacteroidales bacterium UBA6207 | reverse complement strand
TGACAGGCACCACCACCGACTTTGACGGCAAGTATGAAATTTCGCTTGACAGGGAATTTATCCGGTTTTCCTATGTTGGCTTTATCGAGCAAATTGTAAATCCAGCCGGAAAATCGGTGATAGATATCACCCTCGAAGAAGACATTGAAGTACTTAACGAGGTCGTTGTGGTCGGCTACGGCACTCAAAAGAAAAAAGATATAACCACCGCTGTGGCTGTGGTGGATGAAAAATCGCTCAAAGACCGCCCGTTGATCTCTGCAGCTGAAGGCTTGCAAGGCAAAGCAGCCGGTGTGCAGGTGGTGCAACCATCAGGCAAACCAGGCGCAGCACTTGCCGTACGCGTTCGCGGAACAACTTCGGCATTGGCTGGCAACGAACCACTCTATGTGGTGGATGGTTTTCCAACTACTGATATACGAGGTATTAACCCAACAGATATTTTAAGCATGAGCGTTTTAAAAGACGCTTCATCTTCAGCCATTTATGGTGCCAGAGCTGCCAATGGTGTTGTAATTATCACCACGCGGCGTGGTGAAGACAATACCTCCTCCATTCGCTACAGCGCTTACTACGGTCTCTCAGATATTCGCCGAACAATAGATGTGCTGAATACAAAACAATATCGTACGCTGATGGAAGAAATCATCCCCGGCGGGATTGACCCTTCAAAAACAGATTTTAACAATTGGCAGGATAAAATTTTCGGAACGGGAAGTACACAATCCCACCAAATCTCTGTTTCCGGAGGAAATGGAAAAATGAGACATCTAGTGTCATTGTCTTATCTCACTGACCAGGGAATTGTTAAACCTGCCCGTTTTGACAGGATCTCGGGACGCTTTAATATTGACAATGAAGTAAATAGCTGGTTAAAATTTTCAACCAGCCTTAACCTGATGAATCTCAACACCAAAGATACACCTGATAATGCCAGCTCAGGACGTGGTGGCGTTATTATGAGTGCACTTAACACACCACCATTTCTCAATGTTTATAAAGAAGATGGTAGTGGATGGTACGATCCAAACCCGTTTCAACCCTCGTGGGAAAATCCAATTGCTTACATGGAAGGACCTGACCAGCAATCAAGCGACAAACAGGCTTTTGGAACCTTTTCAGCTGATATTAAGCTGCATAAAAACCTCGTTTTCAAATCAAATGCAGGTTTTGACTTTCTCACCCATCAATGGGATTACTACCTCGATCCATTCAGAACAACTTATGGCCGCAGCCTCAATGGTATAGGACGTTCTGACAAACAAACAATTACAAACTATCTTTGGGAAAATACTTTGACGTACAAAAACAATTTTGGCCTGCACAACCTTTCAGCGATGGGTGGTAGCAGTATTCAACGTCAGAAATGGCATCAAACCTATATTGAAGGCACTGATTATCCGGCTGATGTAACAGTAACAACGGTGAATGCAGCCAACAATGTGACCGGAAGCTCCTCAACAAATGAATGGGCACTTGCATCATTTTTCGGACAAGCTGCTTATGACTACAACAGCAGATATTATTTGACCATGAGTATGCGATATGACGGATCGTCAAAACTCGCCAATCAATGGGGATTCATGCCATCATTCTCTGCAGGATGGAGGATTTCTTCAGAAAAATTCATGAATGAGCTCACCTTTATCAATGATCTGAAAATACGTGGAGGTTGGGGAAAGAACGGGAATCAGGAAGGTATCCCAAACTATGCACGCTATGGTTTGGTGAACTATTACAGAACAGGAACCACCAACCCACTCTCAGGACCATCTGCTGTACAGGTTACATACGGAAATCCTGACCTGCGCTGGGAAACCACAGCACAATCCAATGTTGGTTTTGATTTAAGCATGTTCAATTATCGGGTAACAGTAAATTTTGATGCTTACATCAAAAAAACGGATGATGTTTTGCTCAATGTACAGCTTTCGAGCTCGTTACCTATCACTACAATCATGACAAATGCCGGTCAAACAGAGAACAAAGGTGTCGAATTCAATATCAATACAGTGAACCTGGACAAAAAACTGCGATGGACCACAGATTTCAATATGTCATTTAACAAGAATACAGTAACCGATCTTGAATACACTGACGTATATTATTTTGGGCGTATTTATAGCAACAACCAGGATGTGGCAATCCTAAAAAAAGGTCTTCCTCTTGGCAGCTTTTTTGGATACGTGGCCGATGGTGTTGATCCTGAAACAGGCAATCTTAAATACAAGGACGTGAACAACAATGGTATATTCGATACCGGTGACAGGACTGTGATTGGCAACCCTCAGCCAGATTTTGTTTTTGGTTTGACGAATACTTTTGTTTATAAGAAATTCGACCTCAATTTCTTCATCCAGGGCAGCTATGGCAACGATATTTACAATGCCACCCGCATCGACCTTGAAGGAATGTTCGACAGCAAGAACCAGTCAACAGCTGTGCTCGATCGTTGGCAACAACCAGGTGACATCACTGATATTCCTAAACCAGGAAATATCAACAACGTACGCAACTCATCTCGCTTTGTGGAAGACGGTTCATATGTAAGGTTAAAATCAATAACTTTATCCTACAAGATTCTTGACAAGCATTCAAAGTATAAATTCATTAAGGACATGTCGGTGTATGTTACAGGAAGAAACCTCCTCACAATGACCAATTACACAGGTTTTGACCCTGAAGTAAATGCATATGGCACAAGTGCAGTTGAACAAGGAATTGACTATGGCACATATCCGCAGTCGCGTTCAGTTGTTTTGGGATTAAATGTTGAATTTTAATAACACGATACCATGAAAAAGACATTATATATTCTAATAATTTTCATAGCAGCTGCTGTCCAGAGTTGTGAAAAATTTCTTGATCTAAAGCCGGTATCGCAAAGTATCGCAATTGAAAACCTTGTTGCAGATTCGCTTATCTATAAAAATGCATCTGAACTGGAAGCCGCTCTGGCCGGTGTTTACGATGATTTTCGTAACGAATATTTCGAGCTTGATTATTTTGTGAATGGCGACGCCCAATCGGATGATTCCTATGCGGGAGCTGATAACCCTGCCAATTTCCAACTTGATGAATATGCAATTGACGCTACCAACACCAATGTCAGCCGTGATTGGGAATACCTTTACGGAGCAATTGGGAAAGCAAATTCAGTTTTCAATAATGTTGATGCAACTCCCGGAGTGGATGAAGCCCGCAAAGAACAAATAAGGGCAGAATCCGCATGGATCAGAGCATATATGTATTTTCAGGCTGTTCAGCTGTGGGGTGACGTACCCTTGCAACTCACTGAAGTTACCTCGATTAGTGCCGAGTTACTCCCGGAAATCTATCCTCAACTATTTCCTGCCCGTGCTTCAGTTGCAGATGTTTATGCACAAATCATCAGCGATTTTGAACTTGCTGTGGCATATGCGCCGGTGTCGGCCACACACAAAGGTTATGTAACAAAAGGTGCTGCCAATGCCATGTTGGCAAAGGTGTACGCTACAATTGAACCACATCAGTGGGACAAGGTGAACCAATATTGCGATGCTGTGATAGCCGGTGGCTACTCGCTTCTGCCTGAGTATGATATGCTTTGGAACAACGAAAACGAAAACTCTGCCGAAGCTATATTCGAAATCAATTACGAAGGTACACCGCAAAGCGGAAACTGGGGGGCAAGCATGTTTCGTGGTTTGGACTGGAAAAAGTTTAACACCCCATCAAACGACCTTGTTGCTGCTTTTGATGCCGAAGGTGATCAGATTCGCAAAGAGGCCTCAATCATTTTCCTCGATGTTTCAGGCAAATGGTCTGATCCCTACTGGCCACAGATCACATTCCCTTTCGTCAACAAATACCGTATTTTCACAGGTAACAGCTCGCAGAACTACATCTTCCTGCGTTTGGCCGACATTCTTTTGCTGAAAGCTGAAGCACTTAACGAAACAGGTGACCTGGCAGGTGCAGCAGCCCTCGTCAACCAGATACGGTCGAGGGTGAATCTTCCCAACACTACTGCCGGCGACAAGGCCTCGATGAAGTTGGCCATTGAGAAAGAACGCCGCCTCGAACTGGCTTTCGAAGGCCACCGCTGGTACGACCTCAAACGCACAGGCCGTGCTCTCGAAGTGCTCAACAACGTGAAAGGACCCAATGGCAGCTCGCTGGGTTATGTTGTTACCGAAAGCAAATTGCTGTGGCCAATTCCACAAGCCGAAATGGACAAAAACACGAAGTTAACCCAAAACGAAGGTTATTAAACTCATTACCAGAACGTTGCTATGTTAGCAACGTTCTGGTTTTCAATCCTCAAATTTTATCATGAAAATTCTAAAGCACTTTCTGTTTCTTGTTTTGCTTTTTTCTATGAGCGCATGCAAAGGAAAAGACAACCCTGACGATCCCATTGTTCCGGTAGTGCCTGACATTGGTAAAGTCAAGGTGTGGCTCACGCGTGGCGATAAGGCTAAGCTCTTTAGTCAGGAAGCTGAACTTTCAATTCGCGCAGTCACTTCAGGCGAATGGCCGCTCATCACTGTTGATACAAGCATCGTTTTTCAGGAAATTGATGGGTATGGCGCATCACTGACCGGCTCATCTGCTTATTTGCTCAACCATGTGATGAGTGCTTCGCAACGCCAAAATGTACTCAAGCAACTTTTTGATCCGCAGGAAGGTGCAGGAATCTCATTCTTAAGGCTGACAATGGGAGCCTCTGATTTTTCACTGTCCGACTTCACCTACAACGATATCCCGGTAAACGAGACCGACTTTCAACTCGCGCATTTCAGCCTGAGCAAAGATTTGGATGATGTTGTCCCCGTTCTAAAGGAGATTTTAGCCATCAACCCCAACATCTTCATCATGGGCACGCCATGGAGTCCTCCGGCATGGATGAAAACCAATAAAAGCCTCAAAGGCGGCAAATTGCGCAGTGATTGCTACGATGTGTATGCAGACTATTTTGTGCGTTATATCCAGGCTATGAAAGCACAAGGTATTACTATCACGCACGTTACACCGCAAAACGAACCACTTTACTTCACAGCCAATTATCCATGCATGGAAATGCAGTCTGACGAACAGACCGACTTCATCAAAAATCACCTGGGACCAAAGTTTGCTGCTGCTAACATAACAGCAAAGATCATCAACTACGATCACAACTGGGACAACACACAATATTCGATCAGCTTGCTAAACGATCCGGCGGCGGCTCAATACACCGCCGGCAGCGGATTTCATGCGTATGCCGGAAACGTTTCGGCCATGACAACTGTTCATCAGGCACATCCTGACAAAGAACTTCATTTTACAGAAATCTCGGGTGGTGCGTGGGCTACTGATTTTGCCGGCAACCTGATGTGGAACATGCAAAACATCTTCATCGGAACGGCAGTCAACTGGTCGCGCTCAGCCCTGCTCTGGAATATGGCACTCAACCAAAACTATGGCCCCACCAACAACGGTTGTTCCAACTGCCGCGGCGTCATCACTGTTGATCAAAACAGTGGAGCAACCACTTTCAACGAAGAGTTTTATTCTATTGCACAGTTTTCCAAAGTCGTAAGACCCGGAGCAGTGCGAACATCGCATATTTATGCCCAGTCCCTCACAAAAATTGATGCAGTTTCCTTTAGCAATTCCAATGGAAGCAAAGTCCTGATTGTTGCAAACTACGATGAAAGTTTTAAGACCTTCACCGTGAAACAGGGAAAGAAATTTTTTAATTATACATTACCGGCCAAATCTGTGGTAAGTTTCCTCTGGGAATAGCCACATTAATGCTTATCTGCGGGTAATGAGGCTTGCACGCCAACATCCTGCCGGGCCTCCGGTGGGATGTTTTTTTTTACCAAAAGAGTAACCACTTCTAAAATAATGTTTCATTTGTAGTACAAATAAAAAACTTCATGGAAAACAATGTTTCAACAACCGGTCTGCATACTGTTTTGGGTGCAGGAGGTGCCTCTGGCAAAGCAGTTATTGCCGAGCTTTTACAAAAATCACTGGCAGTGAGGGCCGTACAACGTTCAAGTTTCACATTGAAAGGTGTTGAATGCGTGAATGCCACACTGCTCGATCAGGAAGAAACCAAAAAAGCAATAACCGGTTCGAGCCACGTTTATATGTGTGCTGCGGTGGAATACAAAACACGAAGCTGGCAGCGCGACTGGCCACTGATGATGGCCAACATCATCGAAGCTTGCCTGCAAACTGATGCTGTGCTCGTTTTTCTTGACAACATCTATATGTATGGTCCGGCTCCTTTGGCCATTCCTTTTGATGAAAAGCACACTCAGTTGCCTCCTTCGAAAAAAGGAATGGTGCGCAAACAAGTGGCCGATATGGTTATGAAAGCCATTACCGACCAAAAACTAAAAGCTGTGATTGCCAGATCGGCCGACTTTTATGGTCCATACGCGAAAAACAGCATGCTCTATATCCAAACCCTCGACAGGATGATGGTAGGTAAAGGTCCGAATTCTATTGCCACTCCGGGCATCCCCCACACCTATGGCAACACGACTGACAATGCACGCGCAATGGTATTATTAGCCACACATCCTGATTGTTACGGGCAAGTATGGCATTTGCCGGTGGGCGATGCCATCACACCGGAACAAATTGTTCAATTGATAAACAAAGCACTGAATACCTCTTTCAAACCATCTTTTATTCCTCCATTCATCAAAGCAATTTTACGAATTATAATTCCGGTGATGAAAGAAGCAGGAGAAATGATGTATCAATTTGATCACGACTATATTATGTCATGGGACAAATTCAAAAAGCGCTTCCCCGACTTTGAGACGACTTCCTATGAGAAAGGAATCGCTGAGATGATCGCGTCTTTTAAATAAACATTTCTACGGAGTATTGATATAAAATACATTCAATACTTTATAGATCAGCAGCTTAATATTCTAAAATTCAGAATGAGAGTCGTGATTTTCAAAGCCGCTGAATGCAAAGATTCAAAAAACGGCACAAGCATGCGACTGAATCAAGATTCTCAGCTGAGATGTTTAGTAATTTTTGCAATGATTCCAGGGGTTATTCCGGGATTGACTGACCTTGCAAATACGGTGCTCCGGCTTCCTTCAGCTGTGCTTCCAGGTTAGGAATTGTGACACCACGAATCTGTTCGAGCTGCAATCTAAGCTCCCCAAATTGTTTCCGGGCAATTTTCAGTTGTTCAACCAGATTTGGAGTGGGTCCGTAAGTGCTACGGGAGTTGCCCATCTTCACAGCCTGCAAGCGTTCGTAAACCGTGGGGCTGCCTGCTTCGCCTACTTGCTGCTTTGATTGGTTACCATACATCTTCGATTCAAGCATTGAGAGTTCCTGCTGCAAGTTGTGCACGCTGCTCTTCAAGCCTGCAGGGGCTGTATGCATTCTTTTCGTAGCAGCAGCCATCATCTGTACCCTTTGTTTCGCATCAGCCAGACCTGCAGAAGCGGCAGACAACAAGCCGCTCAACTGCTCTGTCTCGTCCCAATAAGCTGCCAAATCATCATGGCTGGATGCCTGGAGTGTTCCGTTTCTAAGTTGTTTAACTTCAAATCTTTGTGGCTCTGCCACTTGTCTGGCTTCACCATTGACCTCGCTAAAAAGCCTTGCAGTATAGAAACCGGGAACTACCATCGGCCCTACCGGATTCCAATCGCCCTGATCACGCCAAATGGCAGAGACCGAAGGTTTTCGCAAGTCCCATGTGACACGTTGCAGACCAGAAATATTTGCGACCGCGACTTTATTGACAAATTCATCCTTATGATCAGTGATGACGAGATACCACAATGGCTCGGCATACATCCGCTCCGCTTCAAGTGCATCCCAACCAGGGAATGGCACATCTTTTGCCTCCTTGATCAATGGTGCTTCAATTTCTTTTCTTATTTTTTCAGGTGTTTTCAAGGCAGAATCAATATATACAGTAAATACAGCACCAAAAGGCGGATTATCAGCCACAAACCAGTTGTCGCCCTGTGTTGCCTTTCGATCGTCGCCAAGCAATTGACGTTGAATGTACCACCATGCATCTTTCACCGGAAACAACGCCGGCTTGTCTTTCAGTCCTTTGGATGCTAACTCACGCAAAGGAGTATAGTCGTCGAGCACATAGAATCCCCTGCCGAAGGAAGCCGCCACCAAGTCGTTTTCACGTTGCTGAATGGCCAGGTCTCTGAACGAAATCACCGGCAAACCACCTTTTAGCTGAATCCAGCTGTTACCGCCGTCGAGTGTTGTGTAAATACCAAATTCTGTTGCTAAAAACAAGAGTTCTTTCACAATATGATCCTGAACGATACGCCAGGTGATTGTCCTGTCGGGAAGGTTAGCCCTGATTGATTTCCATGTCTTACCCAGGTCGGTAGTCTTGAGCACATAAGGCATAAAATCACCATTTTTATGATTGTCGAGCACCACAAAGGCGGTGGAAGCATCATAGCGGTCGGCTTTGATGTCGTTAACAAATGCAGTTTCCGGCACTCCGGGCAAACTTTTAATCGGTATTGCTTTCCAGTTTGTTCCGCCATCCTGCGTGATTTGAATGAGCCCGTCATCCGTACCGGCCCAAATAAGTCCTTCTTTTACAGGCGATTCCGACAGTGAGGTGATGGTACTGTATTCCGACATTGCATACAAATCCCAGGCTGCATCCCAGCTCCATTGCCGATCCATGAGTTTCTGTCTGATTCGTTCCTGGCCTGTGGTAAGATCGCCACTTATTACTGTCCAGCTGTCGCCTCTGTCATCGGATCTCCATAAGCGTTGTGAAGCAAAATACAGGCGCGAGGGCCGGTGTGGGCTGACAAGGATGGGGGCATCCCAGTTGAACCGCTCGATGCTGTCGCCCTCACCCTGTTGGGGTTTCACATACACCATCTCGCCGGTGCGACGGTCAAAACGCGTCAGGTTGCCCTGCTGCCACTGTGAATAGACAATATCGGGGTTGCCGGGCTCTGTGGCAGGTTGATGTCCATCACCAAAAAGCGTGACAATCCAATCAGAATTACTGATACCATGCACGTTATCAGTACGCGATGGACCGCCTTGTGTGTTGTTATCCTGTGTGCCACCATAGATGTTATAAAACGGAACGTCATCATCCACAGCCACTTTATAAAATTGTGTCACAGGCAGGTTAGCAATGTATTTCCAGCTTTTTCCGGCATCGAAGCTTTCGTAAAGTCCTCCGTCATTGCCAACAAGCAAGTAATCAGGCTCATTGCATTTAAAGGCAATAGCATGGTTATCAACATGTTTGTGTTGTTCGTTCATCCTTCGAAAGGTCTTGCCGCCATCGTCAGAAACCTGAATGAGCACATCCACAAGGTAAATTTTATCAAACACATGCGGACTTGCATAAAGTTCCTGATAGTAGTGTGGGCCGGTGCCTCCGGCCACAGCATCGGATTGTTTGGTCCATGATGCACCGCGGTCGGTGCTCTTCCACAGGCCACCCTTTCTGCGCTCCAACTCAATAGCAGCATAGATCACATCAGGCTTTTGCGGGGAGATAGCAAGCCCGATCTTTCCCATATCGCCCGAAGGCAATCCGTTGGCAAGCTTCTCCCAGCTTTCGCCTCCATCGGTGCTGCGGTGAATACCGGATCCCGGACCGCCGCCAATATATGCTGCCACACTTCGGTTGCGCTGCCATGTGGCCGCATACAACACATCTGGATTTCGCGGATCAATAAGTAGATCGGTTGCACCCGTCCAGCCCTCATCACCCAATACTTTATTCCATGTTTTGCCTCCGTCCCTGGTTTTAAACACGCCTCTGTCGCCACCTTTCGACCAAAGCGGTCCCTGGGCTGCTACCCAAACAACCTGTGGATTTCGAGGGTGAACGATAATCTTTGACAGGTGTTCAGAATGTTTCAGGCCCATTTGTTTCCAGCTGTTTCCGCCATCCTCACTCAGATATATACCATCACCATAGCCCACATGCCGGCCTCCAATATTCTCACCTGTGCCCACCCAAATCCTGTCCGGATTCGTTGGGTCGAGCGTGATGCAGCCAACAGAATAGGAGGTTTGCTGATCGAAGAGAGGTTGCCAGGTGGTGCCGGCATTGGTAGTTTTCCACACTCCGCCTGAGCCAACTGCTACATACCAGGTGTGGGGCCGCTCAGGATGAATCACCACATCAGCGATGCGGCCTGACATTAATGCCGGACCGATGCTTCTGAATTTCAAACCGCTAAGTAATTGAGCGTCTGTATTTTTCGCTTTTGCTTTGTCATTTGCAGACTGTTGTGCAGAAAGAATGAGTTGAAAAAAAAGAAAAGCAAAAAGGAGTAATCGTGATTTCATGGCATCTGAATGATTATGGGTTTGTGCTCCAAAAGTATGGATTTACTGCCACTGCCATCTGTCTTTCAGTTTGCGGCCAGTTTCAGAAAGTAAACGTTTGAAACACAGCGATTCTTTCCGAAAAAGCCGCTTCGGACCGGGTTTCAAAATGAAAATGCTCCGAAATGTTTTTTTTAAACAATGAATGCTGCTAATCGTTAAAAACGGGAGGCTTTATCCTCATTGCATTTGCCCGGCTGCATCGTCAGTAAATACCGTATCAGGGATGCTCCCATTCACTTTAAAATTGCTGTAGGTGAGTTTGACGTTGCCTTTGGTTTTTTCTCCGGCTTTTTTTGGATCAACCTTAAGATTGCCAATAAACTTCATCGGGATGTCCATTTGTTGAATATCGAAACCTACAACAGTGCTGATGGGCAAGTCATATTGCATGTTTCCATAGGCAAATTCAAGTGTGTAATTTCCCTGGCCATTGGAGGTCACCTGCATCTTCGAAATCCTGTCCTTCGCCTTTTCAATCCAGACAGTGGCAATCACAAAGTCGGCAGCAGCATCGTTGGGAACAATTTTAACGATATGGTTTTTTTCTTCTTCACCGGCATAAATGGCTGTGTGTGCTTGTTGCAGCATCGTAATCACAGAAAAATTAAGCCCTTTCTTTGGAACAAGTGCAAAACCGGTGGCACGAAACCTGAACTTGTCGGGTTCTTTGTAGAAAACCTTTCCGTTTTTAACCGGGATGCGAATGAAGTCCACATCCACATCAATGGCCACATCGGCTTCAAAAGATTTTACCATAGTCGATTTTTTAATCACTCCGGCGATAAGTGCATCAGCCGAAGGTTGCGCCGGAGCCGACAGCCAGAAGCCTGTGAAAACAATAAATAAACTTGTGATAAGATTGCGCATCATGTTGTTATATCTTTTCTTGTGAAAATCTGCAAAGCAAGCAGATAAAAAGCCGTGATATGTCCGAGGAGAACAAGGGTTGCCCGAAAGATCTGATTCCAGTCAACCGGATCGTCAAAAAACAATTGCCATCCACTCAGGTAGGATGTGAAGAGAAATGGTTTGATCACCTCAAAGATTCCAAGGCTGAAATTTGAAAGAATGGTAAAAAGTATCAGTACCGACATGCTGCTTACAATGGGCAGCAAAGAGTTTGTTGACATGCTTGAAAACAAAAAGGCAAGACCCGCTACAACCCACATGCTTATGACACCATAGCCGAAAGCTACAAAAAACCTCCACCATATATCATTCATATCCAATATGTTGATTGTATTCATGATCACCATCATATCGCCCGGTTTCCAAAAAAGTCTGCCAAGACCCAGGCTGAGAATCATCAAAAAAACAACAAGCATGGAGGTGTAAACCTGTGCGGTAATGAATTTTGCAGTGAGCAGCTTTGTGCGGCTGACAGGTCTGGTAAGCAACAAACGAAAGGTTCCACGGCCGGCTTCGCCCGAGACCATATCGCCGGCTACAATGGCCA
>DISP01000165.1:38294-41532 GCA_002421995.1 Bacteroidales bacterium UBA6207 | reverse complement strand
AAAAGTCCGAGTGTGAATAGCAAAACGCTGATTACGAGGTAGTGGGTTAATCCTATTTCCATAACTATGCGTGTTTTTTTCGTGCAATGAAGGCTGCTCCTACAATGGCGATGAGCAACAGCATGGAGGCTGCTTCAAATGCCAGGAGATAATGTGTCAGCAAACCGGTGCCGATGATTTCGGCTGTTGAAGTTAATTCGGGAGCTTCAGCCGTCTTCCAGCTCGTTGTTGTGAGCACATAAATCATGGTAGCGGCTAGCAAGATTGTTGCCGTAGCAGCAAGTGCAAGTTGTGCCTTACCTGTTTTACCTGATTTCACATCCACCCCGGTAATATGTGTGGTGAGCATCACCCCAAAGATGATTAATACCAGAATGCCTCCAATATAGATCATGATTTGCGTGATTGCTAGAAAGTCGGCTTGCATCAGCACGTAGAGTCCTGCAATGCCGAAAAAAGTGAAGAGCAGTGAAAATGCCGCATGCAGAATATTGCGCGACAAAACCACTACCGCAGCAAAACCGATGGTAAGGGCTGCGAAAAAATAAAAAGCTAACGTTGTGATTTCCATAGTGATCGGTTTTTTATTTTTTTAGGCTTCCGGTTCAGCTTTTGGTTTGGCGACTTTCGGTTCAGCTACTTTTTCACCAGTGGTGGGGCAAACCTTTTCTTTGTCCTTTGCTCTGAAATCGGCCAGCAGCTGTTCTTTTTCAGCGGCCTGTTCGGGTGTCAGGGTTTGGAATTTGTAGTAGAGGTTTGTCCTGTCATAAACCGAATACTCATATTCTTCGGTATGGTTGATGGCATCGCTAGGGCAGGCAGCAACACATAGACCGCAAAAACAGCACTTGGCAAAGTCAATCTCATATTTTGTTACCCACATTTTGCGCGGCTGCCCGTTTTCATACAACTCCTGATGCGGATCATCGGGCGAAACGCGTACGGTTTCGAGTTTTATGCAGTTTACCGGGCAGGCTACCACACAGAGGTTGCAGCCTGTACAGCGCTCCGGAGTGAGCTTTAGCCTGTTGCGGGCATTCGTTGGCAGGGGAAAGCGCTGGTCGGGATACTGAATGGTCACCTTTTTCACAAACAAGTGTTTGGAGGTGATCTTCATCCCAATCAATGCGGTATTAAACCCCGCCCATATATTTTTAAGGTATTGCATCATGGCGTTAGTCCTAATTGAGCATTACAAATAAACTGATGGCAAGAAAACAGATAAAAGACAGGGGCAGGAGCACTTTCCAACCGAGATACATCAACTGATCAACCCGGTAGCGTGGTAAGGTCCAACGTATCCATATCTGTATCAGCACTATAAAAAATGCCTTGAGTATAAACCACATGGCACCCCACCATGGCCCTTGCATGAAATCACCGAAGGGTGAATTCCATCCGCCAAGGAAAATAGTGGCGAGTATGGCTGATACTACAAACATATTGGCATATTCGGCAAAGAAAAACATTGCAAACTTCATCCCGCTATATTCTGTATGAAAACCGGCTACCAATTCCGATTCTCCTTCGGGGATGTCGAAAGGCACGCGGTTTGTTTCAGCAAGCGAGGCGATGAAATAGATGATTGTGAGGCCAAGCGTGAAAGGAATCACGAAAATTTTTGTCCAGTCACCGGGGCCGCCAAAGATAAACCAGTTCCAGAAATAGCCCGATTGCGCCCGGCTTATCTCCTGCATATTCATCGAAGATGCCAGCACAACCACCGAAAGGATTGCCATAGCAGCCGGAATCTCGTAGCTTATAAGCTGCGACACTGAGCGCATGGCTCCCATGAGCGAGTATTTGTTGCTCGATGCCCAGCCTCCCATCACGATGCCCATGGCACTGATTGAGCCGATGGCAAACACGTAAAACAATCCTACATCAATGCCTGCGGGCACAAATGATTCGCTGAAAGGGATCACTGCAAAGGCTGCATAAGCGCCTGTGAAGATGATGAAAGGCGCCAGGTTATAAAGCAGCTTGCTGCTCTGATCAGGCGTAATATCCTCTTTTTGAATCAGTTTGATAACCTCTGCCACAGGCTGTAGAATGCCGTAAGGCCCGGTGCGCATAGGTCCGACACGCTCCTGAATCCAGGCCGAAACCTTGAGCTCGGCCAGAATGGCGATAAGGGCGTAAACGAGAACAAACATGAGTGGCAGGCTGATAACGGCCAATACCGTCCAGAGGTTGACGCCAAAATGTTCCCATATAAAATTTGTCTGCTCCATTGTATGTGATGCTATATTCGCGTTCTTGATTATCTGTCCACTTCGCCCAAAACGATGTCAATACTTCCCAGGATAAGGATGAGATCGGCAAACATATAGCCTTTCGATATCTCGGGTATTACTGACAGGTTCACAAAGCTTGGTCCGCGGGCCTTGAGGCGTTCGGGCTTGTCGGTGCCATTGCTGACAATATAGAAACCGAGGTCGCCTTTGGGGTTTTCGGCACGCATATATACTTCGCCTTTTGGCAGTTTGATTCGTTTTGGTATCATGGCTTTCACATCGCCTTCCATCGGCATCTGCTCCAGGGCTTGCTCAATGATGCGGCATGATTGCTCCATCTCGTGCACTCTTACCATGTTGCGGTTCCAGCAATCGCCAACCACACCCACTTCGCCTTTTCCTACCGGAATGTCGAAATCGAAGCGGTCATACACTGAATAGGCTTCGTCGCGGCGCAGGTCGTGTGCAATGCCGCTGCCACGCAATACCGGGCCGCTGCAACCGAAGTTGATGGCCACCTCGGGGGTGAGGATACCTACATTGGCTGTGCGCTTCACAAAGATGCTGTTGTAAATGAGCAGATTCATCACCTCTTCATTGGTTTTGCGCACCTGTTTCACCACGTTCAGCACTTCTTCTTTGAACTCAGGGTAGATGTCGCCCGACACACCTCCAACCCTGAAATAGTTGTAGAGCAGACGTGCGCCCGAGAGTTTTTCAAGAATCCAGATGATGTATTCCCGGTCGCGGAAATAAAACAGGAATGGTGTAAATGCACCTGCGTCGAGGCCAAAGGTTGCCACAGCAATCTGGTGGTTTGCAATACGGTTGAGCTCGGCTACAATCACACGCAGGTATTCCACTTTTTCCGGCACTTTGATGTCGAGCATTTTCTCGAGAGCCATCACATAAGGCCATTCGTTGTTCATGGCCGAGATGTAGTCCATCCTGTCAATATAGGGTGTGATCTGCGGATAGGTCATGCGCTCGCAGTGTTTCTC
>DISP01000165.1:0-38180 GCA_002421995.1 Bacteroidales bacterium UBA6207 | reverse complement strand
GTTTCCGGGGCCTGATAGTCTTTGCGCAATGGGTGACCTTCCCAGTCATAAGGCAGCAAAATACGGATCATATTGTGATGACCTTCAAAAACTACTCCGATCAGGTCGAAAGCTTCGCGCTCGTGCCAATCGGCCGTGCGCCAGAGCCTTTCCACTGATGGAACAAGGGGATTGTCTTTTGGCACTTCGGTTTTGATCACGATTTTGTGGCGGTATTTCATCGCGTAGAGGTGATATACCACACCGAGTTGCTCGCCCAGGTCGGTGGCACTGAGGCTCATCATGTAATCAAACTCCAAACCTTCGTCATCGCGCAGGCTGTGACAAATGTCGAAAACTGCTGATGGCTCAACCCTGATAAAGGGGTCGGTCTGTGGCTGATCAACAAATTCGAGCACTGCCGTGTCGTGACTTTTTTTCAGATGTTCGTAAATTTCTTGTGGTGTCATAGGCACTTTGCAATTATTCGATACCTAATTTTTTTCTTTTGTTAAAGATGGCTTGCTGGCTGATCTTTTTCTGCAGCTGGATCATGCCTTCTTCAAAGGCTTCGGGTCGTGGCGGGCAGCCAGGGATGTACACATCAACAGGAATGATCAGGTCAATGCCCTTGAGCACATGGTAGCCATGCTCCCAGTAGGGGCCTCCGCTGTTGGAGCATGATCCGACTGAGATCACATATTTTGGCTCGGCCATTTGCTCATAAAGTATTTTGATGCGATCGGCCATCTTAAAGGTCACCGTGCCGGTGACCATGATAAAGTCGGCTTGACGCGGGCTGGTACGCGGAATGGTTCCAAATCGCATGAAGTCGAAGTGTGATGCATTCATGGCCATGAACTCAATGGCACAACATGCAAGGCCAAAGTGCAGGTACCAATCCGATTTGCTTCGGCCCCAATTGAGTAACTCTTCCACCTTACCCAGCACGATTCCTCCACCTTCGTAGGGATCGTCGAGTTTATTTAGTAGTCCCATAATAATAAATGCTTTTTAGGATTTTTTCTTGCCAACAACAAGGTCTTCAAGCTTAGCAATATACGGACGCGGTTTGTCCCAGTCCAGATCGCCTTTGCCCCAGACATATATGTAGCCTGCTGCCAGAATCACAATGAAAATGATCATCTCGATGAAAGCAAACCAGCCCAACTGCTTGAATACGATGGCCCACGGCAACAAGAAAACCACTTCTACATCAAAAAGCAAAAAGACCAGGGCAATCACGTAAAAACGTACATTAAACCTGATCCAGGGTTCACCAATGGGAATTTCACCACATTCATAGGTAGAGTTTTTGATGGGATTGGGCTTGCTCGGGCGGATTAAATAAGCCGCAACGAGTGCTATGCCTACAAAAATTGCCCCAAGAATAAAATACAGCAGGACGATTCCAAATTCTGACAGCATATGTGTTGATGTTTGATGCTGCGAAATTAAGACATATATAGATAGTTGAATAGTTCGGGCCGATATTTAGAATCATTCCAAATTTGTGAAGACCGTAGCATTGGTGCGATACGGACTACCTTGCTTTTGTGCTGTAGCGGGGTCTGGCAAGCGGTTTTGATTCTGTGGTGTTTTGTTATGGATGTTTTTTTATTGTATCGCACTTCCGGGATAATTCTGACAGCGAATACGCTTATATCATTCATACTTGTCTGCCGGAATTGATCCTAGTCCCGATTTTCACCCACAGCTATAACAAGAAAAGAGGAATAAGCTTCTCTGAACCGGCTCCTTGACAAAACAGGTTTAATCATTATTTTTCATTGAAAATGATTTTGTTAGCTTTTAAAGACTACCTTTGCCGGTTCAAAATTTTATTTATTTTATGCCTACTTTTCAAGAATTAGGTCTGAATCCCGAGCTGCAGAAAGCAGTTGAAGAACTTGGATTTAAAGACCCCATGCCGATTCAGGCCGCTGTGATCCCAACGCTTATCGAATCACCCACCGACCTTGTCGGACTTGCGCAAACCGGGACAGGCAAAACAGCTGCCTTCGGACTTCCAGTGTTGAACTACATCAACCCGGCCCTGCGCCAGACACAAGCAGTGATCCTTTGCCCCACCCGTGAACTGTGTATGCAGATCACCCGCGACCTGTCCAACTACGCGCGTTATATGCCCTCGATACGCATTGTCCCCATCTACGGAGGTGCGTCGATCGAAGTGCAAATCAAGCATTTATACGACAATCCACAGATCATCGTGGCCACACCCGGCCGTATGAACGATATGATACGTCGTGGAAAAACGCATCTCACACACGTGCGTTGGGCTGTGCTCGACGAAGCCGATGAGATGCTCGATATGGGCTTTCAGGACGATGTGGACAGCATCCTGCAACAAATGCCCGAAGATAAAAAAACACTGCTCTTTTCGGCCACCATGCCCGAACAAGTGGAGCGTATCCTGAGTAAATACATGAACAAACCCGTTGTGAAACGTGTGGGTGAAAAAAACACCGGCACCGCCAACGTGAAACATATTTACTACCTCGTTCATGCCAAAGACCGCTATGCTGCCCTCAAACGTGTGGCCGACTTCAACCCAAGTATCTATGCCATAGTCTTTTGTCGTACCCGTGTCGAAACACAGGAAATTGCTGATATGCTCATCCGTGACGGCTACAATGCTGATGCGCTCCATGGCGACCTTTCGCAGTCGCAGCGCGACCATGTGATGAAACGCTTCCGCTCAGGAAGTCTGCAAATGCTTGTGGCTACCGACGTGGCTGCGCGAGGCCTCGATGTGAACGACCTCACCCATGTGATCAACTACAACCTGCCCGACGAACCCGAAGTATATATCCACCGCAGCGGACGTACGGGCCGTGCCGACAAAACTGGCATCTGCGTGAGCATCATCAATATGAAAGAAAAAGGCAAGATGAAGCTCATCGAACGCAAAGTGGGCCGTGAATTTGCCAAAGCCAAAGTGCCAACCGGTGTTCAGGTGTGCGAAAAACAACTGTATCACCATGTGGACCGCATGGAAAAAGTGGAACTGAAACACGAAGAAATTGACTCATTTCTACCCGTCATCTACCGCAAGTTAGAATGGATGGACCGCGAAGAACTCATAAAACGTTTTGTGGCACTCGAGTTCAACCGCTTTCTTGATTATTACCGCGATGCCGCCGACCTCAACGTTGAAGAGTCGAAAACCTTGCGCCGCGATGAGTTTCCTGATGAGAAGAAGTTCAGGGATAAGAAAAGAGATTTCGAAGGCAAACCTCCGCGCCGTGAAGGCTTTGTGCGAATGTTTTTTAGCGTCGGCAAAAAAGACAAAGTGGGGCCTCACAACCTCATCGGCCTCATCAACGAGGTGACACGCTCGCGCGATGTGGTGGTTGGAAGGATTGACATCATGGAAAATTTCTCATTCGTTGATGTGGCTTCAACCCATTCTGAATTGGTGCTCGAATCGTTCGGAAACCGCAACAAAAACCTATCCGATGTGCGCGTTGAACTCGCCGGCGACAGAGGTGCTGCGCCAAAAAAGAAAAAAACCGGAAACGTTCGCAAAGACGACGACAATGAGTGGGAAAGACCCTGGGCCAAGAACAAGCGAACAGATAGCGGTGACAAAACAAGCAAAAAAGGGAAACGCTACTGATCATCAAAGGCTGGTGAAAACATATAAGAGGCTGTCAGAAAAAACTGACAGCCTCTCTTTTTTGCTCCATAGCCGGAATAACTAAATATTACAAAACCACCCGTTGGAACTTCTTTTCTTTCCTGAATTATTTAGCAATTCATTCTATCGAAAAAAATTGCTCTTCACATACCAATATCCTTGTTTGTAACGTTTTAGAATGAACCAAAAACACAATAAAATGAAACATTCCACCTTAATTTTCACATTTGCAATCAGCGCACTATTTCTGTTGTCCTGCAAAAAAGACAAGCAAAATCCTACAGTCGAATTGACTTATCCCGATTATGCAATGCTTAAAACAGGCAATTATTGGGTTTATCAGCTGTTTGACATTGACAGCGCCGGAATTGCAAGTCCGGGCAGTACCTTCGATAGTTGTTATGTGGAGAAAGACACGCTCATCAACAATCAAACCTATTATAAGGTTATTAAACCCAAACCATATTCAACCAATGAGAAAATCTTTTCTTACCAAAGAGATTCGCTCCATTATGTGGTGAATTCGTCAGGACAAATCTTGTTCTCATCGCAGGATTTTACAACAGTCTTTGGAAATGAATATTTCTTAGCAAGTACTACTGACACTATATGTCAGGTGATCAAGCAAATGGCGGAGAAAGATATTGAAGCGGCCACACCTGCCGGAACGTTTATCACCATGAATTCGAAAACCAGCTTTATTATGTACCCAAACTGGACCTTTGCTGGAAATCCAAGGGCAAAACATATCAGGTATTCAGAAAATATTGGAATAGTGGTGGAAACGCTTCCGTTTTTTGTTTCGCAGCCCTGGTACAAGGAGCGACGCCTTGTGCGCTATCACCTGAATTGATTCCTGTCGGATTTGCCAAAGCCTTTCTTTACTGCAATTTCTATTCTTTTCGTCTGCATCGAAGACCCAAAACGCTACTGCAATACAATTTTGAGTTGAAACTGCCTGGAAGAGCTATCCAGCCGAAGAACATAAACGCCCGGCTTTACATCTTTTACATCAAATGTAATATGCACACCAGCCGCCACTGAAACTGCTTGTCCAGACTGCCACACCTCCCTGCCCGACAGCTCAAGCAGACTTAGCTTCAGTGCAGTCAACTCTTCCTCGGCCAGCAGACCGATGTTGCCTTTAGCCGGATTGGGATACACTGTGAAAGGCTGTCTTTCATTCACTTCTTCCTGTCCAATATAGCAATCGCTACGGATGCTGAGCTGAATGGCATCGGCAGCCACACAACCGTTGAGCACGCCTGCAACAGAGATTGTGCGCAGCGTCCCGGGTAAAAACATCGTGCCCTGAATCTCCAATTGTCTCGAACTTTGACCTGTTGACCAATAATAAGCATCGAAACCCTCGCCTGCATCGAGCAGAAGTGTTTCGTGCGGACAAATACTTTTGTCTTCGCCCAGGTCAATGGTTTTGTCAAAAGCAATCACCAGGGCAGAGGCCGAATCAATGCCCACACATCCATCTGCGGTTGTGAGCTGGTAATAGATCGTATGGTTTCCTTCCAACACAGCGGATGGATCAAAGACGTTGTTGGTGAGCGACCCGCCAGTGAAAAACCCACCTTCGGGGATGCCTGTCAGTGTGGATGGGGCATCGTTTTGGCAATAAACAGGAAGCAATCCCTCTAGTACCACTGCTGGAACTGGATACACCGTGATGCTCTCCGAAGCCTCTCCGCTGCAACCCTGGGCCGAGACGCCAGTTACATGATAGGTTGTGGTTTGTTGTGGCTGAACGGTAATGCCCGGCGTGGTTGCGCCGTTGTCCCAAAGATAGCTTTGTGCGCCACCGGCTGTCAGTATAGCAAATTTGCCTTCACAAAGGGATGTTTGGCTGGCTTGAATGTTAATCTGCGGACTTGGGTGGTGGGTCACAAGCACAGAGTCGGAATTGCTGCAGGAAGCCGGCGCTGCTCCTGTAACAATGGCTTTGTAATATGCTGTTTCAGTGGGGTTTATTTCGATTGTCCAACCATTTCCTATCTGCTGTCCGGCCAGATACCAGCTGCATGAAACACCTCCCGATGCTGTAAGACTCAGGGTGTCGCCGCTGCAAAATCCCAAGTCATCAGGCATGGTGATTGTGGGCAAGGCACTCACAACTACCTGAATGCTTTTGGTGGTTGAGCAGTTGCCGTCGCTGATTGCCTTCACGGTAATGGTGGTATTCTCAGTGAAGGTGAAAGTCTTTTGAATGGTAGTTTGTCCGTTTACGGCCTGTGTTTCAGTGCCATTCCAAACAAGAAATTCTACATTGGCAGCAGGCAGGATATCCACCTGAATGGTGGCTGTGTTGCCTGCGCAGACCGTAGTCTGATTTCCGGCAACAGAAAGGTTGAAGTCGGGCAGGGGATGCACAATCACAACACTTGTGTCAGCCGAACTGCAACCATATCCATTGACTGCCCTGAACCAGCAATGAAACGTTCCGGCCGTTGTGGCTTCAAATGTTAGCTGGGTAGAGTTGCTTCCGTCGTACCATGCGAAACTATCGGCAAACTGCGCAGTGGCTTGCAATACAGCACTTTGTCCAATACAAAGACTGGCAGTATCAGGTATAACCTGCACCAAAGGCTGATCCCATACAAAAACACTGAGCGAATCGGCAGAAATACAGCCGTTTGGATTAGTAATGTGTAGTTTCACAAGCACAGTATCGGTTGCCACGATCTGCAGGCTGGTGTTGTTTCCGGCTTCCACGCCATCAACAAACCACTGGTAGCTGTAGACGGGATTCTCAGGGCCTGCAATGGTTACTGTATCGCCCGGGCAGCTCCCGACATCATCACCAAGTTCAAATACCATCGCCGGCAACAGACTCACATGGATGGTATCGCTCGCCACACATCCGTTGACGTCGGTCACCTGAACGCTGATGCTTCCATCTGCCAAGGGACAATAAAGGATAGAGGCTGTGGTTTGGCCGCTACTCCACAGATAGCTGTTTCCAGTGGCTTCGGGTGCTGCGATGGTGGTGCAGCTGCCATTACACACTTCAAGATCGAGGCCGAGGTCAATACTGCAGGTGGCACAAAATCCCTGTTCATAGCTGATGCCGCTGAGGGCACAAAGTCTGTCGCGCAGGGCATCTCTTGCCGGGCCGGCCGGTAACATCATCACGTAATCCATTGCAATAAGACCGTTGTATTGGGTGGGATGCTGTTCAGCCCATGAAACATTGGTTTCGGCCAGTGCTGCAAGGTCGTCTGTCACGGCGCCATCCCAGCTTAGGTTGATGAGCGAGCTGTTGGTGCCGATGCCATTGTAGCTGTGTCCTGCCCCTCCGATAATATTCACCGAACTGATGTTTACATCTGCCTCTATCAGCAAACTCAGGGCATAATGCCGCAGATCGGTGGGCAGGTCGCCACTGAGTGTGATCAGCAAGGTATTGCCGGTTACAACATGATTGACAGTAGTCAACTGTCTTATAATCTGATAGTCAATGATTTCTTCTTCGGTGGTCATCCACACCTTGTCGGTACCGTTTTTGCCATAACTGTTTGCGATGTAGTTGAAATCGCTGAAAAAACTTGCTTGTGGATAGTCTTCGATGATGCGGTGGGTGAACAAGGGCATCCAGAAATGACTGTTATTGTTTGCAGCTTCGGCATAGTTATCTGCCATTTGTTTCACATTGGTTGATTCGGCCAGGTTGCGGTTGAGCTCAAGGGGCTGGTTCCAGTTGGTAAAAGAGCCGATATCGAGCCCCTCGTTAGGAATCACCCCCCAGGCACCCATACGCAGCGCAGCCCTGTAGCCTGCAGCAAAAGCAGCATCGGTGTAGGGAGTAGCACCGTTGGGATTAACAAAAATGCGTGTTTTTACACCTCCTTCAACAGTGCTGAGCAGGCGCCGGCGGATAAAACTCTCGTTACGACGGATGGTATAATGCATATAGTCGGGCTCGGTGAACGCATCGGAGGTGAATCCATGGTTGTTGATGCTGCATCCGTTGAGGTACATCGTTGCCAGCTGTGGCCAGCTCACAGCGCCATAGCCGTTGCCGGGCTGATGCATGTCTTCGTTGTTATAGCCGCTATAAGAAAAAACCGAATTGCTGAGCTTGAATGAAATATCATTGCCACAACCATCGGTATAGAACAGGCCGGGATAGCTGTTGCCACCTTCATTTATACCTGTAAAGAATTGAAAACCAACCGTATAAACATCCTGAAATCCATCATCAGTGTGAAAGCTTATGGCAAAATCCTTGTTGTAGCGCAACACAGTTTTTGTTACAGTGGCTGTGGAAGGCGGGCCGGCAAAATTCACCATGATATACTGAACGCCAGGAGCTGCTTTGGGCTGTGCCTCAGCACGCAAGCCCGTTAGTAAAAGCAAGGTGATACACAGCAGCTGCATGTTTTTCAGAAGAATACGTGTGCTTTTCATGGCCCTTGAAGTTTAAAATTTCTCGTAGGGGGCATAGTTCAACGGCTGCAATGGCTGTGTCCGTTTTGCCGGTTTCGTTTTCAGCGTTTTTTGCTTGTTGCGCTTCTGTTTTTTCTTCGTTTCTTCTTTTGGTTTCTCCCTGATGTCAACACGGCTTTTTGCTTTTTTGCCTCCGCGGTATATGCGTGTATCATCCAGAGGCTTCGTAAAGCCCAGTGTGAATTCGTGCGTGTTTCCGGCATAACGGTTGATCCCACCGAAACCAACTTCATAGGTGTAGTTGATAACAAGACCATCCATGAGTCTGCCGCCTGCAGTAAAACCAAAAAGGGAGGTGTTGCGATACAAAGCTCCCAGCCACAACTGCCTGTTGTAAACCATCAGGGCCGAGACATCTAAAATCAATGGTTGGTTGATGGTTTTCCTGAGGAGAACTCCCGGTCGGAGCTGCCAGTTTGGGTGAATCGTAAAGCTGTTGGTAATATAAAAATCATAGGCTCTTTCAAAGGCAAAATTGCCATTGCCAACTGCTGTATAAGCATCTTTGGTGCGAAACATCACCGGCATACCAAAGGCGGCATGAAAATCACGATTAGAGTAAACAAGACCGAAAGCAGCGTTGAAATCTGCATGAAAGAGCCTGTCGAGGTCTTTGAGAATGGGGTCATCAAAATCAACATTTGCCTGGTCGAGCCTGACCACACTTTGGAAATAATTACCTGCAATTCCGAAGCTAAGTGTCTGATCAACACCTACTTCAAGCTTAAGCGTATAATTCAACCCTGCTTTTAACCTGTAAAAGATGTCTGCAAAATCAGCATAAACATCACCACCGACATACATATTTCTATACACAGGAAAATCGCCGTTGATGCGCACAGTGCGCGGGCTGCCTTCGATAGCCGACCAGTCGCGCCTGAAATTCAGAAAAAGCTCCGAGCGGTTGAAAGTTCCTGCAAAAGCCGGGTTGAGTGCTGTTGGATTGACAAGGTAATGCGAGCTAACAGGAAACTGCTGCGCAAAAGTGGTAGCAAATGTCAGCAATAGTACAGCAAGTATGGTGGTGAATTGTTTCTTAATCATCGGATAATGCTTAAAGGTCCTTTCATCACTTTCCCGTTACCGGCAACAATCACATAATAATAGGTGCCTTCCGGCAGTGGGTTTCCTTCGTAATATGCGTTCCAGTCGTTTTGGTAGTCGTTGTTCTGATACACCAGTGCCCCGGCTCGCGTATAGACAGCCACACGCGCCGGACGCATTGAAGCCAGGTCTTTAATCGTCCAAAGATCATTGTATCCGTCACCGTTTGGTGTGAGCAGGTTCATTATCCCGTCAACAGTGCCTCCTCCGGGATTACCGGTCTCAGTGACAGTGAAATGCCTGCGCGAACTACATCCATTCACATACACATCCACATAAAATGTTCCGGCATTAATCACTTTGAAAGTAGGAGTGGCTACCGTGCCCATCCAGAATAAGCTGTCAACACTGCCCTGAACTTTGTAAGTGATATTGCCTCCGGTGGTTATTGAATTGGATTGACCTTCTGTCACAACTGTTCCGTCGAGCAGCCTCAGATCAATGACAGGTGGGTCGCTGATTGTGATTTTGCTGGTAGCCGTATCGCTGCAGCTATAGGACGATGTAACGATAAGCATTACATCATAATTGCCGGTTGAGGCATAATCGTAGGTAAATGACTGATCGGCGTACTCGTTTCCGTCCCCAACGGCCCAGTAGCGTGTTTCTATTGTGCCGTTGTTCACAACTGATTCGTCAGTAAACACGGTGGGTTGCCCGATGCAATAGCCTGTGCTGCTGAATTGTGCTTGTGGAAATTCAGCTGCCAACACACTGTTATACTTGGTGTGGAGCGAGCCGCTGAAGGTTTTCACCCGCAGACCAACGAGTTTCTCGCCGGGCTCCTGAAGAACTATTTTTATGGTGTCGCCAGTACCATCGTTAAACAGGCCGTCTCCGCTTAAATCCCATTCTTTGAGCAGGATAGAATCGTTGCTTGTAATCTGTGCAATGATCACTGTGGTGTCGCCAAGACAGACCGCGTTGTGCAGGAAGTCAATCTCGGTGGTATAAACCACCTCGATGTTGGCTGTATCACTGGCAACACAGCCATTGGCATCTGTGCCCAGTGCCCAGTATTTTGTTGACCGGCGTGGTGCAACGGTGATTGTTTGTCCCGTGCTTCCTTCCGACCAAAGGTAGGTGGAGGCGCCGCTTGCTGTTAGCTGAACCTGGGTGCCTGGATCAACGATGGCCTGAGCCGGCAAAACCACTACTTCGGGCAGGGGTAATACGCCAATCTGCAAAGTGTCCGACACATCAAAGCCGTTGGTTGTAGCCCTTCCCCAGACTGTGGTTGTCTCCAATGGTTTCAGCAAAATGCTGCGCGAAGTTGCACCCGTACTCCAAAGGTAGCTTTGTGCTTCAGGAGCTGTCAGGCGGAGGGTGTCGCCCAAACACAATGTCGTGTCGTTGCCAAGAAAAGCTACTGCCCTGCAAAAGCCTTGCTCATAGGCGATGCCGCTTAAAGCACAAAGTCTGTCGCGCAATGCTTCTTTGGGATCACCGGCAGGAAGCATCTGCACATAATCCATCGCAACCAAACCATTGGCAGGTGTCGGACTGTTCTCAGCCATTTCAACAGCGCTTGTAGCGCGTGCCTGTGCATCGCCCGTCACACCTCCGTTCCATTTAAGGTTAAGCAGGGCCTTGTTCTGTGTATAAAGATAACTCGACATTTGGTCAGGCTCCTGCACCACCATGTTCGTAATGTTTGAACTACCTTCAACAGTGAGGGTGATAGCATAGTACCTGAAATTTTCAGGAATGTTTTGTCCCGAAAAGGTGATGGTCAGCACATTGCCGTCGAGATTGGTATTCACTGTGATTAACTCTTTGAGTCTTAAGTACTCAAACACTTCTGATGCCGATGCCGACCAGATATTGTTCAAACCGTCACGGCCATAGGCAGCTGCAATCTGGTTCATCTGTGTTTTAAACTGTTCAAAAGTGATGTCAACATTGCCAAAGCCGTGGTTGAAAAAGGTGGCAATGTAGTGGTTGTCGGGGCCGCTTTGGCTGGCTATGGACTGCACCTGCTGAAAAAGATTGGCAGTGATGCTCCCGCGCGAAATTTCGATGCCTTGAACAGAGGGCAGGGATTCAACCCTGACAGGGTTTTCTATACTGTTAATGCCATCGTGGTAAACAACAAGGTGCCGCTCTTTGGCAAGGGGAATCTGCGAAACAGTATTGTTTGGAACAACGAAAATATTCATATCGTAGCCTCCCGGAATGGTGCCACTCAGTGTTTTTCGTTTGGTGTAGCTTAGGTTGCGCCGCACATCAAGCTCAGGATTGGAGGTTGGAGGATCAGTAAGGCCATGATTTACAATGCCAAATTCGCCGGCCCACAAGTTGATAAGGTTGTCCCAGTGCAAATAACCGTTCACATAATTATGGATATCGTTGCCAAGGCCGTTGAAGGAGTAGTGAACGGCATCCATTTTAAATGGCTGGTTGTTTTGTGGGTTTGCTTCGGTGAAAAAGAGCCCGGGATTGCCTTGCTGTCCTTTGAAATAAGGCATCACCTGGTCATGGATGGCCGGATTGCCATCGTCCATTTGCAAAATGAGCGCAAAATCCTTGTTGTATTTGAGTGGTGTTTTCACCACGGCAGGCATGCTTGCCGGTGGTTCGGCAAAGGTGATTGTGACGGTAAAGTCGCTTACATTGCTTTTTGAAATCTGTTGTCCGTTAACTATGATACTTAATATCAATAAGTTAAGAACAGCAACAAATGTTAACAATCGCCTTTTCATGTAGGGCCAGCTTTGATTTCCGTTTTTTTTGAAAGGATAAAAATACGCATTAGTTCGTAATATCAAACCTTCGGACAAAAATCAATAGCCTACAGCCCTCAAACAGGCGGCTTGAATTTGCTTTTATTCCACAATGCTATGCATCTAAATATATGCCGGCAGAAAAAATTATTGCGATAATGCGTAAAAATACTGATCTGGCTTGCGTTTTTCGAATAAGGTGTTTACCTTTGCATCACAAATTACCAAATATTAATTTTATTACCAACCCTATGAAAAAAATTACTGGATTTTTGCTCGCCTTCCTTTTTCTGGGAAGCATGCTTCATGCACAGGAAAACACCTTCGGAAAAGGTGACAAAGTTGTGAATCTCGGCATTGGCTTGTTGTCTGGCCTCTACAGCGGATCAGGCTATACGAGTAAAATGCCTCCTATCTCCGCATCATTTGAATATGGTGTAAAGGATGATGTACTCGAAGTTGGATCAATCGGCGTTGGTGGCTATGTAGGTTATGCATCAGCCAAATGGGAATCAGACTGGGGCGGTGCTACCTGGGGATGGAAGTATTCAAACTTCATCATTGGTGCCCGTGGCTCTTTCCACTATCCGCTTGTTGACAAACTCGACACCTATGCCGGTGTCCTGCTTGGTTATAACATCGTTACAGTAAAAGACATCGGTACAATCCAAAGTGGTTACACCTCAAATGGAAGCGCTCCTATCTTCAGTGCTTATGTTGGCGGACGTTATTACTTCAACGACAAATTTGCCGGAATGGTCGAACTTGGAACCGGCATCGCTTACTTTAACCTTGGGGTGGCCATAAAGCTCTAAGCAACAAAAGATTAAATGAAAAAGCAGCCCCTAAAAGCTGCTTTTTTTTCTTTCATATTTTTCACCTGTACAATAAAAAAAGGAGACCGTGTCCGATCTCCTTTTGCTCCCTCTGCTGGACTTGAACCAGCGACCCTCTGATTAACAGTCAGATGCTCTAACCAACTGAGCTAAGAAGGAGTGTTTTTCTCTATTGAGGGTGCAAAAATAAAACTTTTTTAAAAGTGTCCAAACTTTTTTTGAAAAAAATCTGTAAATGGTTATTAAACCTAACTGCTTTGTGGTTTGAATAGCTTCAACTTGTTAGCCATCAAAACATTAATATCGAACAGGAAAATTGCCCGGTCAAACACATCTATTCTGGATGTTTATCACAATATGGTTTGATTACAAGCGATTTTGATTTTGCAGGGATAGTCAAAGGGATCATTTCCACAGTAACCATCGTTATATCAAGCCCGTAGGCTTTGATGTCGCCAATACCAACACGCTTGAGAAGATAATACATATTAAGGGTGACTCTTTCATGAAATGGAAGATCAAAGATTTTATTCACTCTGCGGTCAAGGTGTACGAAACGAAAATCGGCTGGGATATTAAACTGACGAAGTGAGGGGTAATTGCTGATCAGATCAATTTTTCCATCTTCTTTCATTGATAGCAATACCTGATTGAAATAGTCAGCAATGCGTGGCTGCACTTTGAAACCCAGGTAGAAATCAATACGGTAAATACGTTTTTCATGAAGTTCGGTAACCTTGTATTCGAGAGTGTTTGGCTCATCGAGAATGTCCACATGCAAAAACCAATATACATCTGCACGTTTAGGCTGCCGTTTCAAAAGTGAGTAAATGGTTTTCTCCTCAATGTCGGTCAGCCGGTCGGCATGTGTTGTGTAAACCAATTGACTGGCATATTTAGGCACAGTGGTATCCTGACTCAACTCATTGATTATCGGCAGGTATTCTTTAATAGTTAGAAATGACAGAAAGCGGTTGCGAATTTGCCGTCCTCTGTACATTATAAACATAATTGATGAAATAATTAATGCTGCCAGCACTGTAAACCAACCACCATGCGCAAACTTTTCGAGATTGGCTATAAGAAACGCACCTTCTATGGTGATGTAAACCATTACGAATAAGCCAATGAGAAACAAATTGACTTTTCTGGTTTTGAGGTAGAATATCATCAATATTGTGGTCATCATCATTGTGAAAGTGATGCTCAGACCATATGCGGCTTCCATGTTCTCTGAACTTTGAAAGATGAGAATGACAAGGATGCACGAAAAGTAAAGAATCCAGTTGATGGCTGGAATATACATCTGCCCTTTGGCAAGTGATGGATATTTGATACGGATTTTTGGCCAGAAATTCAACGAGATAGCCTCACTGATGAGGGTGTATGAACCGGTGATAAGGGCCTGACTTGCCACAACTGCAGCTGTGGTAGCCATTATAATACCAACCGGAAGAAACCAATGGGGCATTATACTGTAAAAAGGATTGGTGGAACCTTGAACACTTTCAAGATTTTGCAAAACCCACGCTCCCTGTCCCAGATAATTGACCACAAGCATAGTCTTGACAAATACCCAGCTTGTACGGATATTCTTTATGCCACAATGCCCTAAATCTGTGTACAAAGCTTCGGCACCGGTAGTGCTTAGAAAAACAGCACCCAAAAGAGTAGTCCGCCCGGATATTCAGCTAAAAGTCGGATCGCATAATATGGATTCAAGGCTTTGAGGATGGAGGGAAACATCAGAAGTTGTCCCATGCCTAAGACACCAAGCATCAAAAACCAAAAAAACATAATGGGACCAAAGGCCTTGCCAACAGCTGAAGTACCAAACTGTTGCACAAAAAACAATCCGGTGATGATCATCAGTACAATGGGAATCACTGGTATTGAGGGATTGTAAAGACTTAGCCCTTCAACAGCTGAAGTAACTGTGATTGAAGGCGTGATAATACCATCTGCCAGCAGGGTACTCCCTCCGATAATGGCAAAAGTGCTCAACCATTTGTAATCTTTACGCAATAAAGTGAACAATGAGAAAATTCCACCTTCGCCTTTATTGTCAGCTCTCAGAGTGATGATTACATATTTTATGGTGGTTTGAAGCGTAAGTGTCCAGAATATGCTCGACAGTGAACCTAAAATTAAAAGCTCATTGATTTCGCTTGCTGCGCCCAGAATGGCTTTCAACACATACAAAGGGGATGTTCCAATATCACCGTAAATAATTCCGAGTGAGACAATTACACCAGCAATGCTAAGCTTCGAAAGATTGTTGTGAGAACCCTTATGCATCTGAAAATGAATTTCGAGGGCGCAAATGTAATAATTAAGATATGACAATCTTCAGGGAGTCTCGCAATTCAGATAAAAAGCTTTTCACACGATTGAAATAAAGTTAAATTACTGGTTTCAAACCTTCTTAAAGTTCAGCTTGCTTCTGAGTGGTCTGGCATTTGAGCATATGCACCTCTCTGAAGGTAACGGTCAATTATAAAATGGAGCCAATAAATCACCGGTGTGAAAAGGATGGCAAGGATGACTTTGTAAAAAAACTGGATGATTCCTACCGAAATAACCTGCAAAAAACTCCAGTTGCCAAGCCAGTAAAACGCGATAAACAAGATCAGAAAACTGTCAACAAACTGCGAAACTACCGTCGAGCCTGTTGCCCTGAGCCACAGCTTACGCTGACCGGTGATTTTCTTAATTTGATGAAACGTATGCATATCAATGATTTGGCCAACCAGAAAGGCCGTGATCGAACCCACAATAATTCCCATTCCCTGCCTGAAAATGGTGTTGTAAGCATAATCAATGTCGAATGGTCTGCCGGCAACATCAGTGCTGTTGATCTCTTTCCAGAAGTCGGCAGCCGGGAGTTGTGTCCCGCCAAAAATGATCAGAAAAGCGTAGGCAATCATAATGGCAGCCAGATAACTTAAGCGTCTGACGCCACTGCGGCCAAAATATTCGTTGATGAGGTCGGAAATGATAAACACAACTGGCCATATCAGGATGCCGACACTCATGTTTAAACTGAGTTTGCTTCCGTTGATAAACGGCAGATTCAATGGCTCGATGCCCAACAACTTTTCCATTGAAAACATTTTAACACCGATAATTTCAGCTACAATGGCGTTGGTTAGAAATACAGCGCCCAAGACAAGAAAAAGCGTTGTCTCTTTTGATCTGACAGCAATGGTTGTGTTCATTAGTGGCATTTTTGGTTTTCGGTAATGACCGGCAAGCTTTAAACAAATGAAAGCCGGTTATGCTCGGTCAAAAGTAAAATAATTTGAAAACCGACGGTAACAGACCTCCCCACCGGAATGAATATTTACCTTAAAATGCATTTATTTGTGGCTATCCTTACTGGCCGGCCTTATTGTTGAAACGATTATTTTACAATACGAAAAGATTGTATATCAGATATTTAATAAGTAAAATGATTGTCATTATAAATGCACCTTGCGGATACTTCAGACAAAACACATAAGTTTACTTGCGGGAATCAAGCCGGAACGATACACCAAGCATCAAGGTTGTGAGGTTGGTTCGAACGGGTGTATCTTCGTGTAAAAAATAGTCCGGATCTCCTCTAACATCTGACAATCCACGGTTATTTCTTAATTCAGCTGTAAGCTCCACCTGCTTATGTAACGGAATCAGAACCCCGAGGCCGTTTACCAGTCCATAATCAAAAGCGGGTGCAAAAGGTGTATTATTATGGCAGATATATCCTTCATATAAGCCATTACTTATCAGCATGCTGCTATGAAGAAGTGCGCCGTAAAGGCCGCTGTTGATATAAAATTTAAATGGTTTGTGAAATGTGATGCGTAAAACCAGGGGAATGGAAAAGTAGTCATAATTCAAATCAAGCAAATCATTCTCTGCATTTTGAAAGTCATGAAGGCGAACCGAACTGTATTTACTACCCTTTCGGTCGAAACTTATTCCTGTGTGAATCGAAAACAAATTATTGATCCTGATACTCGAAAACAGACCTATCTGGAATCCGATTTTATCCGGAGGACTGGTTGATCCCGGCAAAAATGAAAAGCCCGGGCCGCCGGCCACCTCAAAACTGGCACGACTTGCTTGCGCATAAATCATTGTTCCTAAAACACATACAAAGAAAGTTGTCAGGGTTAAATACCTATATTGATTAAATGTTTTCATTGGATTTGGTTTTGATGGTTCAAAGGTAATGATCAAAAAAATTGTTTCAAATAAAAATTGGAAGTTTTGTTAATAAAAAATACTTACTTTTGTTTCGTAATTTTACGAAATACGAAATATGATCACAGAATTGCTTGTTTACTCCGAACACCACCAGAAAATGGCACGTTTTGCCAAAGCCCTGGGCCACCCTGCGCGGGTGATGATTGTGGAGTTGCTCTCGCAACAAAGCTGCTGCTACAGCGGCGACATTGCCGACGACCTTCCCATTGCGCGATCAACCCTCTCACAACACCTCAAGGAGCTCAAAGATGCCGGCCTCATCCAGGGCGAGCTGCTCGCTCCAAAAATCAAATACTGCCTCAACCAGGAAAACTGGCAGCTGGCAAGGACGCTTTTTGGGGAATTGTTTGATAGGAAAGTTGATTTGTTGATTTGTTGATTTGTGAAAAGCACTTCGATTCACATAATACTAAATCAACTTTCAAATTATCATTTGTTTAACCGCTTGTCTTTAATTGATCATGGTTCTGTTCTCAAGTCAAGATTAATTAGATCTCAAAAAAATCAAAAACTACAAAATGTACACCTATTCATTCGAGAAGCTTCATGTGTGGCAGGAAACACGTAAACTTACCAAATCGGTTTACATCGTTACCAGAGAGTTTCCAGCTGATGAAAAATTTGGATTGGTAACTCAGATGAGAAGAGCAGCCATTTCAATCAGTTCCAACATTGCAGAAGGCTCATCCAGAAAAACAATTCATGATCAGGCACATTTCTACACAATGGCTTTCAGTAGCCTGGTCGAATTGCTTAATCAGCTCATTTTATCTTACGACCTTGAGTTTATAGATGATAACAAATATGTTGAAATTCGAGCCGAAATAGAACTCATATCCAATCAACTCAATAACCTCAGAAAATCTACAACGAAATAAATTCTTAACTAGTGATAAAAGGCAGATTCATAAAATAATTTTGATCAAATAATTTACTCACAACGAATCAAGCCCAAACAAATCAACAAATCAACACATCAACAAATAAACCTTTTACAAATGGAAATAAAAATTCTCGGCACAGGTTGCCCCAAATGCAAACAACTCGAAGAAGCTGTTAAATCAGTAGTGAAAGAAAATGCCATTGATGCTACAATCAGCAAAGTTGAAGACATTGTTGACATCATGGGCTACGGCATCATGCGAACGCCCGGCCTGGTAGTGGACGGAAAAGTAGTGATGAGTGGCAGGCTTCCTGCCAAAAGCGAAATAATGGAGCTTTTAACCAAATAATAAAACCTTAAAATCGTAAAAACATGAAAAGAGTATTGATTGTTTTCGGACTTATTCTGGCTTTTGCAATGGTGTCCAACACAACAGTTTTTGGTCAGACAGCTGAAAAGAAAGCTGTTGTCGAAGTATTTTATTCGCACAGCACCAACCGCTGTCCCGGCTGCATGGCCATTGAAAAAGAAACTGCCGCCACACTCGATCAAACATTTAAGAAACAACTCGAAAGCGGAGAAATTAAATTCACAATCGTGAACATCGACCTGAAAGCCAATAAAAAATTGGTTGACGAATATGAACTCTGGGGATCAAGCCTTTTTATTGTCAAAAATGGCGACAAAAAAAGTAAGGTTGACCTCACGAAGGAGGGTTTTGCTTCGGCGCGCACCAAACCGGAAGTTTTCAGAACCAAGTTAACCGACACCTTAAACGAGATGTTGAAGTAATTGCAAAAAAAGCGGCTGAAGTTCTTCACCTCATAACGAAACAAAATGGATATCTTACAAAGTCTTTTGGACGCCTCCTCATTGCCTTTTCTGACGGCTTTTTTGCTCGGCTTGATGACGGCGATAAGTCCCTGTCCGTTAGCAACCAATATCACAGCCATTGCCTTCATCAGCAAAGATGTTGAAAACAAACGCAGGGTTTTTATTAATGGCCTGATCTATACCCTCGGGCGGGCTATTTCCTACACCCTCATCGGACTGATTCTGTATTTTGGTGCAAGCACTTTTTCCATTGCCGGCTTCTTTCAGAAATGGGGCGAACGTGTGTTGGGGCCACTGTTGGTGATCATCGGCATCTTCATGCTCGACCTGATACGGATCAATTTTCCCGGACTTGGTAAGTTGGGCGAAAAGATGGAGCAAAACAACAAGAAAGGGTTCTGGCAGGTGTTGCTGCTGGGCATCGTTTTTGCGCTGGCTTTCTGTCCTTACAGTGGGGTTCTGTATTTCGGCATGCTGATACCCATCACCATCGCAAGCCCTTCGGGATTATGGCTGCCGCTGGTATTCGCCCTTGCAACAGGTTTGCCGGTGATTATCCTATCGTGGATGATTGCCTATACCGTTTCGGAAGTCGGTGGTTTTTACAACAAGCTCAAGACTTTTGAAAAGTGGTTTCGCAGGCTTGTGGCGATCGTTTTCATTGGAGTTGGACTTTATTACATCAGCATTTTCTTTATCAACAACGCAGCCTGATATGGACACAAAAAAAGAATTTAAGATACTCCTCTGGATAACAGCAGTTTTTATTGCTGCTTTTTACCTCCCGCTGGAAAGCGAACGTTTCACAACAGCCATCACTGCCACCCTCGACCTCACGCGGTGGTATGCCCGCGAGCATGTGGTCCTTTGCCTTTTGCCGGCCTTTTTCATTGCCGGTGTTATCTCTGTTTTCGTTAGTCAGGGTGCTGTGATGAAATATTTCGGTGCGAAAGCCAAAAAGTGGGCAGCTTACACCGTGGCAGCTGTTTCGGGAACGATCCTGGCAGTTTGCAGTTGCACGATACTCCCGCTTTTTTCGAGCATCCACAAGCGTGGCGCGGGTTTAGGACCAGCCATCGCATTTTTGTACTCCGGACCGGCTATCAATATCTTAGCCATCATCCTCACAGCACGTATCCTTGGATTTGAGATGGGCGTGGCGCGTACCATCGGTGCAGTGGTTTTTGCCATTGTGATAGGGTCGGCCATGTCGCTGATCTACCGGAAGGAAGAGAAAGCCAAACGCGATGAACAAATGAATTTTCCCGAGATACCTGAAAAAAGGCCTATGTGGCAGACAGCTTTTCATTTCTTTACACTGGTATTGATTCTGGTGTTTGCCAACTGGGGTAAGCCTGCTTCTGGCGACACCGCAGGTGTCTGGCACTGGTTATGGTTTTATAAATGGTATATCACTGGTTTCTTTGGCCTGTTTTTAGCCTGGTCACTCATTTTCATCCTGAAAATTGACTGGTGGAAAGTGATGGCTGTAGCGGCCACAGTGGCTTTGACAGGTTTTGCATTCGCTTCTCCCCTTGTGCCCATGATTGTGGGCATCACCGGATTGAGTCTGATCACCCTCACTGACAAAAAAGAGGAAGACAATGTGGAATGGACACGCTCTACCTGGGATTTTGCCAAACAGATCATGCCTTTGTTGGCCATTGGTGTAGTAACGGCAGGCTTTCTGCTGGGTTCGACACATGATGACACTTCGATTGCCGGTGTGATTCCCAACGAATGGATCACTGCTCTCGTCGGCGGTAACTCATTCTTTTCCAATTTCTTTGCTTCGTTTATAGGTGCTTTCATGTATTTTGCCACACTCACCGAAGTCCCTATACTACAGGGATTGATGGCTGCCGGCATGGGGAAAGGTCCTGCTTTGGCATTGCTGCTTGCCGGCCCCTCGCTTTCGTTGCCCAATATGCTCGTGATTCGTGGCATCATGGGAACTCAAAAAACTTTTGTCTATGTGGCATTGGTCATTGTAATGGCAACAATCAGCGGACTGATTTATGGAGCTTTCTTTGCATAATGTATTAATCAACAACACGATAAACATGAAAATTTTAATTATTTGTACAGGAAATACCTGCCGCAGCCAGATGGCACACGGTTTTTTGCAGTCGTTCGATGAACATCTGGAAGTCTTTTCAGCCGGCACGGAAGCAGCAGGACAACTCAATCAACGCGCTGTGGCTGTGATGAAAGAAGCCGGCCTCGACATCAGTCACCACACTTCCGATCCCATTGATTTGTATCTGGATCAAAGCTGGGATTACGTGATCACTGTATGTGATGGTGCCAATGAAAAATGCCCTGTCTTTCCGGGAACTGTCAAAAACAGATTGCACTTGGGCTTTTATGATCCCTGGCATGCTAAAGGCAGTGAGGAATTTATCATGAGCGAGTACCGCCGCATCCGCGATGAAATCAGGGAAACTTTCCTTATATTTTATAACGAACAACTGAAACCTGCCATATGAATGCCGACTCATTGAAACTTGCTGTGAAAGAGAAATACAGCCAGATTGCCAACCAAAGTCTGCTCAACCAGGAAACTTCCTGTTGTGGAGGTAGCACCTGCTGCGGTGAGCTGGAGATCAATATGATAGGTGATGAATATGAAGGAGTTGTAGGCCATGTGGCCGACGCTGACCTTGGTTTGGGTTGCGGACTTCCCACCCAATATGCAGGAATAAACGCAGGCGACTCGGTGCTCGACCTTGGAAGTGGTGCCGGCAACGACTGTTTCATTGCCCGCTCTATCGTGGGTGAAAATGGAAGTGTAACCGGACTCGATTTCACCGAAGCCATGATAGCCAAAGCAAAAGAAAACAACCAAAAACTTGGTTTTTCCAATGTGTTTTTTGTTCAGGGTGATATTGAAGATATGCCTTTGTCCGACAATAGTTTCGATGTGGTTGTTTCCAACTGTGTGCTCAACCTGGTGCCTGATAAAGCAAAAGCCTTCGCCGAAATGTGGCGTGTGATGAAGCCCGGCGGCCATTTCTGTGTGTCGGATGTGGTGACGGCAGGCGCTTTGCCTGAAGCCGTTCAAAAAGACATGGAACTCTATGCCGGTTGCGTTTCAGGCGCTGTGAGCCGTGAGGCATATCTGAGTATGATTGCCGACACCGGCTTTTCCAACACAACCATTCACAAGATGAAACGCATCGAAGTGCCGCAACATCTGCTCAACGGCATGGATAGCAATGATGAGGAAAAAGGGATTTTCAGCATCACTGTGTCAGCTTATAAACTGTAAAAAACTACAAGCTATGCCCTCCAAAACGAGATTAAAATTTCTGGACAGGTACCTTACCTTATGGATTTTCCTGGCCATGTTCGTTGGTGTATTCTCGGGCTACTTTTTCCCGGAAGTGGCTGTCTTTTGGGAGTCGCTGAAATCGAGTCCCGATAGTACGACGAATATTCCAATTGCCATTGGCTTGATCCTCATGATGTACCCACCTCTGGCCAAGGTGAAATACGAAGAATTGGGCGATGTGTTTCGCAATGTGAAGGTGCTGACACTTTCACTGATACAAAACTGGATCATCGGGCCGCTGCTGATGTTTGGGTTGGCAATTCTGCTGTTCAAATTTTTTCCGGGCGAAAACAACGCCAACCTGCCATATGTGTATGGCATCATCATGATTGGTCTGGCACGCTGCATCGCTATGGTGATCGTATGGAACGACCTCGCTAAAGGCGATACCCAATATGCAGCCGGACTTGTGGCTTTCAACAGCATATTTCAGGTGTTGTTTTTCTCGGTTTATGCCTGGTTTTTTATTGCTGTGATGCCCGCCTGGTTTGGAATTCCTACCAGCGATGCAGTGAGTAAAATAACCATCGGACAGATTGCCGAAAGTGTGTTTATCTATCTGGGCATCCCTTTCATTGCCGGTTTTCTGACGCGTTTTGCACTTATAAGGGTCAAGAGCAAAGAGTGGTACCACACCCGCTTCATTCCTAAAATCAGTCCGTTGACGCTCATCGCCTTGCTGTTCACCATCGTCGTCATGTTCTCGCTTAAAGGCGAATACATTGTAAAAATCCCGCTTGATGTGGTGCTGATAGCCGTTCCTTTGCTGATTTATTTTTTGGTGATGTTTGTTGCTTCATTTTACATGAGCAAGAAGGTGGGTGCAAACTATAAACAATCCGTCACACTTTCATTCACCGCAGCAAGCAATAATTTTGAGTTGGCAATAGCTGTAGCCATCGCCATCTTCGGCATGAATTCGGGCGAAGCCTTTGCGGCTGTGATAGGTCCACTTGTTGAAGTGCCCGTGATGATTGCGCTGGTGAATGTGGCTTTTTGGTTGAAGAAGAAATACTTTGAAGAGCACTGAAATCGACAAGTCACAGCGACGTAGTTGCAAACTACGCCGAGCAGAGCGCTGAGATCGATAAGTCACAGCGAGATACTTTGAAGAGCGCTGAGATCGATAAGTCACAGCGACGTAGTTGCAAACTACGCCGAGCAGAGAGAATGTGGCTTTTTGGTTGAAAAAAAGATACTTTGATGAGCGCTGAGATCGATAAGTCACAGCGACGTAGTTGCAAACTACGCCGAGCAGAGGGGTTCAGACGAATCACCTTAATTGTTGTTAAAGTAAGTACGATTTCTGGTACACAATTCCATGCACCTGAACAATTCGAAAATTCCATAGATTTGTCATCTTGGTTTTTAATATAATTCGAATTGAGTCTTATGAATAAAATTCAACTTGCGCCCAACTTCAGCCTCTCGCGCATCGTTCACGGGCAGATGCGCATGATGGAATGGAACATGAACCCGCAACAATTGCTTTCGATGATGCAAGAACTCGTTGAACTCGGGGTAACAACTTTTGACCATGCCGACATTTATGGCGGCTATCATTGTGAGTCCCTACTGGGTGAGGTGTTTAAGCTCGACAAGAGCCTGCGCAACAAGGTGGAAATCGTAACAAAATGCGGTATCAAAGTGGTTTCTGACCGCTACCCCGGACTCAAAGTAAAGCATTATGACTACAGTAAGGCTCACATCCTGAAATCTGTTGATTTGTCACTGGAAGGCTTTGGCACCGACCACATTGACTTGTTGCTGCTGCATCGTCCGGCTCCCTTTTTCGATCCTGCCGAAGTGGCTGAGGCTTTTACCCAATTAAAGCGACAAGGAAAGGTGTTGCAGTTTGGTGTTTCCAATTTTGGTGCCGCGCAGTTTGAAATGCTTCAGCACTATCTCGATATGCCATTGGTTACCAATCAGGTAGAGATTTCGCCTTATTGCCTGGAGCATTTTGAAAATGGCAATATGGAGTTTTTCATTAAAAACAGTATTCATCCCATGGCCTGGTCGCCGGTGGCTGGTGGAAGACTTATGAGTCCGTGGGATGCCAAAGGGCCACGCATCATGCCGGTGATCAGGCAGGTGGCCGAAGAGCTTGGCGTGGATGAAGTGGAAAAGGTAATCTATGCCTGGCTTTTGAAACACTCGTCACGAATGCTACCGGTTGTTGGATCGGGTAAGATGGATCGGATTAAGAATGCATTGGCTGCCATTGATCTGGAAATGAGCCTTGAACAATGGTATATGATTTATGTGGCTGCTTTGGGGAAGGAACTGCCCTAAACTTTATGGCTTGCTTTTTTTGGCTTGAAGTTGTATCATTGTAGCTGCAAAAAAACATCCATCAGCATGAACATACCAGCTAAAGCTTATCATTTTGCACAAACCATTTATCAAGAATATCCTGATAACCAGGGTGTGGCTTTTTCATCGAAAGAAACTTTCATTGCACAGCAACTGCTGCATCAGCAAAGTCAGCTTTCGGCCGAACACCGGCAAGCCATCCTAAACGGCAATTCGCAGCGACAACTCTCCGCCTTCATCCAGCTTCAGGCAAAGAACTTAGGCATCGAAAGTGGCCTCATTGACGGTTTTTGGGGTCCGCAGACTGACTATACCTTTCGTGCACTCGAACATTTGAAAGAGCATGGCTATATGCCACCTCTGTGGCGCGATTTTGTGGCGCCAGCCTCTAATCCCAACAACTGGCCCGGAAGCGCAGAAAATGAACTCATTGCCTTTTACGGACAACCGGGCGATGAAAGTCAGCTGGTTTTCGTAAATCTTCCTTACGAAATGCGTCTGGCATGGGATACCAACACACGGCTCTCCCGCCTGCGCTGTCACAACAAAGTTGCTCATTCGGTTTCACAGGCATTGAGCGGTGTTTTGGCACATTACGGACAGGCGGAGATCAGGCGGCTGCGGCTCGATTTGTTTGGGGGTTGCTACAACTACCGCCGTATGAGGGGAGGCTCAGCCTGGTCAACGCACGCCTGGGGCATTGCCCTCGATTTTGATCCCGACCGCAACCAGCTGAGCTGGGGACGCGACAAAGCTACTTTTGCAAAAGCAGGATATGACAAATGGTGGGAAATTTGGGAAAACGAAGGCTGGACCAGCCTCGGCCGAACCAAAAACTATGATTGGATGCATGTGCAGGCGACGAGGTAATTATGAAGTTAATGTAATCATTTTCAATCTTCAATTAAAATCTGTGGCCATTGATCAAACTATTCCGAACACTGCTAACCTAAAACGACATCTGCACCTTTAAAAATGTATTACTTTTGAAAATAAAAAGATGGACATAAAGTCTGAGTTATATTTAGGTGACTGTAGATTGGTTTTGAAAGATATACCAGATAATTCAGTTGATCTGATTTTTACATCACCTCCCTATGCTGATCAGCGAAAAAGTACTTATGGTGGAATCGCTGCGGAAAAATACGTTGAATGGTTTCTGCCTATAACATCAGAACTTTTACGAGTTCTTAAACCGTCCGGAACTTTTGTTCTTAACATAAAAGAGAAAGTCGTTAACGGTGAACGCAGTACTTATGTCATGGAATTGATCATCGAAATGAGAAAGCAAGGATGGTTTTGGACTGAAGAATTCATTTGGCACAAAAAGAATTCATATCCGGGAAAATGGCCAAACAGATTTAGAGATGCGTGGGAGAGATTGTTGCAATTTAACAAGAGTAAGCATTTTTCGATGTATCAAGAAGAAGTGATGGTACCCATGGGCGATTGGAAGAAAACCAGATTAAAAAACCTGAGCCAAACGGATAAAATAAGAGATAACTCAAAAGTTGGAAGTGGGTTTGGTAAAAATATTTCCAATTGGATCGACCGGGAATTGGCTTATCCTTCAAATGTTTTACATCTTGCAACTGAGTGTAGCAATAAGAATCATAGTGCTGCTTTTCCCGAAGGATTACCTGAATGGTTTATAAAATTATTCACCCAAAATGGGGATACGGTTCTAGACCCGTTCATGGGTTCCGGGACGACCAATATTGTTGCCCAGCGAATGTACAGAAACTCCATTGGTATTGAAATCATACCTGAATATTATGAGAAGGTAAAAAGTGAAATGCAGCCTGTTCAATATATGTTATTTGAACCAAAACCAAGTTATGAAAAAGATCAGCCAGAAAGACGTTATTCAGTACGTTGAAGCTAACATTGGAAATTTTCATCAAAAGCGGATCGATAGTTTAAATAAACTAAAGCTCAAAACCGTGCTTCAAAAAAAGAATCCGTATTTATTCAAAGCGAAATTCTTATTAACTGCTGAAGAGATAGTTAAAGGTTTGACTGATGCTTTTATTTCTTCAAATGAAGAGACAATTTTTGGTGACTGGCTCGAAGGACTTGCGATTTTTATTAATGGTAAAGTGTTTAACGGACAAAAATCAAGTGCTGATGGCATTGATCTGGAATTTGAGAATATAGGGATAAGGTACATTGTTGCTATCAAATCTGGCCCAAATTGGGGAAATAAAAGTCAAAAGGATAAGATGCTTTCAGATTTTGCTGACGCAAAAAGAAAAATTCATACAAGCGGAAATAAAGCAAATGTAATTTGTGTGAATGGATGTTGTTATGGTCGTGACAATAAGCCCCAAAAATATCCGAAGAAGGGCGTTGATTACCTTAAGTTGTGTGGTCAAAGATTTTGGGAATTTATTTCTGATGATGAAAATCTTTATCTCGATTTGATCATTCCATTGGGTCATAACAGTAAGGAGCGAAATGAGGAATTCATGATTTCGTATTCAAAGATGATCAATAAATTTACTAAGGAGTTTATAGATGACTTTTGTAAAGAAAACGGGGAAATTGACTGGGATAAACTTGTTAAGTTCAACTCTCAAAAGTGAAATCCAACAAGGCTTGAGTCTCATTTAACAAGCCTAATTTCTATGTTTTAGATATATTAAGTTTGCTGTGATTTACCCCTGGGATGCTTTCACGACAAAAACCCAAACATCCACAGCGGTATGATGTTGCCTGATCCAATTTCGATGCCGTCTTTAACGATGAAAGCCTGATCCAAACCAAGAAGTTGCTTCTGTTGTTTGTTTTGTCCGCCAACTTCAAATAAATACTTCCCGTCAACTGCAAAATCAGTATTTTTTGCAGCATTAACATGGTGATGATAACTTGTTTGGTTGAAAAAAAAGGTCTCGCGCAAATTGCCTGATTCAGTATAGTCATCTGCCAGATTAAACATCAGATTGGTATTCTCAAGGTAAATTTTTTCGGGCTTGTTCATGCTGTTTATGCCAACATCATCAACATACAGCAGCGATACTAAGCGTGCATCAGCAAGGAGCTGGATGTAATTTTTCATTGTATTCAAGCTGATTCCTGTCCTGGAACTTAAGGCGTTCATATTTGGCTTGAAAGGGGCTGAGCGACTGATGATTTTGAGTAGTTTTTTTAAATGGATAATCCCTGAGGTCTGAATTGTTCCAAATTGAGGAATATCTACTTCAAGAACCGTCAGCAAAACTTCAGATAATTTTTGATGATAGGCATTGATATTTTCAAGGTAAAAAGGATAGTATCCATGTTTTAAATAGTCTTCAAACCAGGCTAGTGGTCTCAGTTTCTCAACTATCTGAATCGCCAACTCAGTGTGATTGCCAATAAGGTCTTCAAGTCTAAAAAAAGGTAATGTATTTTTCGTCTCAAATTGCAGGTACTCTCTGAAAGAAAGCCCCGACATTTGATACATTACTGCCCGTCGGCTGAGATCATTCTTTGTTCTTTGCAAATGCAACAGTGATGAACCCGTAATTATCAATTTCAGTTCAGGCATATCATCATAAATCCCTTTGATCTCCTGACTCCAGTTGGCGTAACGGTGCACCTCGTCCAAAGCAAGTAACTTGCCTCCCTTTTTATAAAATTGATCAGCAAGATTATATAAAGTGTTTTCACTGAAATACAAATGATCCAGACTCGCATACAACACTTCATTGTTCGGCTTGAAGTTTTTCTTAATGTGTTGCAACACCAGTGTCGTTTTTCCCACGCCCCTGCTGCCTTTGATGCCAATAAGACGGTTTGTCCAGTCTATTTCATCATAAAAATTACGAATTGATTTTGTTTCTGTCGCGGCATATTTTGAATAGAACAATTGTCTCAGCGTTTCCATATCAATATTATTATCAATGCAAAGATAGTTTTATATATGAAATATGTCAATGCGATGACATATTTATATTGATAACTTATCAATGCATTGACTTTTTTTTGATTGACAGCATTTGCAAAAACCAAGTTGAAACAGCGCCGGAACGAACATAAACAATAGCAAAAAGAGCAGGCGGCAAAGCCGAATTGGCAGCTTGAAGGCACGCAAAAATGTGCTATTTTAGCAGGCTCAATGGCGGTACTTTGCGATAAACATTAGCTTGTTCACTAATTTCTGTTTGTAATGAAATTCCTGTTTGCGGTTTTTCTCGTTCTCAGCCTGTCGGCTTGTGAAACAGCACAAAAAGCAGAGCAAAACGACAACATCGTTTGCAATCCAATGAACCTGAGCTACCGTTTTGGTTTGGAAGAACCCTCACGCCGGGAAGCTGCCGACCCAAGTGTTGTTTGGTTTCGCGACCGTTTTTTCCTTTTCGTATCAAAATCGGGAGGCTACTGGCACTCTAAAGACCTTGTCAGATGGAAGTTTATCGAAACCAATCAGATTCCAACCGAAGAATATGCCCCAACAGCCATTGCAATTGGTGATACTTTGTTTTTTCTGGCTTCTTCCAACGAGTTAAGTACCATATATAAAAGCACTGATCCACTCTCAGGCCGATGGGAAGTAGCTGTGCCACAACTTGATCAACCGGTTTGGGACCCGGCTTTCTTCATGGATGATGATCAGCGGCTTTATCTTTACTGGGGATGCTCGGATGAGCGGCCGCTTTATGGTGTGGAACTCGATTATTCACGAAATTTTGCTTTCAAAGGTCGGCCAACTGAACTAATTTGGGCCAACACCGCCGAAAATGGTTGGGAAGTGCCGGGAGACTACAACACGCTAATCAATCAAAAACCCTGGATCGAAGGGCCTTGGGTTGTTAAAGCCGCCGGGAAATATTACTTGCAGTATGCCGGACCTGGAACCGAATATAAAAGCTATTCCGATGGAATGTATGTGGCCGATCAACCACTTGGACCCTTCAGCCTGCAAGCAAGCAACCCATACACAGCCCATCCCGAAGGTTTTGCCGCCGGTGCAGGACATGGCTGTACATTTCAGGACCAACACAGCAATTGGTGGCATATTGGCACCGTCACCATTTCGCAAAAACACATTTTTGAACGCCGTCTGGCTTTGCATCCTGTGCTTTTGGATGAGGATGGCATTTTACATTCAAACACAGCTTTTGCCGATTATCCAATTACGATACCGCAATACAAAGTAAACGACTTTGATGCCTTTACGCCCAACTGGATGTTGCTTTCGTATCGTAAAAAAGTTGTGGTTTCATCCTCTCTCGACAGCCTCACACCAGATCGGATGACTGATGAAGACATCCGCACCTATTGGGCTGCTCAAAGCGGTGAGGCAGGTGAATATGCAATCCTTGATTTGGAAAAACCTATGGAAGTCAACGCCATTCAAATCAATTTTGCCGAGCACAACACAAAGCTTTTGGGCAGGCAAAAGGAAAAATTTCATCGGTATAAGCTTGAGGTATCAGTAGATGGAAGCAGATGGGAAACGGTTGTTAACAAATCCCTGACTGAAACCGACCTTCCTCATGATTTTGTGGTTTTTGACCAAGCGCTGATGAGCCGCTATATAAAACTCACTAACCTTGAAGTGCCTGACGGGAATTTGGCATTGAGTGGGCTTCGTGTTTTTGGAAATGCGAAAGAAGCCGCCAGTGAGCAGGTTGAACTGATCAGCGCAAACAGAAACGCTGCTGACCTCCGGAGCATCAGCCTGAACTGGAAGGCTGCCAATGCCGCTGATGGATATGTTCTAAGCTATGGAGCCAAAGCTGACAAGCTTTATTTGCATCACAAGGTTTTTGGCGATACTTCCCTGGTAATAAACAGCCTGAATGTTCATTCAAACTATTGGTTCAGCATTAAATCATTTAATGCGAGTGGTGTTAGCCCCGCCTCAATTCCGCTTAGGATTGAGTAAACCTGTGAGTTACCTTTGCTATTAGCAGCAGTCGCAAATACAGATCTGCATTTGTGAAAGAAGCGGTTTTCATTTTAATACTGCAAATCTGAGTGCATTTGTAGAGATTAAACGTGCATCAGTGCTTGCTTTCATACTTCAAATTGGCTTATTTTAGCATTCAGCTACCTGAATGATTTACCCGTTGCAACTCATTAACTGCCACACCCTAATTCATTGTCCCGGCAACACAATCATTTACATAAAGCCCAATTTCATTAATTGGCGGCCAGAGCAACATAAACCAAAACTAAGACATCATGAGAAAAGTGTTTAACAGAGCAGATGACCAATCACACCACGGGGACAAAATGGTTTCTGAAGAACGTGAAAGAAGCAAGACAAAACTTGTCAATATGTTTTCCATTGTGGCAATGGCCGCAACAAGTCTTTTTATAATAAATGGTGTGTTTTTCGAAACCGGCCACCTCGGTTTCGAGTTTTTTGTTCTTGGAATGATGTGTCTGCCTCTGTTGCTCAACAGCCTGGGGTATTTTGGTTTTGCACGCCTTGCACTTGTTCTTGCAATCAATAGTATATTGACGATAACACTGTTCCTGCCGGAGTATGGCTATAGTATCAAATTTGGTGTTATCATCCCTTTTGCGCTCGGAGGATGGTTTTTCTACAGGCAAAACCTCACAAAACTTTTGATTTCTTACGGCTCCTCATTTGGTTTTTTATTTCTGTCATTTCTGATCGAGTTCGACGATTTGCACAGCATCACTGATCAAGGCAAAGCTGCAATATTTTATGAGCTCGCATACTATGCTGCTATTGTAACAGGCATGGTGCTTTTTCAGATGTATTCGATCAAGGCTACGCTTGTCACCGAAAAAAAGTTGAATGTGCGGCTGCGCTATGAGCAAGGCATCAGTGGATTCACAACTGCACTATTGCATGAAAATGATGAAGATTTTCAAAAGGGATTGGCATTTCTCCTTTCTGCAAGCGGGGCTTCGCGTGTATATATATTTGAAAACAAAACAAATACAAATACTGAAGTTGTTACTTCGCAAATTTATGTGGCTTGCCGGCCCGAGGTCAAACCTCAAATAGACAACCCATTGTTAAAAGATTTTTCATATGTTGAAGCGGGTTTTGGCCGTTGGCTAGAATGTTTCGAAAAGAGTGAATACATCATGGGAAATGTGAGCGATTTTCCGCCCGAAGAGCAAGCTGTTCTGATGGTGCAAGGGATCAAATCTATTCTTGTGCTGCCCTATCGCATCGGCGGGAAATGGGCAGGTGTGATTGGTTTTGATCAGGTGGACAAACCGCGAAACTGGAACAATCTCGATATTAATCTTTTGAGGACCGTCACAAATATCACCGGGATTTATTTCGAGAACCTCAAGCAAAAAGAACAGCTGCAGGAAAACAACAACCAGTTGCGCAACCTCAATAATACAAAGGACAAGTTGTTTTCGATCATCGCTCATGACCTGATCAATCCTTTTCATAGTCTGATCGGTTTGTCGGATTTGCTCAAAAGCTCGCTCGAAGAAAAAGACTATGAAACATGCAATGACCTTGCCTACCACCTCAGTCAGACTTCCATTAATACTTATCGCTTGCTCGAAAACCTGCTCACCTGGTCGCGCGCGCAAAGCGGAAAAATTGTTTTTACACCCGCTTTGGTGGATATGAATGCATTGCTTAATCATGTTTATGAGCTGCTAAAACCAATGGCTTCGAACAAAAAAGTGAGGCTGATAATGGAGATTGAAGAGGCTGTCTTAATGAAAGCCGATGCTTTGATGATTGAATTGGTTTTTCGAAACCTGATCTCCAATGCCATCAAATTTACCCAGGCGGGAGGCATTGTCGAACTGAGCTATAAAAAACAGACTGCAACGGAACATCAGTTTATGATTCGCGACACCGGCGTCGGCATCGAAGCCGGCCGGCTCGAAATGCTCCTCAACGACAACAAAAACGAGTCAACACAAGGAACATCGGGCGAGAAAGGAACAGGCCTCGGCCTTATGCTTTGTAAAGACTTTGTTTGGCAGCACAATGGCACTATTTCGGCTGAAAGTGAGCCCGGAAAAGGCACAAGCTTTTTGTTGACTTTTCCTGCGCCTGCGCCTGCGCGTGCCTGACGCTCGAAGAGACGTGATGGAATTTTTAAAATATTCAGCTTAATACACTTGACTTCCTGCTTCAAATTTTGTATTTTTGGATTCCTTTCATAAAGAAATTCCCCGTTGCCCAATGGGGTTAATTGGTTGGTTGTTATTCAGCGCTCGGACTCACCGGGCGCTTTTTTTATAAGTCTTTGAGCAATACTCCGGCTTGGATTTGATATTTCTTTTTTCTTTGATGTGATTCGTTTTACCTTATGAATTCAAAAGATTTTTTTACAGATTCGGAAGATATTTGGCTTTCGTATCATTAATTTGTGTCGGTTCATAAGGTCTGGTGCTTGAGCTTTAAATTTTGAGGGCGAGGCGTGTAAGGAATGAGTGTCAGGAGTCCCGAATAAGTTGGGATGACGGACGTGAATAACGTATATAACGAAGCCATCGGGCTTTAAAGACGAGCACTAATTATGTAAAATTGTAAAAAAAGACCGAGCTATCAGCCCGGTCTTCATATACTTAACCCAATAGTTTTGCTAGAACGTCACATTTGTAACTTTTCCGCTCACGGTGAAGGTTTTGCGCAATGTGCCGCCTGTGTAGGTTCCGCCTGTGTATAGGCCGTCAACAACAGTGCCGGTGCTGCTTCCGCCGGTATAAACCGAATAACTTTGCCCGCTCTGAATGGCTGATGATGAAAACACAATCGAATAGTAATTGCGCATTGGTTGAAATGTGAGTACATCAGCTCCTGAGGCATTTTGAATATGGAAAAGCGTAGTGGCCGAAATGGCTTGATTTGTTGTGATTTTAAGGCTGTACTGTGCCGACCCTGTGCCGGGAGCCTGCGTCATATTGGAGTTGGTGCCCGAAACCACAAGCAAGCCGCCATTTACAGTGCAAGTTCCGTTGTAGTCTAACCCAACCTCGGGTTGCGAGGGCGGACCGTGCACAACAACTGTTCCACCCGTCATGAGAACATTTCCATTGCTATCCAGGCCATCACCTCCTGTGGTATTCACCATGAGATAACCTGCATTGATGGTGAGCAGGCTGCCGTCGTTGCCCATCAAATCGCCTCCAAAAGTTGCATTCACGCAATCGTCACTGGATTTGATATGTGTATTACCTCCGTTAAATGTGATAAATGGCGCCTCTATTCCTTCGACAGAATTGAGAATGTTGAGCGTTCCATTGTTTATTATAATGGCGTTTTCGGCTTTTATTCCGTCATCAGCCGAGCTGATGGTGATAATCCCGTTGTTGATGACAGCATCCACATCGGCTTTGACTGCTTTTGCTTCGGCATAGTTTGCATTTTGTCCCGATCCGCTTACCAATATCCTTGCTCCGGTGGTTGTTACCTGCACGGTAGGCGAGCTTTCGGCGCTTCCAATCGTCAGAATATTGTCAACCGAAATTCCCCTGCCGGCCGTTCCTGAGCTCGAAGTTGTCAGACTTCCGCCCAAAATCTGGATGTTGTTATCAACGGTGAGACATGTTGCAACATAAGCATCCGGCTGCCCTAAGGTGTTGGTATAAACGGCGCCGTTTCCCGAAGTTGTGACGTGCACATTTCCTCCGGTCATGACGATGTCAGTATCGGACGAGATGCCTTTGCCGGCTTTTCCCGTGCTGGTGATGGTGATGTCAGCGCCGCTGAGGGTGATCACATCAGCCGATTTGATAGCTGTGCAATAGGAAGGGTCAAAACCCGAACCTGAAGCTTCCAACACCGCATCACCGGTGGTGTGGATGGTAATTGTTCCACCGCTCAGGGTCATTGCCTGGTCGTTTTTGATGGCTTTTGACTGATGACCATTCATTGTTATGTTGATCGTTCCGCCGGTGATCAGAAGTGTACTGTCGCACGAAAGACCTTTCACATCGGCTGTTGGCAATTGCATCGTGATGCTTCCGCCGCTTATTTCTATGGCGCCACCATCGGCATCAATGCCGTCGCCACTTGACGAAACCTGCACATTGCCGCCGGTCATCAAAAGTCCGTCGTTGGCATGAATCCCATCTTTAGTAGCGCTGGCGACAGTGATGTTTCCGCCGAGAACTTCAATCTCATCATCGCTGCAAATCCCGTGTTGATCGCTTCCGTGACCGTTGACAATCAGGCTTCCGCTGCCGGTGAAAACTAATTTGGCTTCACAGAAAATTGCTCCTTTCTGATCTTCATCATTCGGTGCAGGGGCATAAGTCGTGCCATCTGTCAGTGTATTGGTTGTGCCTTCGGTGAGAATAAAGGTGGTCTTTTTTTCTGATTGTATGTTGATGGCCGGACCATGGGGATTGGTGATTGTCAAGCCGTCTAATATCAGGTTGTAGCGCTTGGCAGTGTATGTTTTAAACGTTCCGTTGGCAGTGGTTCCGCTTAACTTGAAGTTAATATCCTGCACTTCTGTTGTGGCATTTACAACCACATTGGCACCATCAACAGCCACATCCACACCCTCAAAGGCGAGTGGATTGATCAGGTTTACCGACTCATTTTCGTAAACAATCTGGATCGTTTGCGATTCGGGTCCGAAAGTGATACTGTCTATTTGATTTAAGGGAAACTGGTATTCAACTCCGCTGATTTTGAAATATGCTGTTGCCCCGTCATTGCTGAAATACAAACTGTCGGTGGATGAGATGGGTGCACCCAGTGTAGTTTTGTTGTTGAGGTGAATGTACATTTTTTCCTGAGTAGCCCGGGCTGCGAGTACCGAAAAAATGACGATTGCAAGAAGAACTAACTTTTTCATTTTTTGATAAATTTAGAGGTGAAACCTGCAACGCGAATGATGTAAAGGCCGGCATTCAGCTCACTTATGTCAATGGTGTGACTGGCATTGCTAACTTGCTGTGTCAAAATGAGTGCTCCGTCCGTGCGGTTAATTGTAAGTTGGTTATTTCCCTCCGGAATTCCCTCCAGATGAAGGCTGTTGCCTGCCGGGTTAGGGTAGAGGCTGAGCTTATCCGCTGTCTTTTCCGAAACACCAATCGAAGTGTCGAAATAGACTTTTTTCAGGTTTGCCAATGCAAAAGCATTTGTGCTTCCGCCTGTGAATTGCAGAACCATTTCGCCGGAGGCAAAATGCACATTGCGCAAATTGCTGATGAGTTCGGTGTGAATAGTTCCATCCTGCTCCTGAATCAGGATGCTCTGGCCCTGCACAATGTTGTTGCCGGCAATCAGCAGAACCATTGTCATCATGCACAACAAAAAATGTTTCTTCATCTAAGTGAATTTAAGTGATAAACGCAGCTGCTTTGCAACTTTATGTAAACTTATCAAGTTCAATACTTTAATTGCGGTTGCAAAAGTAAACACAAAATTAACATTGACAAGTTCATTCGATCAACAACCCGATTTTCAAGATGAATCATCTATTTGTGCCGATGAAATTTTTGAGAATAATTACATGACTTCCGGGAAAAGCCTGATGCCGGAAAAGAGCTTCATTTCCATTTACCGGCTATTGGCATGGCAATGATGAAAGTGGTCAAAAAAAAATGATTTGAAGAATGAAAACAGAAACATGGTCAACATGCCGCTAGGTTCATTGATATTCTAATCATCAATCAGAAAATCAAGGTAATTTTCCGGATGAACCACACTGCATTTTGCACCGGCATAATTCTTTGTGAATGTGACCGGGAATTTCACATTCTTGCCGGGATTCAGCTTTATCTCAAATGCATGCAAAACGCCATCCGACTCCTCCAGATAATCAATTTCCTGCTGTTGGGTTGTACGCCAGAAATACCGTTCTGAAAATATTTTGTGGTAATGAAGGTATTTCAAACGCTCGGCAATAAAAAAGTTCTCCCATAGTAATCCTGCGTCGTTGCGTGTATTAACCGGACTGAAATTTGATATAATGGCATTTCTGATTCCGTTATCATAAAAATAGATTTTTCTGCTTTTTTTCAATTCATTGCGGGCATTACGACTGTACGACCTGAGGCGAAAAATGACAAAAGCTTTTTCAAGCAAGCTAATATACCGCTGAACTGTATGAGGATCAGTTCTAAGTAGTTGAGCCAGCTCGTTATACGACACCTCTGAAGCAAGCTGCAAAGCAAGTGCCTCAAGCAATTGCTCAATAAATCCAGGCTTCCTTATATCTTGATACATGAAAATGTCTTTAAATAAATAACTGCTCGTTAAATTATTAAGCACTTCACGCTCTTTGCCTTTGTTATTGATTACATCCGGATAAGTTCCAAAAATGAGAAAGTCATTAAGAGATCGTTTTGTTTCGAGATATCCCATATGATTGACAATTTCACCCATTGATAATGGGAAAAGCATGTACTCAAATTTACGTCCGGTCAGCGGCTCATGTACCATGTTTGCCAGATCAAGAGAGGAGGAACCTGTTATAATAAGCTGTATATGTGGTATTTGATCTGCAATAAGCTTTAAGGTCATCCCGATATTCATAACCCGCTGTGCTTCATCAATCAAAACAACCTCATGCTTACCAATGATTCTTTGTAATGTATGAATGTTGACATCAGTCAATAGCTTCTTTATGTCATTGTCATAACAGTTAAGGTACAACAGCTCCTTATCTGTTTTCTCTTTAAGCATTTGTAGTAAAGTTGTTTTTCCAACCTGCCGGGGACCAAGCAGAATTATTACTTTCCTTTTAAATAGCTGAGATGAGATAATCTGTTCTAAATCCCGCTTTATCATACTTTTTTATGGCTTTAAACCACAAAAGTAAATAATTATGAGTTATAACTCACAAAAAACATAATAATTTTGAGTTATAACTCACGAAATTACATAAATGGATGATTTTACTTATTCTCAACACATGGGTTTAGGTCGTCATTTTGGTATGTTTTAATACCAATTGTTACGGTTTTTAACGATTCCGGTGCTGTCGTTGTTGAAATAAACCAGGATTTAAATTGGAAATAACGAATAACCGATTTGTTGAAAACTGCATTGAAATGACCATTAAACATGGCTGCACCAACCGAAAATTACGATAAATACCGTAGAAAAGTTCTTTAGCGAAACAGATATTTTTGCGGCTTTAAAACTATTCTGATCAATGAAAACAATCTTATCCGGACTAAAAACCTCACTATCTGTTGTATTAATCCTTTTGGCAGCCAGCTCTTGCGAGGTGGTGAATGACATTCTGCCGAAATCTGAAACCGAAAAACGTATCGAAATCTTCACAAAAGGCGGCGAATGGCGTGTGGATTCGCTCATTGGCAAGACCGACATACTCAGCGGTGGCATAAGCACCATCACCAGCGACAGTTTATGGCTGAATCATGGCACCATCAGGTTTGAAGAGCCCAACCAAACAGTTCCGGGCTACGGCGCAGGTTATATGATCCACAGCTATTTTAAAAACGGCCAAAGCAGGGTTGACACTGCCGCCTGGGTTCCGTACAATTTCGAATCGGGTAATGATAACTACATCACCCTCTTTTTCGCGCTTCCGGGCGAGGACCTGGTATTGGATGGATATGAAATGATACTTGACCCAGAGGTGATTGACGATGATAAAATTGTTATTTCAGGCTGGCATCGCGAAACTATTCCAAATGGGTCGGGTGGAAGCTATGGCTCGTACCGGAAATATTATCTTACACGTTAGCAGCGATTGATTGGTCGTATCAAAATAGCTCAAAATAGCTTTTTTTGATATAATCCCTGAATTCCGCTGTGTGTGGATTAAACAACCGGATGTTATCAAAATCAAATTTCTGATGTGTCAGGTTGGTATAAACGATTTGCCATCCTTCATTGGCGTCGGGTTTGAGGCCGCAAAAAAGAAAT
>DISP01000020.1 GCA_002421995.1 Bacteroidales bacterium UBA6207 | reverse complement strand
CCGGAGATGATGTATCCGTTGTCGGATGTTTGCTTTATATCAGTGGCAAAATCTGCTCCGTTTCCACCAAAGTATGCGTTCCATGGAAAATCTTGTGCGATTAGTTGAAGTTGAAAAGTCAGAATAATGATAGTAAGCGTATAGGTTAGTTTTTTCATGGTGTTGGATTTAATCCACAATAAAACAAACCTTTACAGAAAAAGTTCAACATAATCCTCCTTAAAAACCAAACTTATTTAATACACAAGAAACCTCACATGAGCAACATCAGAGGCATTAAGTCTGAGAATATACAAACCTCGTCTGAGTGTTGACACATCAACTTTTTGGTTGTTTTCTGTTAGTTTTCCTTGCAATACTGCTTTGCCATCGGGAGTATAAATTGCAAACTCCACCGGAAAAACGAAGAAGTTTTTCAATTGTACCGTAATTTGATTAATTGCCGGGTTTGGAAAAACTGTTAAAACATCAACATAAGGAGTTTTTGGGACAGAGGTATAAATGTTGCAATCCAAAGGACCGGGCAAAGGCTCTATTCCGAAAAATCCAAAGTCTTCAAAACCAAGGTATTCAACTGTACAATCGGATTGTACCTTAAACATCCATTTGCGGTAATTGTCGCAGCCATCAAAGCAATCATTGAATTGAAACCAAAAATCAAAATACTGCACGCCGGCATATTTTTCGTAAGTTATCCTGCCGGCCGAACCAATCAATGCATCAGCTTCACCTCCCAGCACCCCGGGTTCAATTATAAGGCTGTCAATCAAGGCATAAATATTCCAAAGCGAGTCGGTGTGCAACAGGGCATAGTCGCCAAAACTCCAATCAAAAAACTGGCTGATTTCGAGATCGTAACGACTTGTAAGCGTGTCAATGTATGCATTTCCGGTGATTGTGTTGAGGTTTTGCCAGGCCTGTGTCCAGGGATAGTTGATATCCACCTGTATGAGCAATCCGTTGTAAATTTGTTTCTCACCGGTATTATTGTGTACACAATAACGATTGAAAACCGAATCAGCTTCTTCCAAACCTGATTGAAGTATTGCCGCAAGCCCTTGGGCGATGGTATCCTGCCAGGTTTGAGGTATGCGCACGAAGGCCAGGTCAGGACTTTGATACTGTTCCATCCTTTTGAGTGCCAACGTCTTAATGTCGCGTGCATAAAATGTTGTCAACTCATCCGGTACACTACAGTCCGATGGTGTTTGCGACCGACAAAGAGTGCTTGCAAACACAAGTAAGAGAATAAATAGTTTTTTCATTGCAGCGAATTTTGGTTACTAAAAACGCTTTTTCAACAAAATATGTGACCTAAATCTATAAAAGCCAACTTACAAAACGATTCGTCTGGTAAAATCATTAGTGCCGTTCGTGAGCTTCAGCAAATATGTTCCTTTGGCAAGATTGTCCAGGTTTAACTGACGGTGGCTTTCTTTTGCTTCGACCCTGTACACGATTTTTCCACTTAGGTCGGTCAGTTGAATTTGATAGCTCTGCTGGTCAAAATTTGTGAGGTAAATGTTCAGTTTATCTGCGACCGGGTTTGGCCCATAGGTGAAATGAACCGGATTATCCAGCTGTGGAACAGTTACAACAATACTGTTAACCTTCTCGAAAGTCCAGTTGTCAGGATCAACTGATATGGATGTAACAACCTTATTTACAGGAACATCAAATTGTTTGAAGTTGGCGTCATGCCAAAGTCTGACCACTGTTGAAGTTCCGTCGCTGAAGGTGAGCTTATAATCAAGTGTCATCTCGAAAAGCGGGGTAGAGGAGGAGGTTGTCTGGGTTACGTCCAGGTGCACATGATCCCCGGCCATATACCATTCAATGCTGTAGCGCGGGTAGCCCTCGCCGTAATACCACTGATCAAAAAACTGAACAAAATTCATTCCGGTCACGTTCTCAGCCACCATGCGGAAATCATCGCCGGTAGCGGTGCTATCTGCAAATTGATTCTGAAATGTATTCATCACCTGGAAAAACAATGCATCATTGTTGATTTCGTGCCTTAAAGTGTGAATGATTGCGGCACCTTTGTTGTATGATAGTCTGCCATTAAATATACGTGAAACATTGTTTTCGGTAATCTCCATTGGCGGTATATAAACGCTACCACCTGATTGGGAAGTAACACTATTTTGTGTTGAAATCATGAAACTTTGACCCGCTGCCCAACCATTGATCATTTCCTGAGCCAAATAGTTGCTATAGGTGGCAAAACCTTCGTTGATCCAGATGTCGCTCCAGGTGGCACAAGTTACGTTATCGCCAAACCACATGTGTCCAAGCTCATGAGCAACAAGATCGAAGCCGAGACCTCCAATTGTTGTCATGGTTTGGTGCTCCATTCCGCCACCAAGCTGTGTGAGGCAATGCCCGTATTTTTCCTGATGAAATGGATAAAGTTTATAAATGTTTGAGAAGAGTTCTATCATCGGAACAACAGCGTTGATACTGTTCTGGTATTGGGGCAGGAAGTTTGGGTGGTTATACACAAAATTTTGAACGAGTATCGAATCGCCCTCCAGTTCTACTGGTTTTGCATACACGTTATATTCCTGATAATCAGCCACCGCAAACGAAATTAAGTAATAGGCTATGGGATAATTTGATTTCCATTCATACCTTGGTTTTCCACTCGGAAGTGTTGTCACATTGGTAAGCAAGCCTTGTGAACCGGCCATTGTGCCGATGGGCGTTGTTAGAAAAACCCAAACAGAGTCGGCTTTATCAGGCAAATCCTGCTTGCATGGAAACCAGCTTTTTGCAGCAAAAGGTTCTGAAAGAGACCAGGTTACATTTTTTTGAAAGACACTTGAATAAGCGTTTGTCACCCCGGCGAAAAATCCTCCGGTAGGAGGTGTGCCACCATAGGTGATTCGGGCCACGAAGTTTTCGCCTGACTGGCGCTGAATCACCGGCACCAAAATATTGTCGCCTTCTCTTGTCCAGTTAGGGCAGTTTATGCCATTAAAAGTGATATGTGTGATGTTCATTTCGGGAATTAGCTCAAAAGCAAAAGTGTCAAGCACAGCCGAAACTACTTTTCCATGAATTTCGACATTACCACTTACATTGATATTAAGGTTGTTGACTTCGATATCAAGAAAATAAAAAGTAACATCATAGTTATAAATCAACTGGCTTTGCCAATCGCTGCGCCAAGCAAAGGCTGGAACGTCTGAGCTTTCAGGATAGTGCCGGCAATAGCGATCGTGAACATGGGTTTCGGTTTGCTGGGCTATCAAATGTAAACTTAAAAGTGTAAACAATGTTAAAAACAACTTTTTCATGGTATAGGATATGTATGATTGAAACGCAATGACTGAACTCGTGTTATATTTGCCGGCTAAAGTAACAATCCTTGACGAAACATTTTGTCAAAGATGTATTTTTATTGATTAATGACAGATTTTGAGAATATTTTGGTAAAAAATACGGAAGAATTTATTCGGAAGTATTTCCGTAATAAGTTGAACAAAGGCTTGTTGATGGCCCTGTTGCTGCTCTCTGTTGTTTTTCTGGTTTATAATTCTGTTGAGTTTTTTGCCTTTTTACCCGGCATTGTCCGCAAGGGGATGTTTTTTTCTTTCCTTGGTTTGTTTGGTTTTGTGATGGTATTTTTTGTTTTGATTCCGCTCATTAAACTGTTGCGCTATCAGCAGGAAATGTCGCTGCAGCAAGCAGCCCGGATCATTGGAAACCATTTCCCTGAGCAAGTGAGCGATAGTTTGCTAAACACACTCCAGCTGCAAAATGAATGGGAAAAAACACGCGCGGAGGATGGCGCTTTGCTCATTGAGGCCATAAAACAACGAACAAAGTCGCTTGGGAAGATTTCATTTGTTCAAGCTGTTGACACTTCGATCACTGCACGTTTCTTTAAAGTTTTTCTTGCTGTTACGTTTCTGTTTGTGCTTGTCCTGGTGACCTTTCCTTCTTTTTTTAAGCAACCTGTCAAACGAATTATTTCGTATGAAGCTGATTTTCAAAAGCCTTTACCATTTGAGGTTTTTTACAGCGCTTCGCACTATGAAGTTTTGCAAAATGAGGATTTTACTTTTCAGCTTGAAATAAAAGGGGAGGAGATTCCGGCCGAATTTTATGTTTCGACAGGCGCAACAAACTACCAAATGGAAAAAGTAAATGTTGCGGAGCGGCGTTTCACTTTTCGGAAAGTTACCGAATGCTTGGTTTTCAGAATCAAAGGTGGCGACTTTATGAGTCCGGCCATTGAATTGATTGTTAGGCCTAAACCACTGTTGCTCAGTTATGAAGCAAATGTTGCTTTTCCCTCCTATATGAAACGAAGCAACGAGGTGTTGAAAGATTTTACCTATGTAAGCCTTCCGTTGGGTTCTGTTTTAAGCTGGAATTTATTTTCGCGTAATACTGACAGCATTTTGGCAGTTCAGGATTCGCTGCAGTTTAGTGTTAAAGTGCTTAA